>JAJNAU010000100.1 GCA_021462625.1 Shewanella sp.
ACGAGCAACGACATATTGTATGGTTTACCGATGATGACATTCCCGGGGCGCATCGAGATGCCAGCTTACCCAAGCTGTATAAGAAACGCCTTGCTGGCTGGTACCGCAAAGCCAAGCCGATTCTTGCCAATATCTGCAGTGAAGTGTGGGTATCCACCAGAGCACTGGCAGAAACCTATGGCCTGCCAGACACTGCTGTGTTGCCGCCACTCCAGCTGCCTGCAGCCGCTTTGGCCACCGTCCGTTGTTTCTACCACGGCAGCGGCAGCCACACCCTTGAGTGGGCATTTGTTATCAAACTGATAGCGTTAATTCAGCAAAAATACAGCTATACCTGGTTTGAGCTGATTGGAGACCACACGCTTTATCGCCAGGTCAGGCATATTCCCAGAGTGACTGTACTACACCCCATGAGCTGGCCAAACTACCAAGCTCATATTGGCAGCCGACCTATGGATATTGGTCTCGCGCCATTGTTTGACTCGCCTTTTAACAAAGCCCGTTCTCACTGCAAACTTCTGGATATACAAAGACAGGGAGCGGTTGGAATATACTCACCGCAATTTCCCAATGCACACTCAATTAAAACTGAGAATGCAGGGGTAGTCGCAGATAACGATATTGTGTCCTGGCTTGTGGCATTTGATGAGTTACTGAATATTGATCGTGAGTCTGCAAAACAAAATGCTCAGAGATTAATAAATCAGCTAACCATGAAATGAGCCGATTTTGTGGTTAACCTTCAACCTCAACTATCGACTGAGGTCATGCTTTTCGCTTTTCCTTTCGCTTTTTATTTCATAAACCGATACAATCCGCCGCTTCACGACAAAGCTCTTCCCTTATCAACCATCTGATTTTATTGCTATGACCTATTACACCCGCTCTCCCGGTATTTTAAAACGCAGTGTCATGCTTGAAGCCTGCCTGGAAGGCAAGGTCTGCCGTCACTCTATGCTGACAAAAATAGGCCCGAAAGATGCGTTTATTGGTTGGGGAAACAAAGCCAACAGCGCTGGGCTTGAGGCGAAAGCCAAGTCTGCTGGTATCCCTTTTATTCGTCTTGAAGATGGTTTTATTGGCTATACTGGCCATCCAGCGAATGGCGGGCAGTCATTGTCAGTCGTAGTCGATGATGATGGGGTTTACTATGACAGCCGCCTGCCGTCCAGGCTGGAGAGTTTGATAGTAGAGCCTCTGTGTGCTGATGAGACCAGCAGAGCACATGCCCTGCAAAATGCATTAATCAACTTTGGCATTACCAAGTACAACTGCTACGCCAATCCATCTGCACATCTCGAGTTGCCAGTAGTATTGGACGATCTGTTGGCGGGGGCGTCCTATGTGCTTTTAGTCGATCAGGTTGCCGCTGATCTGTCTCTGGCCGGCGCTGAAGTCAGTGAATCTGATCTCATCAGTATGATTACAGATGCACGTGCTCAGTACCCTCACGCAAAACTCTTGATAAGAGCGCATCCGGATACACTGTATGGGAATAAAAAAGGTCTGCTCTCTTCCCTTAAAGACTCACCTTTGCTGACAGATGTCATTTGGTTTGCAAAGCCTTGCCACCCCCATGCGTTGATCCGGGGCGCGGACGCCGTATTTACCCTGTCATCACAGCTCGGCTTTGAAGCATTAATACTAAGCAAAACTGTTCACTGCTATGGTTTGCCCTTCTACGCCGGCTGGGGTCTTACCCGCGACGCCAAGCCTTGCCACCGAAGAAAGGAACTCGCGCCACAGGGAGCCTCACTTGAGCAGTTGATGTATGGCGCTTTGGTGCGCTATGCAAGATATTATCACCCAGTGCTTGAAAGGCGCTGTGAGGTCGAAGATGCCATTGAGGTTGTTCGCGCGCAGCAGGTCGGCGAACCCAAATTGAAGAAGCTTTATCTTCTGGGTTTTTCAATGTGGAAACGGGCCTTTATGGGGGACTTTTGCAGGCATTTAGCCAAAGAGATCCAATTTGTCAGCCAGTCACCTTATAAGCTTAACCGGGATGAAAAGCTGCTGGTTTGGGGCAATCGCTTTGACAACATGCACCAGGTTTTGAGGGCTGAAGACGGATTTATTCGCTCTGCGGGCTTGGGGTCCAACCTGTGTCGCCCCTCCTCTGTTGTGATTGATTCCCAGAGTATGTACTTCAACGCGCAAAGACCCAACAATCTGCGGCAGATGCTCAACACCGATGAATTAACCCAAGAAGAGATCAGCAGAGGCGAAAAGCTGTGCCGGCTTTTGGTTGAAGCTGACATCAACAAATACAACCTGAGCCAACACGCTGATTATCTCCCTGATAGCAATGCAGTTGGTAAACAAAAACTCTTGGTCGTTGGTCAGGTCGATGGTGATGCCTCAACGGTCACAGGCAGCAGCGTCATTCAAACCAATGAACAGCTGCTTTGGGCTGTCAGGCAGGCTTATCCTGATGCCTGGATAATTTATAAACCTCACCCGGATGTCGTTGCCGGAAATCGACAAGGTCAACTGAGTGCGGAATGCCTACAACAATGTGTCGATGAACTGGTTATAAATCTGACTCTGAATACCCTGTATCCCCAGATTGATGAACTGCACACCATTACGTCGCTGTCTGGTTTTGAAGCCTTGCTGAGAGGGAAGAAAGTCGTGACCTGGGGACAGCCTTTTTATGCAGGTTGGGGACTTACAGATGATAAACATCCCGCCCATGACAGATTACGTGCCAGAAGTCTGGCAGAGCTTACTTTTATCACCTTGGTAAAATACCCAATTTACATAGACTGGGACTGCGGCCTGTACTCTTCGCCGGAATGGATGGCTGAAAAATTTGCCTCAAGAAAAGCTGCAGCCAATCTTCAACAGTCACGTTGGCGCCGCTGGCAACTGAAACTCAACTATTTAATAGAAACCTTGAGTAAAGGATGAACCTAGTATTACTTCAAGGACCTTTAGGCCCTTTTTTTCAAACCCTTGGCAATCACCTTATTAACGACGGACACCAAGTCTATAAAATTTGTTTTAATGGCGGCGATGAGTGCTGGCCTTCCCAGGCCGAATTGATAAGGTACACAGCGCCAATTTCACACTGGTCAAAATATTTCAGTGAGTTTTGTGCAACCCATAAGATCGACGCAGTGCTGGTTTATGGGGATTGCCGCAGCTATCACGCTCTGGCAGCCAAAGTGTGCAAACGCTTGAATATCGCGTTCTGGGCCCTGGAAGAAGGCTACCTGCGGCCTGATTTTGTGACCATGGAGCAAGGAGGAGTCAACGCCAACAGTCCTCACTACCCTGTTCGGGCTAACCTTGCGAACTACAAAGCTCACACGCCGGGTTCTTACCGAGTCATTGTGGGCAAAACCTTTAGTGCCCGAGCCTGGTATGCCAGCCGTTACCATATCAACAAGTTCCAGGGGCGCATCCGATACCCTCATTTTGTTGACCATCGGCCATGGGGCCTGGTGAAGGAGGCTCTCAGCTGGGTAAAAGGTGGCTTAATCAAACTCAGCTATAAGCACAGGGACAAAGCCCTGCTGACTCATCTGAAAGCACACTCTGGCAGTGTATTTTTATTGCCACTTCAGGTTTCTGAAGACTTTCAGATACGTAATCACTCCAATTACCGGGATGTGGCCAGCATCATTAATGAAGTCGTCACCTCTTTTGCCCGGCACAGCGACCCGCAAGACAGATTGCTGATTAAGCACCACCCGATGGATCGGGGATTTATCGACTACCACCAGCAGATCTCACGCTTGGCCGCTGACCTCAACATCCAGGACAGGGTTCACTATGGTTATGAACTCCCCTTGCCAAAAGTGTACCCCTTGCTTAAAGGCGTGGTTACGGTAAACAGTACCGTTGGGTTTTCGGCGCTGCTGCACCAGGTTCCAGTTAAATGTTTAGGCAAAGCGCTGTATGACATCAGGGGACTTACCAGCGGCGTCCCTCTCTCAAGATTCTGGCATGAGCAGGCCAAGGTTGATATGCAGGTATTCGATAATGTGCGGATGGCATTTCTGTATGAGACCCAGCTCAATGGTTGTTTCTATAAAGATATGGAGCTAACTGCTCAAAAGGTTAGCCAGAAAATTGCCTCATCAAAAACTCAGCATATCAGTCTGGATTTGGCCTGCTGACAAGCCCTCGCACCGCTCTGCGAGTACTGACAGGTTCAGATAGTGCATAACATCACACAGAAGGCGGCCAAGCCGCCTAGTCTTATCGATAAAGAGCAAATTAAAAATTCACCCTGACCCCAAAATTGTGGGAGTTCAAAGCCGGGTTATGTTCGTACCTGTCACCATTGGACATATGCTCGTATCGATAGAACATCTGCCAGTGAGACGAGACGTTCCATGCCATTTCGGCTCCGTAAGTAAACTGTAAATTCCCACCATAATTTTTGGTTTTTAGATTGTCAGCACCAAACTCCGTTTTTTCCAGCCAGATCACGCCAATAGGGATAGACAAAGTTACCCATCGAAAATTCTTCGACACGAATGCGCCAACTCCCGTCCTGATACCGGATTCATCATCCAGCTTGAGTTGCCCGACCCTTGCACTCAATCCAACTTGGGCCAAATCATCACCAAGCGTCCAGAGGCTATGTTGCAGACTTATGTCCCATGCAGATGTTTCCTTATTCTGCGCCTTTACTGGAAGACCATCACTCAAGGCTATACCCGTTTCATTGAATGCCCACACCAAAGGACTCGCTACGAAAAACACCATGAATGCAATTAACTGTTTAACCATGTTTACCTCGCTGGAAAATCTGTAACGGGCTTAAGGAAGGTGCGAATAAGTCCCGGGGATGCTCTGCGAGGACTTGTTCGCACCTTCCTTAATGCTATTGCGGCAGGAAATTGGTTAACTTGAGGTTTTTTTCGTAATAAAAAAGTTGTGTACGTGTTTTTTTTGGTTAATAACTTTTAAAGCAGCTTAGTTAGGGAAGGGGCGGATAAGTCCCGTGCGTGCTGTGCGAGTGATGACAGCCAGAGCGGTGCGAGGACTTGTTCGCCCCCTTCCTTAGTGTTTTTTACGATGATGGGTTGCCAAAACAGGTTTTGTTGTTTGCCTAATCTCTTAACCCCTATTCATAGTGACTGTATTAAATCATTACTAGGGAAGGTGTGTGCTTAATGGCAATAGGCGACTGTTACAGGAGCGTTTTTAGTTGAGGGGAGAAAATTTCATGGCTGCGCAGCATGGGGTTGCAATGTTTTGCATCATCCTGGTCGCATTATCCCCGCGTGTAGAATTACGATGACTTACGCCATATATGAAGATTTAACCTCTCTCTTGGGTGAGCGGCGGCCTGCTGATTATGCTAGCCATGGGGCTGGCTGGCCTGTCTCTTTGGGGGCATCATCAAAGAGACAGTCAGCAACAAAAATCAGAGCGACTTCAACACGCTGAACAAGCCTTTCTGGTGCAAATCCGTCCGGCGATTGCTGTCTATCTGGGAAGTGGTGATGCCGGTAGATTGCAATTTGCTGCTGATGAGTTGGCCACGTTGCAGCGTACTCTTACAGCTTAGGGAAGGTGCGAATAAGTCCCGTGCGTGCCCTACGGGGCTTTCGAGCAATCACGATTGCTTTGGTATTGTGCTTTGAAAGGCAACTCGCCTTCCTTTATCTGAATACCTCGAACTCGCTTTTGCTCATAAGCCAGAGCGGTGCGAGGACTTGTTCGCACCTTCCTTAGTCATCATGGTCTTGACGATGTTCAGAGCAATATCCAAGAGCGACAAGCGCTGCTAACGGGTTCAGTGCGGGATGCCGGTAAGTTATCGGCTGAGCCAAGGGCTTTGCTCGCCAATGCCGAGCGGGAGCTGCTTAGCCTTAACCAGAGTTTGCAGGCGTATGCGCAAGACGAGATTGCAGTGGCGCCCAATGAGGCTATAGCGCTGCTGCAATTTATGTCGTGAGTTGCCGGCGATAGTCTATTTTGCTGCGCAAGTAGTATCAGTTCACTCGCTGAGCACGCACGGGACTTATTCGCATCTTCCTTAGAGCTTGGTCAGGGTCAGCAGAAGCTTGCCATTTTCATCCAGCAGTTCTAGCTTGCCACCTTTCATCTCAGCAGTTTGTACCAGTTTCATGGCCTGGTTTACCAATTGCTCCTGAGCCATCAGCGAATCCACACAGGCTTTCATGGTGCTGCCGGCAGGATCCAAGGTCAGTTGATTACCCTCCTGGGTAAAGGTGCCAAAGAAGTTGTTGCAACTGTTGTTACCTGACAGGCGGCCATCTTTATCGAAGTTGATCTGGGCAGGGCTGTAATCAACCGTTGGCTGACCCATAATGACTTCCAGTTTCCAGTCACCGATTAAGTTGACCTGCTGGTCATGTTGAGCGGGAGAACTCTGACATCCGGTCAAACCCAGAGCCAGGATACCTGCAAAGAAGAATTTTTTATTCATGTGTATATCCCACATTTAACAAAGAGTCGGGAGTTGGCCAATAAGCCCCTGAGAGCTGCTGACTTACGGAATAACACGAACGCGGTTCACGGCAGGCATACACACGTAGATTACCAGTGACTTATTTCTGCTATTTCGAAAGTCTGTACAGGCGCAAAACAGCCCGCTACTGACCTGATGAGTTAACTGTTGCCCCATCCCTGGGCAGCAACCGAAGATGCGCTGGATAAGCCCATCCGGTTGCGTCAATTCGGATTCGGAAAGGCGCAAATCAGTCCCGTGCATGTTCTGCGAGGACTTGTTCTCACCTTCCTTAGTTTGACAAGTTTGCCGATAAAGCAAAAGTGGATTTTTGTGGCCTGCGAGGAAATTAGAACCAAGACTGTGATCTGGACAGTGTTTTGGTCATCCTGACAGCCGCTGTCAGGATGCAATGCTGTTCACTTAGTATGTTTCCGTTACGTTTGAAAGAGAAAGATTGAACCACGAAGACCACGAAGAAAAGCTTTTCTTTGCTATCCCTCAGTGTCCTCTGTGTAGCGAGCGAAGTGAGCGCTCTGTGGTGAACTGCTTTTAAAGCAACTGCAATAGACCACCGAGAACACAGAGAACACAGAGAAAAGCAACAGCGGAAACAGGGTTCTCTTAGCTATTACCTCAGTGTCCTCTGTGTAGCTCACGCAGTGAGCGCTCTGTGGTAGAAATGCTTTTAAAGCAACTGCAATAGACCACCGAGAACGCAGAGAACCACAGAGAAGAGTAACAGCGGAAACAGGGTTCTCTTAGCTATTACCTCAGTGTCCTCTGTGTAGCGAGCGAAGTGAGCGCTCTGTGGTGAACTGCTTTTCAAAAACAAAAAGAGCCCTGCTTTAGCAGAGCTCTTTTTATATTCGCCTTAACTGAACGGTATTGCTGTCAGGATGAGGTTTATAGTGAATCGTCTTTAGACTGCTGCGGGTTTTGCTTTGTACTGTGGGTGTGCATTGCTTCTTTGGCCAGCGTGAGCATATTGGCCAACCTGACGGTTGAGTCAGGGCTGAAGAAGCAGTAGCCGACGTTCAACTCCAATGTTTCATCCAGCTGATACAGCTTATTACGTACCCGTTTGACCAGGGTGTCCATATCTGCTTCAGAATCCAGAAAAGCGAGTATCACAAATTCGGTATCGGTTAAATGGGCGGCCAGATCTGAGGTCCTGACGGTATTTTGTAAGATACTGCCAAGCAGGTTATGGTGCCTTTCTTCCAATTCCGGTGTTAGCGCCAACTCAAAAACAAACACCCCAGCCCAGGCATTAAAGCGGCGCCCCAAGCTGAGTTGTCTGGGCGCCATCATCATAAATCCAAGGTCATTGAGCATGCCGCTTTTGAGATCACGCATCGACATGGATTCAATTTGGTGATGTTGGCATAGCAGTGACAGTTCCTGTTGCAGTAACAATTGAAAGGGCTCCATCATGTGGGCAGCCAAGTCACCTTGGGTATCAAGATCCTGGCCCAGTACGCACAGATAGCCAAACAGGCTGGAGTCCGGCCATAGGACGGGTCTGGCAAGCAGGTTTTTGTAGTGGTGGAACGGATTGGACGGGTCATGTATCTGGGCAACAGAAAGGTCGATATGAACCCCTTCGATGGGAGACTGGATCAGTTTCTTGAGGATGCTGCAGCTGTCATCCAGTAACGTACCGGCCACAAATTCCTGACTGTCAGAAGATGCGCTGACAATGACTTCATCGCCGCGGGCAGTATGCTGAATAACAATGACTTCCTGGGCCTGATAGAAACGCTTGAGTAGTTCACATTGATGCATCCAGTGCACTAGATTGACCTGAGGGCTGTCGTATTCGAGCAGACTGCTCTCTGTTTCGATGGTATGCGGCAACATGTCTTTAAGCTCTGTGAGATAAGAAGTGTTTCGAATAAGTGTGGTACGGCAGGGGCTATTTCGCAAACCGAGTGGTACAATGCGCGCTTTAGCCACGGGAGGCCTTATGGTCCAAATTCAGCTGGCACAACAGCAGGATCTGCAAGAGCTGTTGCGGCTTGAGCGTTTGCATGTGTCTGATGAACTAGGTGGGCAGCACAGCATGATGCAGGGAGAGAGCTTTTCTGAGGCTGCTCTCAAGCGGCTCATCGATGCCAAGCAGGTACTGATTGCGCAGCAGCAGGGGCAGATCGCTGGCTATGTGTTGAGTGGTGCGTGGCAGGAATATATCCACTGGCCGTTGCAGCGTCGTGCGTTGACACAATTAAAATCCTATTGGTCGGATGTTGAGCGAAGCTGTTGCCATTACGGACCGGTTTGGGTGAGCCCGGCGTTTAGGGGGCAAAAAATATGTCGCAAATTATGCCAGGCCCTGGCGACGCATCTGAACGGGCGCTTTAGTCACCTGATAGGACTTATTGCCGAAGATAATGAAGCGTCGTTACGTGCCCATGTCGGCGACGATGGAATGCAGCTAGTTGATTTTATTGAATATGATGACAAGGGGTACTATCTGGTATCGCGGTCAATTGGGTGTTGAGGCCCGCTGATCCATGAATGTTGAGTTGATTAAACGCACTCTGGCTCCTTATGGTGAGCTCAGGCTGTCAGCGTTGGATAATCTCAGGTTGATTGCCAGTGTATTGGCCCAGAGTGATATCCGGGTTGAGACCTTTATTGCCTGTGCATCAGGGCAGAGTGGCAGGCCAAGGTATTGGGTTCAGATTGCGGATATCTGGATTGACTGTGGCCGAGACAATGACTATCGCGCACAGTTTTCCTTTATGCTCGAGCCCGTGTCTTTGCTTGATGCACAATGTGTCCAGGTGGCATTGTTGGATGAACACCGAATTGCGCTGATGTGTATGCAGTCGGCTCACTTTGATCATTGTGAGTCATACCAAGGGTTTTCCAAAACCATCGAATTGATATGAGGGCAAGGCGCGCATATTCATCCAGGCTAGAGACGGGTTAATGTCTCAAAAACAGGCCGAATATATGGCAGTAACAGAGCTTCACTGATCAAACGCCCGGCCTTGCAATAGGAGAGGGTTCATATAGGGCATAAGGTGTTTGCTGAGGCAGCACCGAAACGGATCACCTTAACGCTTTAAATTACAATAAAAAACCGCCAATAGGCGGTTTTTTATTGTTTGAGTCCAGCTCAGTCGATTATAGACCGGCGTCAGCGCGCAGCGCCTCGGCTTTGTCGGTGCGCTCCCAAGGGAACTCTTCACGACCGAAGTGACCGTAGGCAGCTGTCGCCTGGTAGATTGGGCGAGCCAGATCCAGCATCTCCTGCAGGCCATATGGGCGCAGATCGAAGTGTTGACGCACCAGCCGCTCCAGCACTTCTTCAGCCACTTTAGCAGTACCGAAGGTTTCAACGCTGATAGAGGTAGGATCTGCCACACCGATAGCATAAGACACCTGGATCTCACAGCGATCAGCCAGACCGGCGGCCACGATGTTCTTGGCAACATAACGGGCAGCATAAGCCGCACTGCGGTCAACCTTGGATGGGTCTTTACCGGAGAAAGCACCACCGCCGTGACGCGCCATGCCACCATAGGTATCTACGATGATCTTACGACCGGTCAAACCACAGTCACCCATTGGGCCACCAATAACGAAACGACCGGTTGGGTTGATGAAGTAGTTGGTGTCCTGGTTAAGCCAGTGAGAAGGCAGCACTGGCTTGATGATGGTTTCCATCACGCCTTCGATCAAGTCTTGCTGGCTTACGCTGTCGCAGTGTTGAGTAGACAGAACCACGGCATCGATACCCACAATTTTGCCATCATCATAAGCAAAGGTTACTTGAGATTTTGCGTCCGGGCGCAGCCAAGGCAGGATGCCTTCTTTACGCACTTCAGACTGGCGCTTCACCAGTGCGTGAGCATAAGTGATAGGCGCAGGCATCAGCACATCGGTTTCGTTGCTGGCGTAACCGAACATCAGACCCTGGTCACCGGCACCCTGTTCTTTTGGGTCGGCACGGTCAACACCCTGGTTGATGTCTGGAGACTGCTTACCAATGGCGCTCAGTACCGCACAGGAGTTGGCATCAAAGCCCATGTCTGAGTGTACATAGCCAATTTCGCGTACGGTATTACGGGTCAGCTCCTCGATGTCCACCCAGGCACTAGTGGTGATCTCACCACCAACCATTACCATACCGGTCTTTACGAATGTTTCGCAGGCGACTCGAGCCTTGGGATCCTGAGCCAGGATTGCATCCAATACCGCATCAGAAATCTGATCGGCGATTTTATCTGGATGTCCTTCTGATACGGATTCAGAAGTAAACAAATGCTTTGTCATCTTGGAAAAAATCTCGTGTAAAAATGAATTCTGCAGGGAGGCGCATCTTTGTATGTGTTTGGATGCATCTCCATCTAGACGGCTATTCTAGTAGAAATCGGTCGGTTAATCATCCCCTGTAGACAAAATTTCATCAGGATTGTGACCAAACGGCAGTTTTCAGACCCTAATAAGTTAGATTGAATTAACAGAATGGCACCAGATTGGCAGGCAAAATTGACACCTGAGCCACTGTCGGCATTGATGTTGCCATTGATGTTGCAGTTAGTTTGATGCTGCAGCTGTCATCCAGTAACGTACCGGCCACTTGATCATGACAGGCGAGCCAGATCAGGCCATTGCAAATCGCCCCTCAACGGGCGCAATGCTGTTCGCTTAGTATGTTTCCGTTACGTTTGAAAGAGAAAGATTGAACCACGAAGGACACGAAGACCACGAAGAAAAGCTTTTCTTTGCTATCCCTCAGTGTCCTCTGTGTAGCGAGCGAAGTGAGCGCTTCGTGGTGAACTGCTTTTAAAGCAACTGCAATAGACCACCGAGAACACAGAGAACACAGAGAAAAGCAACAGCGGAAACAGGGTTCTCTTAGC
>JAJNAU010000101.1 GCA_021462625.1 Shewanella sp.
ACACTACAATCGCGTTGCTTTGTATAAAACAACGACAAAGTGCTGCAAAAACCATCTTCAAAGGTCAACAGACCCTAGCACCAGTAAGTTTCTTTAGATTTTCAGCCGTTGTTGATTAACCTCAACGCTGGATAAGAAATGGCGTAATTTATTGATTTAAAATAATTTTGTAGTCAACTCTCTTTCTAGGGTAATCCCCCCGAAAAATAACAGCTGCCAAAAGTAGAGTTTTCTCGTAAATTCAACGCAGTTAGCTGCAAAAACAGCTACTAGGGTCTGTTGACCTTTCATGGTTGAATTTTGCTCGTTCTAGACGCGCTTTAATCGCGACGCAAGGTGTGTAGCCTAGTGGGCCTAAGCAAATACCTTGCAACAAAGAGTAAAGCGCGTATAGCCGAGCCCTTCGGGCAGCGTTTGTCGTCGCTTTCTACTGCATTAACGCTCATTTGTGTAGAACAACTACACTACAATCGCGTTGCTTTGTATAAAACAACGACAAAGTGCTGCAAAAACCATCTTCAAAGGTCAACAGACCCTAGAAAGGCATTCTGTTATCCCGAGCTGAGGTTGATTAGAATGTCATTGTATATGTTGAAGTTTAAGGGAGTAACAATGAACAAACGAGTGAAGGTATGGGATTTGCCCATTCGGCTGTTTCACTGGTCTTTGGTCAGTTTGCTTGTCGGACTGTGGTGGACTGCCAGCGAAGGGGAGATGGCCTGGCATATGATCCTGGGCTTTGGTTTAGGGAGTCTGCTGGTATTCAGGATTGTGTGGGGTGTGATTGGTAGTGATACAGCTAGGTTTGCACATTTTATCCGACCTCCCCGGGATGTGATGCAATATGCTTTATCTCTTCCCGGGAAAGGTATCAAGCCACATTTTGGGCACAATCCTTTGGGCGGTTATATGGTGGTGGTATTGCTGCTGACGCTGACTTTGCAATTTGTCACCGGGCTGTTTGCAACTGATGATGTTTTTGTCGAAGGCCCCTTGTATGCCTATGTCAGTGCTGATATTGCGGATTATATGACCTGGCTTCACAAGAAGAATTTTGACTGGCTGCTGTTGCTGATCGTGCTGCATTTGCTTGCTGTTGCTGTCCACCTGTTAAAGGGGGATTCTCTGGTGAAGCCAATGGTAAGTGGCACCAGAAAGGATATTGCCAGTCAATCTGTGCGTTTCAGCCCTGCCTGGGTTGCCTGGGTGCTGTTGGCCGGGATTGGTGCCATATCAGGATATTTCCTAATATGGCCGGTATACAGTGCTCTCTAGTGGGCACCTGAGGTGATACAGACACCAAAAAAAACGCCGGTTGACGCCGGCGTTTTTTATCAGTGTCCCGGGTTTTGCTCATAACTGTTGACTTGCAATGATGAGGGTTAACTCCACACATCATAGCTAGGCTCAGTTATCAGTCTTTTTTGAATGTGTCGTGGCAGGCTTTGCAGTTTTTGGCTGTGGCGCCAAAAGCTTTTTTGATAGCCGCTTTATTGCCAGTTGCTGCCACTTTCGCCAGGTTGGCGGCATCTAGCTGAAACTGTTTCATCTTGGTGTCAAATTCGCCTTTATTGCTCCAGATGTCACTTTTGGCATCTGTGTTACCTTTGTTACTGCCTGGGACGAATCCCTCCAGTGGCAACTTGGATAATGCGGCGACATTTTGAGCGCGCATTTCAAATGCAGCGACATCGAAAGGCTTCTTTCCTTTCATCATGGCACCCATGTCGCCAAAATTGTGGGCAATAACGTTGAACACGTCCTGACGATATTCAATAGCATCTTCGGTATTCCTGAAGTTGTTTGCCATTACAGCAGAGCTGAATGAGGCGGCAACCAACGCAGTTAACAGGACTTTTTTCATGGCTATTCTCACTCTTATAGTTTGATTTGGGATTCTGGGCATTAATGTTACCCAAAGCACTGTGATGTTCAATATGGATTTTTGTTAAAAGATGTTTGTGGGGTCACATTATTGTGTGTGCCAGCGACCGGATTGCTGCATGATTCACCGAGTGTAAGTCTGGCTCATTGGCGATTAGTCGTTACATCGATACACTGTCAGTGTCTAAAGTAATACTGTGGGGCGTTGCATGCGAGCGAGTTGGGATCTTGTCTTGGGAAAAATACTTAATCACAGTCAGTATGATGAATTGGAGAGTCTGTTTCATCTGTTGCTGACAGAGGAGGAACGCAGCGCGGTGGCCAGCCGGTTGAAAGTATTTCAGCTATTGCTGGAAGGAAATTTTAGTCAGCGACAGATAGCCTCTGAGTATGAAATCAGTATTGCCACTATTACCCGCTGCTCCAATTACCTCAAGCATATGTCCGCCGAGAGACGCGAAGAGGTCAGGGCGCTGATTTTGCCCGACAAGCCATAAAAAAAACGCGCACATGGCGCGTTTTTTAAATTCGAGATTAGTGACAGCCACAACCACCGTTGCCACAACCACCTTGTTCATCAGAGCTACAGCAACCCTCGTCACCTTCTCCACCACAGCATCCGCCGTGACTGCCACAACCGCCGTGGGTGTGGATATGGCCATGGGCAATTTCTTCTTCGGTAGCTTCACGGATATCCATGACTTCAACATGGAATACCAGTGCCTGACCAGCAAGAGGATGGTTTCCATCAACCACGACAGTGTCATTTTTTACTTCACTAACCTGAACTGGACGTTGACCCATTTCAGTTTCAGCAATGAAGCGCATGCCAGGTACGATATCTTCGATATCACCAAATGCACTCAGTGGAACTTCCTGACGCAGGCCATCGTGATATGGACCGTAGGCGTCTTCAGCATCAACGGTTACGTCAACAACTTCACCTGCGGCTCTGCCTTCCAATGCCTTTTCCAGCCCCGGGATCAGGTTGTTGGCACCATGCAGGTATACCATAGGTTGTACATCAAAAGAGCTTTCCAGCACTTCACCCTGTTGGTTGCTCAGGCGATAGTGAATGCTTGGAACTGTATGTTGAGAGATTTTCATAATGCCTCCAATCTGACTTTGGGCGGCATCATACTCTGGTTTTCAAGGAATGGCGATTGAAAGCCGCAACTTCTGCGCACTGCTGCACGCTTCCCTGTTGCTGATATTTGTAACCGATATTAAGGTTTCAATGTTGGTAAAAGGTATTTCTCAGTTCAAACGGAGGATGATGAGCAAAATTCACGTTAGCATACATTTTTGGCGTTTCTGAACCATGCAGGTTTGTTATCCGCATTAATACTATGGGTTATACCTTCAATCTGCCATGTTTGTTAACGCAAGCGCTATTTTTCTCGCCTGGCGACTGAAGTGTTGCTCGGTAGTTGTCAAAGGTGGCATGACATTGGTGGTTTTCATTGTGGTTATCTTTTTGTGAATTTTTATCGACCTTTGTGGGGTTGACAGCACAATAGCTTTCAGGCAATGCTGTAACCACTTTTTTCTCGGGGCGTTAAATTTACTTATGTTAATTCTGCCAGTTGTTGTAATTACCACCATTACAACCACCACTATCACCATAGTGAGGGCGGGCTGACTACACCCTGAAATTATCAAATCAAATACAGGCCCGCTCCCTTAAAGGAGCGGGTCTTTTGTTTGGACTGGCGACTTTGGACTGAGTGGAATAGGGAGATAGTAATGAAAGTGATGAAGTTTGGCGGTACCTCTCTGGCCAATTGGGAGCGCTTCAGCGCCGTTGCCCAGCTGGCAGCAGAGCAGGCACAATCTGAAGGTGTGGCTTTGGTGTTATCGGCTCCGGCGACGGCTACCAATGCGCTGATCGAGCTGGTTGAGCTGGCGAAGAGTGGGCAGGAATATGCGGTAACATTAGCCCGGGTTGAGTCCTTGTTCGGTGACTTATTTGACGGTGCCTTACAGGATAAGGTGCTGGATCTGGATGGTTTTGAAGCGCTGCAGCGACAGTTGGTGACACAGGTTGCCCGTTGGCGAAATCTGCTCAATGGTATCAGTTTACTCGGCGCCTGTCCGGATCCTGTGTATGCCCGCATAGTAACTGCCGGTGAATTCATGTCGGCCGCGTTGATGTTGGCGTTGATGGCTCACCGCCGACTGGAGGGCGGACTCATTGACCCTTGTAAATTGCTGGTGGGGGTTGGCGGTGCCAAAGAAGCCATGGTTGATATTCATGCCAGTAAACCTGCCTTTGCCGCATTGCCATTGCAAGATGGCAGTGTGTGGGTGATGCCCGGATTTACTGCAGGCGATAGTGAAGGAAATCCTTTTTGCCTTGGTCGTAATGGCTCGGACTATTCCGCAGCAGTCCTTGCAGCCTGTATTGACGCCAGCGTGTGTGAGATCTGGACTGATGTCGATGGTGTGTACAATACCGACCCTCGCTTGGTTCATGATGCCAAGTTGTTGTCACAGCTCAGTTATCAGGAAGCCATGGAGCTGTCATATTTTGGGGCCAAGGTATTGCACCCCAAAACGATTTCTCCCATCGCGCAATATCATATCCCCTGTTACATCAAGAACACCATGAACCCCAAGGCGCCGGGAACTCTGGTGTCCAATGAACCGGATCAGACCGGATTACAAGTTAAAGCGATTTCCAATCTTGATAATCAGACCATGTTTGATGTGTCTGGTCCCGGTATGAAGGGCATGGTAGGTATGGCCAGCCGGGTGCTGGGAGCAATAGCCCGCATAGGTGTTTCAGTATCGCTCATCACTCAAAGTTCATCTGAGTACAGTATCAGCTTCTGCGTGGCGACCAGTGATGCCGCCAGAGTAAAACAATCTCTGGAACTGGAATTTGAACTGGAACTTAAGTCGGAATTGTTGGAGCCGCTGACACAGCAACATCAGTTGGCCATAGTGTCACTGATTGGTGATGGTATGCGTACTCATAAGGGGGTGGCCGCCGGGTTCTTTCAGGCATTGGCTCAGGCTGGGGCCAATATTATTGCGCTGGCACAGGGGTCGTCTGAACGTTCCATTTCTGCTGTAATACTGCAGCGTAAGGTGCCGCAGGCGATTTGTGCGTGTCACCAGAAATTTTTCGATGTGCAGCATTATCTGGATGTGTTTTTAGTGGGCTGTGGCAATGTGGGCGCTGGTTTGCTTGAGCAAATACGCCAGCAACAGGCGGTATTGAAAGCCCAGCATATCAGCGTGCGGGTGTGCGGCATTGTCAACTCAAGACAGATGTTGCTCAGTGCAGAAGGTATTGCGCTGGAAAGTTGGCGTGATGGACTGGAGCAGAGTCAACTGTCTACCAACCTAGATGCCATGGTGTCTTTTGCCAGGGAGCAGCAACTGCTTAACCCTGTGCTGGTGGATTGCACTTCCAGCGATGAGGTAGCGGGGCGTTATCCTGAAATCCTGCGGGCTGGATTACATGTGGTGACTCCCAACAAGAAGGCCAATACCCGGGAATTTGGTTTCTATCGCCAGCTGCGACAATCAGCGCTGGAGCACCGTCGTCAGTTTTTATATGAAACGACTGTCGGAGCAGGTCTGCCGGTTATTGATAACCTCAAAAAGTTGCTGATGTCGGGCGATCGGTTGCAGCAGTTCAGTGGCATTCTTTCCGGTTCTCTGTCGTTTATTTTTGGCAAGCTGGATGAGGGCATGAGTCTGTCTGAGGCGACCGCTATCGCCCGGGAAAAATGTTTTACTGAGCCCGATCCCCGAGATGATTTGAGTGGCATGGATGTTGCCCGCAAGGTATTGATCCTGGCCAGGGAAGCAGGTATTCAACTGGAGCTGGCAGATATTCAGGTGCAATCTGTTCTGCCGCCTGACTTTGATGCCAGTGGCGATGTTGACAGCTTTATGGCTAATCTACGGGGAGTCGATGCCTGGATGGCAGAGCAGATCAGTAAAGCTGCCAGCGAAGGTAAGGTCCTGAGGTATGTGGGACAAATTGATGAGCAGGGTGGTCGGGTGGAGATTGCCGCTTTAGACAAAGATGACCCGCTGTACAGTGTGAAAGGCGGAGAGAATGCCCTGGCCTTTTACAGTCGTTATTACCAGCCTATCCCTTTTGTGCTCAGAGGTTATGGTGCCGGTACTGAAGTGACCGCTGCCGGTGTATTTGCCGATGTGCTCAGAACCCTGAACTGGAACCGGGAGGTCGGCCAATGACCATTGCTGTTTATGCGCCAGCCTCTATGGGTAACGTGAGCGTTGGATTTGATTTGCTGGGTGCTGCGCTGGCACCGGTCGATGGCTCCCAACTGGGAGACTGTGTCTGTGTGACTCATCTTGATGACGGATTGACGCTGACAGTCGGCGGCAATTGGGCCGATAAACTGCCAGCTGATCCCAGGCAAAATATCGTTTGGCAGTGCGCCGAATTTTTTCTCAAAGCTCAGGGCATTAACTCCGGCGTAGCGCTGCATCTGGAGAAGAACCTGCCGGTCGGCAGTGGTTTGGGCTCCAGCGCCAGTTCTGTGGTGGCGGCCTTTGCCGGGTTGAATGAGGCTTTTGGCAAACCTTATCAGCCACAGGCATTACTGGCACTCATGGGGGAATTTGAAGGCAAAATCAGCGGTGCAGTGCATTATGACAACGTTGCGCCCTGTTATCTGGGCGGCATGCAGTTAATGCTGGAGCAGCCGGGACGCATCAGTGAGGCGCTGCCCAGTTTCGACAATTGGTATTGGGTTGTGGCCTATTCCGGCGTATCCCTGTCAACCGCCCGAATGAGGCAGCTGTTGCCGGCCAGCTATGAGCGCCGAACCTGTATCGATTTTGGCCGGAATCTGGCGACCTTTGTACACGCCAGTTATCGCCAGGATGAGGCGTTGGCCTTATCCGTACTAAGGGATGTTATCGCCGAGCCCTACCGGGCGAGTGCTATTCCGGGTTTTGAGTCGGCCAGAGAAGGGTTGGCGGCCTTGGGAATGGATGTCACCGGGATTTCCGGCTCGGGCCCGACGCTGTTTTCAATAACCCGCGATCGGCAGCAGGCTTATCAGGCTGCAGCTTGGCTCAGCGAACATTATGTTTGTGAGCCAGAGGGCTTTGTTCACCTGTGTCAATTGGATAAGCAAGGCACCCGACGGGTGTAAGGAAACTGAAATGCAACTGTACAACTTAAAACACCCGTCGCAGAAAGTCAGTTTTACAGAGGCGGTAAAATTGGGGCTTGGTCATGACAGAGGACTGTTTTTCCCATCAGAGGTACCTGAGGTCGAGGATATCGCTGCCCTACTGAAGCTGCCATTTATCAAGCGCAGTCAGGAGATAGTGCATCTTTGGTTGAAGGATGAAATTGCGCACGCCGACAGTGACATGCTGGTGGCCAAAGCCTTTAATTTTGAGTTGCCACTAAATAAGGTGGATGACAGCCGTTGGTGCCTTGAGTTGTTTCATGGGCCTACACTGGCATTCAAAGACTTCGGTGCCCGGTTTATGGCTCAGTGCGTTAACTATCTTGCCGGCACAGAGCCGCTGACTATTCTGACCGCGACTTCCGGGGATACCGGTGCCGCTGTAGCCGATGCGTTTTATGGTTTGGATAAAGTGCAGGTGGTGGTGCTCTACCCTGAAGGGAAGATCAGTGTGCTGCAGGAGAAAATGTTCACGACTTTGGGGGGGAATATCCACACGCTGGCCATTGCCGGTGATTTTGATGCCTGTCAGGATCTGGTGAAGCAGGCATTTGAAGATGCTGATACACGGCATGGGTTGCGGCTCAATTCGGCTAACTCTATCAATATCAGCCGCCTGCTGGCACAGATTTGTTACTATTTCGAAGCTGTTGCCCAATTTCAGGCTGCTAATCCGGGCATGGCGCCGGTGATCTCTGTACCCAGCGGTAACTTCGGTAATCTGACCGCTGGATTGCTTGCCAAAGCCATGGGGTTGCCGGTAAAGCGTTTTGTGGCGGCCACCAACAGCAATGACACAGTTCCCAGATTTTTGGCCTCGGGCCAGTGGCAGGTCAATCAAACTCAGGCCACTATGTCCAATGCCATGGATGTGTCAGATCCCAGCAACTGGCCAAGAGTGGTCGCTCTGTCTGAGCGGATGGGATGGGGCGATGAAACCCTTGGTGGCGTTGCCTTATCGGAGACTGACACCCAGGATGCAATGAAGCAGTTATTGGCATTGGGTTATCAATCCGAGCCCCACGGTGCCATTGCTGGCACAGCGCTGGCACAAAGCCTGGCAGCGGACGAGAAAGGACTGTTCCTGGGGACGGCTCATCCGGCCAAGTTCAAAGATGTGGTGGACCGGGAGCTGCAGGTTGAACTGCCTTTGCCGCAGGCGTTGGCCGTCGTTGCCGGCAAACCGGTATTGTCGGTGCGTCTGCAGGCTGATTTTGCGCTGCTTAAGGAGTTTCTGTTCGCCAAGCTTGGTTAATGATATGAGTCTTTGGGCAGCCTGGTGCCCTGATGTGATCAGGCTGCCCATGTTCTGAGCTGCGTTATCTCCTGAGACCAAAGCTCTGATCTAATGGTTTCCAGAATTAGCGGGATACCGCGACTCCAGGGTTGTCTGACGATATATTCAAAGCAGGCATTGCCGATTTCACCCTGTCCCAGCGATTCATGTCTGTCGAGGCGACTCCCCAGGGAGCCTTTGCTGTCGTTCAGGTGCATACCACGCAGGAACGTTAATCCCACCGTGTTGTCAAAGTCAGTAAAGGTCTGCTGACAGGCGATTGCGTCCCGCAAGTCATAGCCAGCGGCAAATAGATGGCAGGTATCAAGGCAGATCCCTACCCGGCTTTTATCCTCAACATAATGAATTAGCTGCGCCAGCTGCTCAAAGTTGTAACCCAGATTGGAACCCTGACCTGCAGTATTCTCAATCACTGCTGTTACCCCTTGAGTTGCATCCAGAGCCAGATTGATGGAGTCGCTTATCCGGCGCAAGCTGGCTTCAGTGCTGATTTTTCTGAGGTGACTGCCGGGATGAAAGTTCAGCAACGTTAATCCCAGTTGGCGGCACCGCTGCATTTCCTCAACAAAGGCCTGACGCGAACGCCCAAGTCCATCAGCATCAGGATGACCAAGATTTATCAGATAGCTGTCATGGGGCAGAATTTGCGCACTGCAAAAGTTATGTTGCTGACAGGCTTGTATGAACAGATCGATTTCCTGGGTGGTAAGGGGCGTATGCTGCCAGCGGCGCTGATTGCGGGTAAATAAGGCAAGGGCAGTGGCATTGATATTGACGGCATTGGTAATGGCATTATGCAGCCCGCCAGCCATGCTGACATGGGCTCCGACGAAGAGATTTGAGGGCAAAAGCGGGGCTGAATTGCTGAGAGTGGTCTTTATTATCATGTAAGGTTTATTACTTTTCCCGGTTAAGTCGAGTTGTTAAGAGTTGAACTATGCTTATTGCATTAGGACTGTTAACGGATAGGCAGGATGGACTCTAACGCGATTCAACCTTTGACACAAACTGCTCAAACAGTGCTAATGCCAACTGTGTTTGCGGCTATTGGAAAACTGCAGGCGAGATTTGTTCGAGAAGAAAATGTGTTGTTGCTTCTCTGCCAGGAGCTTGCTCGGATAAGTCAGTCGAATTCGGTCATGCTGGTAGACATTCAATCAGTAGGCAAAGCCGAAATGCCGGAAAATGCGGCTTGCTGGTGTCATGATTCAGTGCGTTTTTTGTCTTTGTGGAAAGAGATCCGTGATTGGCCATTTGCCGCAGAGCAGCCCTCGGTGCATCGTTGGCAAGGTTTTGTTGTCTGGCCAATGGCCAGTTCCCGCATGTTGGTGTTTTTCCGTGAACCCTGCAATGGTTGGCTGGAATTTCTGATTGAACACCATGAAATTTTGTCGGCCAGTTTGATGGGAATGTTGGCCCCCCAAACCCGAAGCTGGCCTGAGCAGCGGGATGAAACCGATCTTTGCGGTTATGACGCCGAAATTTTCCGCTCAGTGGTCAGTAACAGCGACGATTTGATTCTGGTGCTGAATGTCGGCGCCAGTGGTGAACCTACCATTATTTATGCCAATGGCGCAGCAACCTCTATCAGTCTCTACCCCCAAAGTCAGTTGATCGGGCATTCGGTCAGTTGCATTTTTGGTCCAGCCGGAGAGGAAAGTGCTGAGCAGGCTAATCTAATGGATTCGCTGCGGGCGCTTAAAGAGTTTAATGGCGAAGTGTGGATTCAACGGGCTGACGGAGACAAGGCTTTGTTGCTTTTCCATTTGGTGCAATTGGATAACGATGCACAGTCAGGTTTATTTGCTCTGGTCGGTCGGGACAGAACTGAACAAAAAAAAATGCAGTTAGCCATGGCCAGAACGCAAAAAATGCAGGCGATTGGCGAGCTTGTCGGGGGAATTGCTCACGACTTTAATAACATTCTGGGTGTGCTTAAGGGCAATATCGAATTGATGGAGCTGAAAAACCGGGACGAAAAACTGAAGCGCTATCTGGATACGGCGTTTAAGGCGTGTCAGCGGGGAACTGACCTGACTAGGCGGTTGTTGCAGTTTTCCAGACAAGAGCAATTCAATGCCTGCAATTGTAACGTCAATGAAGTGATCTCCGGGCTTGAAGATTTGTTTGCTAAGTCGTTGACCAGCAGCATAGAACTCAGCATTGACCTGACCGATGAGGCTCTTTCTGAAGTTTGGGTTGATAAGGGCGATTTGGAGGATGCGCTGCTGAATCTGGTTATCAACGCCAGAGATGCCATGAATGGTGAGGGTGAGTTGATTATCCGCACCGGAGAAGAAAATATCGAAGGCACCATCGCAGGCTCAGGGAGCAGTACCAATATCTGTCAGGGGCGATATGTGTGGATTTCCATCAGGGATACCGGAACGGGTATTCCACAGGAGATTCTGGAAAAAATCTACGACCCTTTCTTTACTACCAAAGACAAAAGCAAAGGAACCGGCCTTGGGCTGGCGATGACCTACGGGTTTGTGAAGCGCTCCAAGGGTTATATGAATGTGATAGACACAGGCCAGGAGGGGACAGAATTTCGCATGTGGTTCCCGGTTTCCGGTGTGGTGCAGGTAAACAAAATTGCGGTCGGTCACAGAGAGGATGCCACTCAAAAGCTCAGGGTAGAGGGGCGTTTCAAAGCAGTAATTGTGGATGATGAAGTCGAGCTATTACAGGTGTTGTCTGACTACTGTGGCATGCTTGGAATTGAGGTGGAAACCTACAGTGACCCTCTGTTGGTTAAGGCAAGATACGGGCAGGAAGCTCAGGGCGTTGGTATATTGATTACCGATGTGTTGATGCCTGGTGGCATAAATGGATATGAACTTGCCAAGACGATTCACAATCATTCACCGGGACTCAAGGTGTTACTGATTTCAGGTTTTATCCACGATATCGGGGTGACC
>JAJNAU010000102.1 GCA_021462625.1 Shewanella sp.
GAAAGGCAACCAGCCTTCCTTTATCTGAATACCTCGAACTCGCTTTTGCTCATAAGCCAGAGTGGTGCGAGGACTTGTTCGCACCTTCCCTAAGGCAGCCCACAAATATTTTTTGGTTGATTTAGCCAAGATTTTACCCTCGCATGTTACCCCGGTCATCGTCAGTGACGCGGGGTTCAAAGTGCCGTGGTACAAGGAGGTTGAGGCACACGGTTGATTTTGGCTAAACCGTATTCGCGGTACGGTTCAGTTTGCAGATATTGGGGCAGAAAATTGGTGGCTCTCCCGCACCGGATCACCCTTTCAGGCGGGAATGAGTAATCGATAGCAGCTAACTGCCATCAATTAAACGTTGAAGACCTTAGATCTGTCGCAGAAGAGCCCGTGGATCACTGGGAGCCACTCAATTCGGTACAGAGGTTTGCTTTCTACAGTCTGGTAAAACTAGGGGACGAGCTCTTATTCGTTAGAAATTGCTTTTAACCGACAGTCTTGCTATCGCCAGGTTGAATGACCAACTGGTGACTATAGACGATGACGGAGAGATTAACTTCTCACATGGCGTTACCCTGCGTACCCACTGAAGCAGCATTTTCAGCCCCCAGGGCGTGCTCTTTCATGAGCTGCGCAGCGCCCTTCTCTCCCATTAACTCCCGTAAGCTCGGCTTCAGCATGTCGCCAAGCGTCCCCCTTATCCAGTACAGATAACCGGGCAAAGCCTGCATCGACCCCGTACCGAACAGACGTTTGGTGAGGCTGGCGAACTCGTTAAGCTTATCCGGCTTCGGCCAGCCACTGCCGCCCGGTAACAGTGATAGTTGAGCTATCAGTTCATTGAAATCGGACATGGCCAACAGCTGTTGGAGACTGAAGGTTTGCAACGCCGTGAACAGTACAGGCACGCTCCAGTGACTCAAGTGTTCGATATCATTAAGCAGCTGCAGATTTCTTCTGTGATACTGCTGCCAACCCCCCTGAAGATCACCCTCATTCTGGGCTGAAACCCATAGCAGATACAGGTCCGCCAGCGCTTCATGCTGCCAGGCAGAATAAGCAGCTGAGCCGGGAAGTGATGAGATATGCAGATGTCCAAGCTCGTGCCAGAGCGTCAATTGCTGCTGGCGGGGTAATTCAAGCCTGTGGGACAGGCCGCCTACTATGGTTTGGATCTGATCAGGAAGTTGCTCCGGTGCCATCAGCACCAGACCGGCCAGTGTTCCGGATTGGATTGGAACCGCCATAGCCCCGCGACGCCCAAGGCTGGCCTGCAGTCTTTCGGCATTGGGCAAGCTTGCATAAACCTGGGGAGGCAGCAAAGTCAAACAAGGCGCCAGGGCTGACGCCTGACACACCAGTGCCACTGGTGTGTCGGCTTCCGGGTCAACAGCCTGCCCCTGCAAATTAACCCAAAGACTGGAGATCAGCAGCCCGGCGCTGAGCATTACTGCCGGGACATGATGTTTTGAATAATGGCTGTGGTGGAGATACCCTCTTCAAAGTTGAGCACTTTGACCTCGCCGCCAGCGGCCATCACTTCAGCGCCGCCGGCAATCTCGTCTACCCGGTAGTCGCCGCCTTTAACCAGCAGATCCGGCAACAAGCGCGCGATAATACGCTGAGGGGTATCTTCACTGAAAGGCACCACCCAATCCACGGCAGCCAGTCCTGCCAGCACCGCCATGCGCCGCTCCACCTGATTCACCGGTCGCCCTTCCCCTTTCAGGCGGCGAACCGAGTCATCATCATTCACCGCTACAATCAGACGGTCGCCCAGTTTGCGGGCCTCTTTAAGATAGCTAACATGACCGGCATGCAAAATATCGAAACAGCCGTTGGTCATCACCACTTTTTCATCGCGCAGCCTAGCCTGCTCCAACGCATAAGCCAGCTGTTCTTCGCTGACCACACCAAAACCGGACTCACCCTGAGTCAGATTCAGCGCTTCGATCAGCTCGATGCGGGACACGGTTGAGGTACCCAGTTTCCCCACCACCACACCGGCAGCGGTATTGGCGATTGCACACGCCTGAGGCAGCGCGCTGCCGGCAGCCAGCGCAGTGGCCAGCGCAGAAATCACAGTATCGCCGGCACCGGTCACATCATAGACCTCTCGGGCGACAGTGGGGATGTGCAGCTCAGGCAACTCGCGGGTGATCAAGGTCATACCCTTTTCAGAGCGGGTCACCAGCAGCGCCTGCAGCTGATGCTGCTCCAGCAGGGCATGCCCTTTAGCCACCAGATCCACTTCAGAGGTTACCTTACCGACAACGGCCTCAAACTCACTCATGTTGGGCGTCAGTAAAAAAGCACCACGGTAGCGGCTGAAATCCGAGCCTTTGGGATCCACCAACACCTTTACGCCAGCGGCATTGGCGCGGGCGATGAACTGCCGCGGATCATGAATGGCGCCCTTGGCATAGTCAGACAGCACAACCACATCCACATTACCCAGCAACGCCTCACTCTGAGACAGCAGCGCATTACTGTCAGCCCTCGCGAAAGGTTCTTCAAAATCCAGACGGATCAGTTGCTGATTACGGGACAGAACCCTGAGCTTGGTGATAGTGGGCTTATCGGCCACTGCATGCCAGCGGGGACACACGCCCTGAGCCTCGATACCACGGGTCAGCGCCATCGCAGTGTCATCCTGCCCGACAATCCCTGCCAGTTGCACCTGACCGCCCAGCGTTGCAATATTCAATGCCACGTTGCCAGCGCCACCGGGTCTGTCTTCAACCTGGCTTATCTGCACCACAGGCACCGGCGCTTCAGGGGAGATACGCCCAGTCGGGCCGATCCAGTAACGGTCTAACATCACATCGCCCACAACCAATACCCGGGCTTTTTCAAATGCTGGCAGAGTAACCTTCATAGCTCAATCAACTCTTGTGTAAATTGGGGCTGATTGTACCCAATATGAAGGGGTTGTGATAGCCACCCAATCTGCGGTGCAATGTCTGCATTATGAGTTGCTTGCAGGGCTGTCGGCATAACCGGTAAAGCAACCAGTGACAGATTGGCAGGATCACACTTTGAGTCCGGAAGTAAAAACATCCAGACGTCCAAATTGACAGGCGTCTATCTATTCCATATATTTGCCGCTAACTTAAGTGATATGAAAACGCTTTTTCGAGGTCGCCACCCGATATTTGGCCGGAAATGATGCCGCCAGGATACAGCCAGGATTTGTGCCCACAAGGGATTTGGCACATATACAAAAGAATAAAGAGAGATAAATGTTGACTCATCCAGTGACACCAGCAGCGGCAAAACAACAGGGCTCCATTATTGCTCTGCTGCCCCTTTTCCTGTTTTTAACCCTGTTTATCGGTGCCGGTCTGTACTTCCAGAGCCAAGGCGTGGATTTTGCCTTCTATCAACTGCCCAGCCCGGTTGCCATTCTGCCGGCCATTGTGCTGGCGCTGGTGATCTCCAAACAGAAACTCAATCAGGCAATTGAAACCTTCATTGGCGGTATCGGCCACGGCAACATCATCGCCATGTGTCTTATCTACCTGCTGGCGGGCGCCTTTGCCTCGGTGGCCAAGGCCACCGGCGGCGTGGATGCCACAGTGGCCCTGGGGCTGTCGCTGATCCCGCCAACGCTGCTGCTGCCCGGCTTCTTTGTGATTGCCGCTTTTATTGCCACTGCCATGGGGACCTCCATGGGCACCATCGCCGCCGTGGCACCAATTGCCCTGGGCGTGGCCGATCAGGCCGATATCAGCCTGCCACTGATGGCGGGTGCCGTGATGTCTGGCGCGCTGTTTGGTGATAACCTGTCCATCATTTCCGATACTACCATTGCCGCCACCCGCACCCAGGGCTGCGACATGAAAGACAAGTTTCGCGAAAACTTAATTTTCTCCCTGCCTGCTGCGCTGATCACCTTGGTATTGTTCGCTTTTGCCGGTCAGGGACAAGCTGAGCTGGCTTCGCAGCAAATCGATCTGCTGAAGGTTCTGCCTTACCTGACCATTCTTGTACTGGCAGTTGCCGGCCTCAATGTGTTCGTGGTGCTGACCATAGGTACCGTACTGGCGGGAGCTACCGGTCTTATCAGCGGTGATTATGGTTGGGTGACCTTTGGCAAGGATATCTATGCCGGTTTCACCAACATGCAGGAAATTTTCATCCTATCCATGCTGGTTGGCGGTCTGGCAGCCTTGATGCAGCAACAAGGTGGCCTGGCTTTTGTCAGCCGTCAGATTGAAAAGCTAATCGCCCGTTTCTCCAGTGCCAAAGGTGACGCCTCCTGCCGCGCCGCAGAGCTGGGTATGGCCGGTATCGCTGCAGCAACCAACCTGTGTGTGGCCAACAATACCGTGGCCATTGTGGTCAGTGGTGATATCGCCAAAGAGCTGGCCACCAAGCACGGTGTCACACCAAAACGTGCTGCCAGCATTCTGGATATCTTTGCCTGTATCGTGCAGGGATTACTCCCCTACGGTGCACAGGCGCTGCTGATTGCCTCGACCTTTGTTATCAGCCCGGTGGATGCCATCAGCTACACGTGGTATGGTATTGTCTTGGCATTGGTCGCTGTTGTTATTGTGGTGGTGCGCCCCCGCAACTGAAAAATCCACGGAACAGGAAGGCTCCCCCCGAGAGCCCCGGCAATCAGGAAATGTCGTCACTATGGATGATGAACTACAGCACGGAAAATATGATCCTCACAGACTTATCTTCCACATGTGTCTGGTGGGGGTAAGCATATGTGCCATCGGCATAAGCATTAGCCTGATTGCTTTTTTCCAGCAACTGGGATGGGACATTTTCACACTCCATGTAGACGCCCTTGGTGACTACCTGCGCTCTCCCCTCGCCTTCCTCTTCAATGTTTGCCTGATGCTGGCCGGTGCCTGTTTTGTGCTGGCCATGTATGGCCTGCATCTGGTCAGGTACGACCGAATCACCTCTCTGCTGGCAGCCTCGGGCGCGTTGTGTGGCATTACTGTGATGCTGCTAGGCGCCTATCCATTCAATGATCAGCCCATTCACTATATGATCATGACCGGCTTTATCTGTACGTCCATGCTGATGTTTGGTGTACTCTTTATCTACCATTTCAGCCGCCCGCATCTGTGCCCCGGGTTTCTTGGGGTAATCAGTTTCATGGGGATCATTGCCAGCATACTGCTATTGTGGGAGTGGGAGCTGGAGCCAAACCGCACCTCTACCCTATGCCAAAATGTGGGCTTCTGTTATCTGGCCTTTCTGATGTGGTTACATACTTTCCTCACCATGCTGGTTGCCTTTGGGCTAGCGATAATGGCCCGCAGGCTGGTCGCTGCCACTGCCCACTGATTTATCCTCAATTTTGTGAACTGCGTACTGGACTCACGGGCCGAGTTAATGAATATTAGCGCACCCGATATGCAGTTAAATTTTCGCCATGTACGCCAAGCCGATCCCGTCTCTGGGTCAGTATGATCTGCACCATCTGATTATCTTCCTGATGCTGGCCGGCGGCTTTGTCGCCACGGCAGGACTAGTGCTGAACGTTGGCTATGAATACCTGTGCATGGGCATCCAGGTATTTTCCCTGCGGGCCAACCAGTTGGGTGACTATCGGTTGTCAGAAATGGCCTATGTGCTCAACGGCAGCGTCCTGTCCTATGGCATGTGTACCCTGATGAGTATGTTCGGTCTGTACCAGTTAAAATTGGACAACCTGAGTAAACTGATGGCGGTCACCGGCGCTTGGATGGGGCTGTCTATTCTGCTGATGGGCATTTACCCGCTCAACTATCTGGCTGAACACAGGTTCTGGTCCACCAGTGCTCTGTTCAGTTGCCTGCTCATCTGTCTGGTGACCTTAGTGGCCTGGCTCAACCACAAACCTTATTGCACCCGGGGGATGACGATAGTCAGTATCCTGCTGTTCCTTGGCACCTTCAGTATTCTGCTGCAGTTAGATTTACGCACATTGGAACTGAAACCCTGCAAGCAGGTGATGGAGCCCCATTTCTGTGCCACCGCCATGAACTCCTGGGCTATGGCAGTGCTGTCCATCACATGGAATGTGCTACTGGCACTGAACATGCGTAGACTGGTGATCCAAGACTATCAAAACCTGTCACTTAGGCATCTTAAAGGTGAATAACATCAGGCTGGGGCACTATCTGGCTCAGTGTGGTATTGGTTCCCGCCGCCAGTGTCAGCGCCTTATCACTGCAGGTAAAGTAACCTTTAAAGGCCAGGTGATCCCTCTGATGGATGCCAGCAACACTGAACTTGAAGCAACAAAAATGCGGCCGCTCATGCCGGATGAACTGGCCGCATCAAGTCTGGCTGCGGGGCATGCCTCAGCCGCCCCGTTGTCCATTGACTGACTCTTACTTAACAATCACCATCTCTTCGAGCAAGTTGTCGGCGTTATCCAGATACTCCATCACCCACAGCATGTAACGGCTATCAACCTGAATGGAGCGGTTGCTGTCATCGTCATAGTTCCAGTCACCGATAATCGACTCATATACGCCGTCAAACAGCAGCCCAACCAGTTCAGCGCGGCCATTCATCGCAGGCGAACCCGAGTTGCCACCTGTGGTATCGAGAGTCGACAGAAAGTTCACCGGCACAGAATCGATGGCTGGCATATAGTAATCGCCGTACTGCTTTTGCTTGATGAGCTGCAGCTGCTTTTTCGGTGCATCGAATGGATCTTCCCCAGTGTCTTTAGCAACTATGCCCTCAAGACGGGTAAAGGGGATCGCATACAAACCATCCTCTGGAGCATAGCCCTTCACATGGCCCACAGTAACCCGCAGACTGGAGTTAGCATCGGCGTACACAGGCTTACCCTGGCGCTGATTGTAAGCAATGATGGCCTCCATGTACTGAGGACGCACCTTCATCAAATTACCGGCCAGTTGCTTCTGCTCCGCTTCCAGAGCCATGTTCATATCGTACAACTGCACCGCCAGCTGAATGAAAGGGTCGCTGGACTGCTTGAACTGTTCCACCGACTTGTTCATCCACGCCAGACGCACATCTGTGTTGTCCAGTTCAGTACCGGCATACAGCTTTTCCAGTGTCTTTTGCAGCCTGGCTTCGTCGAACTGACCCGTCAGGCCGAATGCCTTATCCAGCTCAGGCAAACGCTGGGCCTTGGGCAACATGGCGTAACGAGTCAGCATCTCCAGCAAAATGGCTTTATCGACATTTTCGGCATAACGGCGATCGATACGCTCCATACCTGAGATAAAGCGGGGCATATCCCGCTCCTGATAGCCGGGTTCACGTTCCATATCCGGCTTTTGTTTCTCATTGGCCAGGCGATACAGGGAGTCTGCGGTTTTCAGCATCTGGGCATAACCCATGTAACCTAAAATCAGATCACGCTCCTGATCCTGCTGACCTTTGGCCACCAACTTATTCAGCTCTGCCAAAGCCTTGCCGTACTTCTGCTGGCGCTTGGTATCAGCATTGATCCAGTTGGTCAGCAGCTGTTCCATGGCGACCTTATCTGCCAGCATGGATGACTTGCCGTAAAACTCGATCATGGAGGTGAAGTTCTTGGCGTAGTTGGCCAGGCTGGCCAGTGAACTTTCATACTTGATGCGATCGTCCGAACCTTCCGGCGCCACATCATAGATGATGTCCATAATGGTTTCGCGCAGGATTTTGGCGTTGGGATATACCCACTCAAACTGATTCTCCACCTCCGCTGCAGTGCGGTATCTGTTAGTGCGCCCCGGGTAGCCGGCCACCATCACAAAGTCACCTTCCTGTACGCCTTTGGCGGACACTTTCAGGAAGCTCTTGGGTTCATAGGGTACATTGTCTTTGCTGTAGTCGGCAGGCTTGCCATCCGGCCCCACATAGGCACGGTAGAAGGAGAAGTCGCCTGTGTGACGTGGCCACATCCAGTTATCGATATCGCCGCCGTATTTACCGACGCTACCAGCCGGGTTATACACCAGGCGCACATCGCGGATCTCCAGCTGCTTCACCAGGTAATATTCCAGACCACGGTGAAAGCTGTATACCTGACAGCGGGAACCTGCTTCCTTTTCGCACTCGGCCACCAGCGACTTTTCCCGGGCTTCAAGCGCTTTGTAGAAATCATCACCGGATTTATTGTTCAGTCCGGCAGTCACCTTGTCGGTGACATTAGTAATGGCTTCCGTCACATAGATTCGGGAGCCAGGGGTGGCCTGGAGTTCCTCTGACATTTTGCGGGCCAGGAAACCATTCTGCAGCAGGTTATTTTCGGCAGTGGAGTTATATTGAATGGTGCCATAGGCACAGTGGTGATTGGTCACCACCAGTCCCTTGGGGGACACAAATGATGCGGTGCAACCACCCAGGCTAATAACCGCATTCATGGGGAATTCAGTCAGTTCAGAAATGGACTTTACGTCAATTTCCAACCCTCTGGCTTTTAATTCAGCAGCCATATCCGGCAGTTGGTGTGGCTGCCACATACCCTCATCGGCCTGAGCAGTAAAGGCGGTTGCCACTGCGGCCGTCAGTAACCATTTTTTCATTATTCGCTGTCCATATTGCTTTTGGGTGTAGAAATTGCCCATAAAAAACGGGCACTAGCGCTGGTTCCCTCGCTAGTGCCCGACTTTACCATATGTTGACGATTTGCCAACCTGGCGGGCACGCCAACCTACAAATCGGCAACTTTGCGTTACATAAACAACTCAAGCTGTGGCTGAACAGCAGCGATTATATGGCCGTGACTAAAGCGCTGCCCACAGCTGCGCGAACACAATCGCCAGACCACTCACCCCAGATAATGCCAGTGCCAACTTACCTCCGGATACCTGATACCCTTGAGGTTGACTGATACGCTGGCACAATGCCATGGCAATCGGCAGGAAGATAATCATCACCACTAAAGGCACAGCGGCGAACCCCAGCACAGCCACAAAGCCATCCGGGTAAAACAGGGCACACAGCAAAGGTGGAATAAAGGTCACCAGCCAGGTCTGAATGCGGCCGGCCAGCGTGTCTGCCGCGCGGATCAGTTCGGCCACAAAGTCATACAGACTCAGGGTCACTCCCAGGAACGAAGTGATCAGCGCCAGATCGGCAAACAGCGACACCGCCTTGCTGATAAAATCGCTCTCAACCATCGCCTGCATCGCAGTCACCAATTTGGGCAGCGAGCCCTCGAAGGCGTGGATCTCAGAACCGCCCACAGTGCCGAGCGTCACCATCAGCCACAGAATGTAGCAGGCCAGAGGGATTGTTGAGCCAATCAATAGTACTTTGCGCAGCACCCGGGTGTCCCCATCTAAATAGCGCACCAGGGTCGCAATACACACATGGAAACCGAAGGAGGTGAAAACCACAGGGATTGCCGCCATCCAGGCATTACCTAGGTTGTCAGTCACAGCCTGCTGCATCATCTGAGTCGGACTCACTTCCGGCAGCAGAAACAGCACCACCAATGCCAGTGCCAGGATCATCAGGGAAAACAGCAGCCGGGAGACTTTATCTACCCAGGCCACCCCGAGCGCCGCAAAGCCGCCAAGCACCAGCGTAAAAATCAGCACCGCCGCTGTATGACTGAGTTCCATGCCCATCATAGTCTGCGCCTTGAGTGACAGCAGCGAGGAACCGCCGGTCAGGTAGGCCGCAGTCAGCGCAAACAGCAGGCTGAGAAATGACGCGCCCTGAATAAACTGGCCCTTTTTGCCCAGCAGCTTGCCAGTGATCACATGAACATTGTCACCCACACCGGACTTGAGATTGATTTCCAACATCAGTAAGGAGCTATAGGCCGACAATCCCCAAATCATCAGCATCAAGACTATCGCCTGCCAGAAACCCAGTGCCGCCGTCGCCAACGGCAATGCCAACATACCGGCGCCAATGGCCGTGCCCGCTACAATGGCGATGGAACCTAATGTTTTTAAACTCACGAATTTGTCCTGTTATCTCATTATTCTTGTTTTACAAAATCCCCGGTCTTAGCGGAGTCGTGGAGCGTCAGATTCAGAACAGCGGTAAGGAAGAGTGCAGGAGAGAAAACCTGGGCTTTGTTAGAGGGTGATGACACGAAGTGCGGTACCAACGGAACACAATCTCAGCCTCCTTCACCATTCCAACCTGACGATGTGAACGGTAATGCCCCAATGGCTGAACTGCATTGCCGTGGGATCAGCCCGTCCACCGAGGCTGGCTAAATCGCATTTCAATCAGTGGAAGGTATGTCACTCGGCTTACTCTAAAAATATGACCTCAGCGGACATTATCAAAGCCCTTTGCCAGGCACAAGAGCAGCACTGTGGCAATTTTAAAGAAACGGCAAAACATGAAGTAAGTCCGCACTGAATGGTTGAAAAGCCAACAGAGATCATTAAAATAGCGCCGTCCTCGGGGGAGTAGCCGCCCTTTGTTGCCATTCAGCAAGTAAGCCTGAGTCAACATTGGGGTGAGTATCAACAGACTTGGCAAGGTGCGCAGCACCCACATCACGCCATGGTGCTTACAGTTAAAGGCGCTGAACAGTTCAGTGACCATCAACCTGGCAAGACCTGAGTACCGTTATCCATATTTATTATTGGAGCGGTGCTCGTGCGTCTGAATCCCCCTGCCCGTCAGGTTTCATACCACCCGCACCACTGCGCGGGAGATCTAATTGGAAGCTTTTCTGGCCTCAACCCTCGCCGTTGCCATTGCGGAAATTGGCGACAAAACCCAACTGCTGGCACTGTTGCTGGCGGCTCGTTTTAAAAACAAAACGGCTATAGTATCCGGTATTCTGGTGGCCACATTGCTGAACCACTTTGCTGCCGCCTGGCTGGGTCAATGGGCGATGAACCGGTTTTCCGGGGAAGTTGGCAGCTGGCTGATTGCCGCCTCTTTCTTTGCCATCGCCCTGTGGGTATTGGTGCCGGACAAGGCCGATGAAGAGGAAAACCGTTTCTACCGGTTTGGTCCTTTTATCGCCACCTGTATTCTGTTTTTTATCGCCGAAATTGGCGATAAAACCCAAATCGCGACTGTGGTGCTGTCAGCCCGTTACGATGACCTGCTGATGGTAGTGACCGGCACCACAGTCGGTATGCTGCTGGCCAACGTGCCAGTGGTCCTGCTTGGCGACTACAGCAACGAAAAACTGCCGCTAGACTGGATACGCCGCGGCTGCGCCCTGCTGTTTGCAGGCTTGGGTGTCACCACCCTGCTCCTTGGCTGACATGATATTGACCAAAGCCTGAATATTCAGCCGGGCTGAGACGTCAGTTATCGTTAAGACATCGAGTCTTCAATCCATTCATATACAAAAATCGTCACACCCTTCAACCATTGAACAGAT
>JAJNAU010000103.1 GCA_021462625.1 Shewanella sp.
GCTCGGCTATACGCGCTTTACTCTTTGTTGCAAGGTATTTGCTTAGGCCCACTAGGCTACACACCTTGCGTCGCGATTAAAGGCGTCTAGAACGAGCAAAATTCAACCATGAAAGGTCAACAGACCCTAGGGAAGGGGCGATACCTGCCTCAAGAAGTTCGCTATCTCTTCCTTGGGGCAACGGCGGTTCGCCCGGGCTGTTTTTTTAATTGCTCCGGCAGATTTTCAGAACATCAGTGCCTGCGCAGCTTCCTGGCTGTTGAATCGCTTGGTGAAAAAGTCCAGAAATACAGTGAGATTGGTGGCCAGCTGACGGCGGCTTGAATAGACTCCGTACACCTTGAAAGGCTCGATGGGCCACTCCTGTAAGATGGGGATCAGTGAACCGCGGGCGATTTCATTCTTGCAGCTGGATGAGGACAGCATAGCGATGCCGAATTCATCCAGCGCCAACTGCTTGACCATCACCGCACTGTTGACCCGTACCTTGCGCTGGAAATTCACCATGGTTTTGTGATTGCCTTTGCCCAGCGGCCAAATCGGGGCACTGCGGGAAGTTCCCAGCAAAATTCCCTGATGTCTGACCAGATCTTTTGGGGTGGCCGGAGTGCCTTTATTCTTCAGGTACCCCGGACTTGCGACCAGTATTGGCTGGCGCTCAAATAACAGCCGGGCAACGAGGTCGGATGACTGAAGGGGTCCATATTTGATTGCAATGTCGTATCCTTCCCCCACCAAACCGACGTCATTGTCGGTAAATTGAACATCCAGCTGAATATTTGGGTAAAGTCGCATAAATCCGCTGCACAGGCTGGCAATGGTTTCCTGACTGAAAGAGACAGGAACGGCTACCCTCAGAGAACCCGACACATCGTTGTGGGTGTTTTCTATGATCGCCTTGGCAGCTTCCACTTCGTGGCAGATGGTTTCGCAATGTTGGAAGAACAGAGCGCCCACTTGAGTCAGGCTCAAGTGGCGGGTGTTTCGTTGTAATAAACGGACCCCAAGCTGCTCTTCCAGTTGGGCGACCTTGCGACTGATAGTGGATTTTGGTAGACCGGTTTCCCGCGCTGCCTGAGAGAAGCCTTTGGCCCTGACCACGGCTGCGAACAGCATCATACCGTTCAGATCTGGCATGTTTTACTCACTGTCTCAAATATGGAACAAAGCGTCCAAGGCAGTTTAATGGTATTTGAGTCAATAACAAAGTTATATTTATTGGCTTAAATATTTCAATTTCAGAGGCTAAGCAAAGGATCTTTAGATGACCAGCAAAAATAAGCCCGCTAAGATGACTCAAGCAGTAACTCCCGATCCGCTTTTTCTACAAGCAGAACAGCTGGCAAAAGATTTTTCTCTGTTTCCGAAACACAGCAAAAAGAGTTTATCAGACGAGATCCACGGTCTGTTGGATGATGACGCCATTCAGGCCAACCTGAAAGATTTGGCGAGTCTGGATGTTGATGGCTATGTGGCCAAGGTTATCCAGCCAACACAGGATAAGAACCGTCCCGGTGCCAAGCGCATCATTGCCGATCTGAAAGGCAAGCTGATCCGTGAAACCCATAACGGTCCATTTTACAGCGCCGAAATTGAACTGAACTTCGGCTCCCGTACCCGTCGCGTGGGCTTCATCGCGCAGGAGCGCAGCACCGCTAACGGTGCCTGGATGCCTGAACATCATATGGCTTGCTGTCAGACGATTCGCCTGTTTGCCGAACTGTCTATGCCTATTGTGTTCCTGATTGACACCCCTGGAGCCGATGCCGGTGAAGTCGCCAACAGTCACAATCAGGCTCATTCAATTTCCAAAGCCATCGCCGAAAGTGCCAATGTTGACGTACCGACTGTGGGTGTCGTCATTGGTGCCGGTTATTCAGGTGGCGCAATCCCGCTGGCGGCCGCCAACATTTTGCTGTCGCTGCGCGACGGTATCTTCAACACCATTCAGCCTCAAGGCCTGCAGAGTATCGCCCGCAAGTACAACCTGTCCTGGCAGGAGTGTGCCAAGTCTGTGGGGGTATCTCCTGAAGAGTTGTACACTGCTGGCTGTATTGACGGCATCATCGATTTCTCACCTTCTGATCGCGATGAGCGTCAACACAATTTGCGCCGTGCCATCATCTCCTCCCTTGAGGCGGTTGAGCGTGCTGCTGTGAAGTTCGTAAGGGAGTCTAGGGATCTGCGCGAGCACTATGACAGATCGCTTGAGCGCTTTCTGAATCCATCTTCCAGCCTCAAGTCGCTGGAGCATCACTCTGAACTGGCAGTGGCCAACAGCCCGACTATGCACCTGAACCTGTTCGGCAGTGCATACCGCTACCTGCGTTATTTGACCCTGCGCAGCCGTATTCACTCTATTTCGACTAAGCAGTACGGTCGTTTGTCTCGCGTAAGCGTGCCTGAGGGTGATCTCAAAGCCCGTATTCAGCAGGAACAGGACAGAGTGTTCCAAACCTGGCTTGCCAACCCGGATAAGCTGGTTTACGACGATGAGCTGAACAAACTGTGGAGCAATTTCATTGCCAAGCGTGACGAAGTCAGTACAGAGCGTAATATGCTGACTCGATTGATCCTGGGGGAGCCGAAAGAGAACTACAAAAAAGCGCGTAAGGCGTTGATATTTAATGTCGGCTGGTCTCTGTATCACCGCTGGAAGAGCAATGCTGCCAACAACTTCAAAGGGCTTATTCAGTACCTGGAAAGTCTGCCAACTGAAGTGACTCAAAAGCCAAGGCCAGAGCTGAACGAGATGACAGTGCTGGATGTGGTGGTGAATGAAGAGCTGCGTGAAGATTTCATTTGGCAGTGTTACAACATTCTGATTTTCAACGCTCTGTATGACAATGTTGTGGTGAACCTGGCCTCTATCGCCAAAGAAGCTATGATGACCAAGAGCCTGTCTCGCGCCTCTGTTGGCAACTTGTTGCACAAGTCTATCGACAAGGCGATCTCCACTCAGGATGTGGCCAACGACAAGAGTAAATTCTACAAGTGGCTGAAGTACTTTATGGGGCAGTCCAACCGTGCTGAGTTGCTGGTGCGGGTAGAAGCCTGGAAGAGTGTGGGTTTCCCTCAGCTGAACAACTCCCTGTTTGTGATCCTGACTTACTTTTTCGAGCGTTTGCTGCCTGAGTATTTCGACAGTGAAGAAGACTCAACTCAGTACACAGGTGCGATTAACCCTGTGCGTATCGGTCGTCGTAAAGACTTCTGGAACCGCCTGACTATGGGGTATCAGGATCTGTTGATCCAGAAAGTCCTGCGTGATGAGAAGAAGACCGGCAAGCTGAGCTGGGAAAATATCATTGCCAAGTTCTTCACTCACTTTGAAGAGATTGAAGCCGATAAAATGTCAGCCAACCTGCTGAATTTCCCTGGTTTCCGTCTGTCGATTGAAGATGCGTTGGATAAAGGTATCCGCCCTTGCGGCCTGATTACCGGTATGGCCGACTTCAACAGCAACGGTCAGAAGATCAAAGTGGGTGTGGCCGTGTCCAACACGGCTTTTCAGGCCGGAGCCTTCGATATGGCCAGTGCTGAGAAGTTCTCCGCGCTGCTGATTGAATGTGCCAAGCGTAAGCTGCCGGTGATCTGCTTTATCAGCTCCAGTGGTATGCAGACCAAAGAGGGAGCCGCAGCACTGTTCTCCATGGCAGTGGTGAATGACCGTATCACCCGTTTTGTGCGTGACAATGAACTGCCTGTACTGATGTTTGGTTTCGGTGACTGTACCGGTGGTGCTCAGGCGTCCTTCGTGACTCATCCACTGGTGCAGACTTATTATTTCTCCGGGACCAACATGCCTTTCGCCGGCCAGATGGTGGTGCCTGCATACCTGCCATCCACATCAACTCTGGCCAACTATCTGTCCAGGGTACCGGGTGCCATGACGGGTTTGGTACATAACCCATTCAGTGAAACTCTGGATGCTCAGTTGGCCGGCATCGATCCTCTGATGCCAATGCCTACTCAGGATATCAGTGAAGTGATCGGCAGCGCGCTGTCTACTCTGGTACCAGAGCAGCAGTTGCAGGATGATGAGCTGAAACAGGATGATCCCCGCGCGCTGATGAAACCAATCGACAAAGTGTTGGTCCACGCCCGCGGCTGTACTGCCGTGAAGCTGATCCGCAAGGCACACGACAATGACATCAATGTGGTACTGGTCGCATCCGATCCGGATATGACCGCCGTGCCTGCAGATATGCTGAAGGACAACGACAAGCTGGTGTGTCTGGGGGGAAACACTTCTGATGAGTCATACCTGAATGCATACTCAGTGTTGAAAGTGGCTGAGTATGAGCAGGTTGATGCGCTGCACCCTGGCATTGGTTTCTTGTCCGAAAGCCCTCAGTTTGCGGCGCTGTGTACCAACAATGGCGTTAACTTTGTTGGTCCAAGCGTGCACTCCATGACCACCATGGGTAACAAGTCCAATGCCATCAAGACCTCTCAGGCCAACAATGTGCCAGTGGTGCCCGGTTCTCACGGTATTCTAAGTAATGCCGAGCAGGCGGTGAATGTGGCCAATGAAATTGGCTATCCAGTGCTGCTCAAAGCGGTACAGGGCGGTGGCGGTAAAGGGATTCAGGTGGTGCAGCGCCCGGAGGATATGATTCCACTGTTTATGAAAACCTCTACCGAAGCGGCTGCGGCGTTCGGTAACGGCGACCTGTATCTGGAAAAATATGTCACCTCTTTGCGTCACATTGAAGTTCAGTTGCTGCGTGACAAGTTCGGCAATACTAAGGTACTGGGGCTGCGTGACTGCTCTGTGCAGCGCAACAACCAGAAGGTGATCGAGGAGTCTGGCTCTACCATGCTGCCGGATGAACTTAAGCAACAGGTGCTGGAATATACCCGTGCTTTGGGTAACGCTGTTGACTATATGGGCGCCGGCACAGTGGAGTTTATCTTCAACCTGGATGCCAATGAAGTGTATTTCATGGAGATGAACACCCGTCTGCAGGTAGAGCATCCTGTGACTGAAGCGACTTCCTGTATCGATATCGTATCGGCGCAGTTTGATATTGCTGCCGGTCGTTCTATCGAGAAGCTGGAGCCTCAGGACCAAGGTTATGCCATTGAGGTGCGTGTAACGGCTGAGAAGGCCGCGCTGGACAGCGACAACGTGCTGCAGCTACTGCCTAATCCGGGTCTGATCACTGAGTATGTGATGCCAGAGCATCCTGATGTGGAGATCATTTCCATTGCCGGTGAAGGCAAAGAAGTATCGCCGTACTATGACAGCCTGATTGCTCAGATCATCATGACAGGTGAAAACCGTGAGGACACCATCGCCAAAATGCTGGCTTACCTGGAAAGCGTGGTGATCAAGGGTATCTCTACCAACATTCCGCTGCTTAAATGCATTCTGCGGGATACCACTTTCAACGAAGGTGTGTATGACACCAACTATCTGCCACGCCTGATGGCTGAGTTGGATATCGCTGAGCTGATTGCTGAAATGGACGCTGCAACTGAGACCCAGGTTGTTGATACCGCATCGCTGCGTGTGGGTGAGAGTGATGAGTTGAAAGTCCTTGCACAGGGTGCAGGTATCTTTTATACCTCTCCGGCTCCGGGTGAAGCAGACTTTGTTAAGGAAGGTGATATTGTGACTGTTGACCAGACACTGGCACTGACCGAGGCGATGAAGATGTTCTCTCAGGTGACTCTGGCAGGCTTCAACCGTAAAAACGCCGTACTGTACCCAGAGGACAAGAAATACCGTATTGAGCGTATTTTGAACTCCAATGGACAGCAGGTGTCCCAGGGCGATCTGTTGTTTGTGGTCTCGCCGGTAGAAGACTAACCGGCTTTAAGCTTTTATCCCCAATACCCGCCTCAATGGCGGGTATTTTTTGTCTGAAGTGATTCTAATTTGATTTACCACAGTCGGCTGAAAGCGTTAAGAGGCAATTAAATAGACGCAGGACTCCGGGTTAGCGGGGCCGGCGCAGGATGGACTCCCGGGGTGCTGAACCTGAGTATGTCCTCCGCTGAGTGGCTCTAAACCACGCCAAAGCCAGGGTGGCGCGAGGAGTTGTTTGCATCTTCCCTAAGCTCACAAATTAATTGTGGGTTAATTGTTCGTCAGTAAAATGACATCCGGAACAGTCAGAATTCATTCAGGAGGAATGTGATGGACAAGGTCTATATTATTGCGCAGAAAGCCGACAGTCAGTCAGATGCCGTCGGTCATGGTGTTAAACTTTCCAGGCAACTCGACATGGCCCCGGAAGTGTTTGCATACAGTTATGAGCACCTGCCCGACTTTGCGCACTACATTCCAGCTGTTACGCCTGTGACTCAGGCTGCCATTGTCAAAAAGGCCAAAAAAGCAGTGGAACAAAAGCTGGCAGAGCTGGGCGCTGAACAGGTCCCTGTGCAAAGCCTCTGGTGCAAGCATCTTTATGAGCATGCCTGTAAGACTGCCCACCAGCAGGGGTTCAAATTGATAGTCAAGGCTATCCATGCCAGTGACCACTTTTTGCCAACAGACTGGCACATTATCCGTTACACCAAAGTCCCAGTGTTATTCCTCAGCGATAAGCCGCAGCAAACCGGCAAGGATGTGTTGGTTGCAGTAGATTTGGGCAGTAACTCACCGGTCAAGCAGAAGCTCAACAAGGCTGTCGTTGCCAAAGGGCGTGCGCTGGCGGCCGCGACGGGGGGCAAGTTGCATGTGGCCTATGTCAGCCGCATGCATGTAGTCATCAATGACCTGGATCTGGTGGACAATGCGACCGTTGCCGCTGCGGCAAGGAAGCGATTTGCCGATGAGCTGACGGCACTTAACTTGCCTGATGAACAAATTCATGTGGTAGCGGGTGATCCTGAGCTGTGTCTGTACGATCTGTCATGCAGGTTGAAGGCGCAGTATTTCGTGATAGGCGCCCGTCAGCGGAAGGGGATCCTTGGGCATGTTATTGGCAACACTGCCGAAACGGTTCTCAGTAAGATGCGCAGCCATGTATTGGTGATCCCGGCGTTCGATGAGCTGCTGTAAAAATAATCAACAAAGGTCAGCAGACCCTAAGGAAGGTGCGAATAAGTCCCGTGCGTGCTCTGCGAGTGCTGGCAGCCTCTAGATGCGCGACGCAGCTCGACGGTAATGGCCTGAGTCCTTAGCGAGAACTGCAACCAAGCAGATAGGGCTGCCAACCTCGCCCTACGGGGCTTTCGAGCAAATACGATTGCTGCGGTATTGCGCCTTGAAAGGCAACCAGCCTTGCTTTATCTGAATACCTCGAACTCGCTTTTGCTCATAAGCCAGAGCGGTGCGAGGACTTGTTCGCACCTTCCCTAAAGAGAGCTCATAAACTAATACTTTGCCGACTGCCCGGGTGTCGCATAGTAGAGGTCATGGCGCTGGTGTTATCGGCTAAACCATGACGCTGGGAAGGTGCCAATCTCGCCTTGCAGTTTGCGGAAATCAGTTACCGCAGTGAATGCATGGCAGGGATTGCATCTTAGCTTGTTTTATCTTGGCGCTGGCATTGTGAACAACATTATCAGGTTGATTTTCTGTAACTATCAGAATAATCGATGATTTCAGCTAACAACTTTAAGTGCGGTGCTTTTTTACCAAAAAGCAGGAATAACTCCCAATCTTGTTGTGAAAAAGTGCAAGCTTGGTTTGCGCTGTATAGTGTTTCGCATTTACAATACGCGCCTAAAAATCTGATGTGTGGTTTGCTGCTATTTGTGGCATACTCCGTCTACTTTATAAACTAAGCAAAAAGTTGAATCATGACCGACTTATCAAAATACAGAAATATTGGTATTTTCGCTCACGTTGACGCGGGTAAAACCACGACCACCGAGCGTATTCTCAAGCTCACCGGTAAAATTCACCGCCTGGGTGAAGTACACGATGGCGCCTCCACCATGGACTTCATGGATCAAGAAGCTGAGCGTGGTATTACCATTCAGTCAGCGGCGACTACCTGTTTCTGGAAGGATCACCGCTTCAACGTTATTGACACCCCTGGACATGTTGACTTTACCGTTGAAGTGTATCGTTCTTTGAAAGTTCTGGACGGTGGTATCGGTGTATTCTGTGGTAGCGGCGGTGTTGAGCCACAGTCAGAAACCAACTGGCGTTATGCTAACGAGTCTGAAGTTGCTCGTCTGATCTTCGTCAACAAGCTGGACCGTATGGGTGCCGACTTCTTCCGCGTAGTTGGCCAGGTTAAGCGTGTTCTGGGTGCAAACCCACTGGTGATGACCCTGCCTATCGGTCGTGAAGATGAGTTCGTAGGTGTTGTAGACGTTCTGAACAACCAAGCTTTCGTTTGGGATGACTCAGGTCTGCCAGAAAACTTTGAAATCAAAGAAATCCCAGCTGACATGGTTGATCAGGTTGCTGAATACCGTGAAATGCTGATCGAAACTGCTCTGGAAGCTGATGAAGATCTGCTGATGGAGTACCTGGAAGAGGGTACTGAGCCATCTATCGAAGTTCTGAAGCGTTGTATCCGTAAGGGTACCCGCGACCTGATGTTCTTCCCAACCTTCTGTGGCAGTGCATTCAAGAACAAAGGCATGCAGCTGGTTCTGGACGCAGTAGTAGATTACCTGCCAGCTCCAACTGAAGTTGATCCACAGCCTCTGACTGATCCTGAGACTGGTGAAGAGACAGGTGAAGTTGCTACGGTTTCTGTAGACGAGCCACTGCGTGCTTTGGCATTCAAGATCATGGACGACCGTTTCGGCGCCCTGACCTTTATCCGTGTTTACTCTGGTAAGCTGAAGAAGGGTGACACCATCCTGAACTCTGCTACTGGTAAGACTGAACGTATCGGCCGTATGGTTGAGATGCACGCTAACGACCGTATCGAAATCGACAGCGCTCAAGCTGGTGACATCATCGCAGTTGTCGGTATGAAGAACGTTCAGACAGGTCACACCCTGTGTGATCCTAAGCACGAATGTACTCTGGAACCAATGATCTTCCCAACTCCAGTAATCTCTATCGCTGTGACTCCTAAGGACAAAGGCGCTTCTGAGAAGCTGGGTATCGCTCTGGGTAAGATGGTTGCCGAAGATCCATCATTCCAGGTTGAAACCGACCAGGAAACCGGTGACACCATCCTGAAAGGTATGGGTGAACTGCACCTGGACATCAAAGTTGACATTCTGAAGCGTACCTTCGGTGTTGAACTGACCGTGGGTGCTCCACAGGTTGCGTACCGTGAAACCATCACTCAGGCTATCGAAGATCAGTACACCCACAAGAAGCAGTCTGGTGGTTCTGGTCAGTTCGGTAAGATCGACTACCGCATCCGTCCTGGTGAGCCAGGCAGCGGCTTCAAGTTCGTGTCTACCGTAGTTGGTGGTAACGTTCCTAAGGAATTCTGGCCTGCCGTTGAGAAAGGCTTTGAGTCTATGATGGCAACTGGTCCTCTGGCTGGCTTCCCTGTACTGGACGTTGAAGTTGAACTGTTCGATGGTTCTTACCACGCAGTTGACTCCTCTGCCATCGCGTTCGAAATCGCTGCTAAGGGTGCATTCCGTCAGTCCATGCCTAAGGCCAAGCCACAGTTGCTGGAGCCTATCATGAAGGTTGACGTGTTTACTCCAGAAGATCACGTTGGCGACGTAATCGGTGACTTGAACCGTCGTCGTGGCATGATCAAAGATCAGGAAGCTGGTCTGACTGGTGTTCGCATCAAGGCAGACGTACCGCTGGCTGAAATGTTCGGTTACATCGGTCACCTGCGTACCATGACCTCTGGTCGTGGTCAGTTCTCCATGGAATTCTCACACTACGCTCCATGCCCAAGCAACGTAGCTGAGCAGGTCATTGCTGACGTGAAAGCTAAAGACGCTGCCAAGAAGTAATTTCTGAGCTGCCAAGCTTTAATAAGAACCCGCCTGATGGCGGGTTTTTTTATGTCTGAATTCAGCTTGGGAGCCGCTTTCGCAACTGAACCTGGATCAGTTAAAGTCCGGCTGCTGGCTTAACCTTAATAAGGCTTCCGCAGCTGGAGTCAGTGGCAGGTTTTTACGCCAGGTTAAGCCCAAATCCCAGGTTAACCCAGGCGACATTGGCCGAAACTCCAATTCACTGTTATCCAGACGCTGACAAATTGGCTCAGGCAGTAGCGCCAATCCCATATCTGCTTCCACCATGGCCGCAAGAAAGTCCCACTGACCACTGCGAAAAGCGATATTCAGTTCAACACCGGCTGCACGACTCAGGCGGGTGATAATCTTGGATAGCGAGAAATCTTCGTTATAAAGAATAAAGGGATAGTCCCCTAAATCCGCCCAGGACAGCTCTTGCTTGGCGGTCAGTGGATGGTTCTTGGGCAGACAGGCCATCAGCGGGTAACACCTCAATGGCGTGCTGGCGAGCTCGTCGGTAAAGGTAATGGGCAGAATGGCGAAGGCGATATCCAGCTTGTCTTCCATCAGCGCCTGCTCACAGCCAAACCCGCCGTATTCTGCCATCTCCAGAGTGATGCCCGGGTAACGTTTGCGGAACTCAACCAGCAGGCCGATAAACAGGCTGCTCATCATAGGACAGACACCAAGCCGCAACACCCCGGATTTAACGCCTGCAAGGTTAGTCATCTGCTGCTCGAGGCGATGCCACTGACCTAGCATCTGTCTGGCGCTGGCTTCAAACAAAATCCCCGCCTGGGTTGGGGTGACTTTTTGGTTGTTACGGATAAGCAGGGTCTGTCCCAGTTGCTCTTCCAGCCGCTGGATCATTTTACTCAATGTAGGTTGGGTCAGATAAAGCTTTTCCGCTGCGCGGGTGTAGTTACCGGTTTCCACCAGGGTGACAAAACAGCGCAATGTTTTGATGGGTATATTCATGCCAGTTTGGAATGCAGTTGATGGAATAAATTCATTTTACCAATAAAGCTGCAGGGATTATCCTTCTTTGCGTCGAATATGGAGACTGTTTTTCAGTAACGCTCTGGCATTCTCAGGCCAGCCTCCACGGCAAAATTGATTTCATGACAGTTGTCGGAAATTTCCGGTAGCCGTCGGCAGAAGTGATGAATTCTGCCGGATCTGATTCTCAGCGGATCCAATCACAATTGGTTATTTTTGAAACTTTATAGCATCTTTACCCCGGACTCGTTGGCCGGGGTTTTTTTGCTTTTTTAAGTCTCTGATCAGTTCTGCCCCCGCCAAAGTGCCGCCTAGTGGGCCTAAGCAAATACCTTGCAACAAAGAGTAAAGCGCGTATAGCCGAGCCCTTCGGGCAGCATTTGTCGTCGCTTTCT
>JAJNAU010000104.1 GCA_021462625.1 Shewanella sp.
GATTTATCCCGATAGACCTTCGATTGCTCTGATTGTCTTCACACCTTTAAATTCTCGCTGAGTGACTAACCTCCTATGCGGATTGGTATTATTACGAAGATACGGATTTTTCAGGGGTGGTGTACCACGCCAATTTCCTGCGTTACTTTGAACGTGCCCGGGAAGAGATCATAGGCGCTGCGCAGTTGAAACAATTATGGCAGCAAAAAGGGTGTGGCTTTGCCGTCTACCGCTGTGACATGACCTGTCATCAGAGCGTCGAATTTGCCGACAGGCTGGATGTTCGCAGCCAGGTCGCGATGGAAAGTCAGTACCGCAGTGTGTGGAGACAATCCATCTGGCGGGAAGGAACCCGCCGCCCCGCTGTAACGGCCACCATCGAGATGGTCAGCCTGGGGCCGGATAAGCAGCTCATCCCCATACCGGCAGAGATGCTTGCCCGGCTGCAACAGTCCCATCAGGGCTGATTGGTGCCGGCCAAAAATGCTTCCAGCACCTGTGCTGTCATAGGCCCGGCAATCAGCTCCCCCTGGAGTTTGTCGGCGCCCATCACTGTCAGGATCTCACGCACGGCTTCGGTTTCCACCCCTTCTACCGTCACTTCAAAGCCCAGCTTCCGCGCCAGCATGATGCTGGTTTCCATGATGTGCTGCGCATGTGAGTCGGTCAGCAAGTCATCCACAAATGCCTTGTCGATTTTCACTTCATCCACCGGCAGATGCTTAAGATACGCCAGTGATGAATGGCCTGTGCCGAAATCGTCGATCGCCAGTTTAACCCCCAGCTCCCTCAGGCTGCTGAGCGTATGCACGACCTTGTCGACATTAGCCATCAGAGTGCTTTCGGTGATCTCCACCATCAGCGCCTCGGCAGGCAGATTAAATTGCTCAAGCCGGGCAGCAATCTCCTGTGACAGGCTGGTGCTGGACAGATCTTGGGTCGACAGATTCACCGCCACCTGCAGTTCCAGTCCCTGCTCGCGCCAGCGCTGCTGCTGCTCCAGCACAGTAAGCAATGCCCAGCGGCTAACCAGCTCGATCATACCGGCACATTCAGCCAGTGGAATAAACTCTCCCGGAGACACCATGCCAAGGGTGGGATGCTGCCAGCGGATCAGCGCCTCCACCTGATAAATACCATGCTCATGCAGCTTCTGCTTGGGTTGATACACCATAAACAACTGACCCTGCATCAACCCTCTTGGCAGTCCGTGGATTAACATCAGCTCCCGCAGTTGCCGCTGATCATCCTCTTCGTCATAAAAACCAATCAGGTCCTTGGATTCTCTGCTATTTTTCAGAGCCAAATCCAGCCTTCTGAGCAGCAAACTGACATCTTCCGGCACATGCTCCGGGGCAAGGCAGCCAATCTCTATCTTGATCCTGATATGCACCTCATCCAGCTCAAAAGGTACCTGCAACCGGCCACGCAACTGGCTGAGCTGATGGCGGTCAACATCCTGGCGGTAATAAAGTAAAAACTCATCGCCCTTGCCCCGGGCGATAAGTGTTGGGACGACATTCAGGTTTTGCAGGCGTTTGGCCAGCATCACCAGCAGGCGGTCACCGAAATTGAAGCCGAACAGGTCATTGACGTAACGGAAGTGTTGAATATCGAGAATAATAAATGTGCCGCGCTGTATCGGCGCCATCCGGCCCAGGGCTGACTTGAACCCAAGCCTGTTTAGCAGGCCGGTCAGCTTGTCCTCCCCCAGATCGGCTGGCAACGCATCCAGCAGCTCTTCAAGGTTATCACACAGGGGTTTAAACAGCGGAGGAGTGCCATCGATGGACAAGGGCTCAGCGGGCAAACGGCGACTGCGGATACTGGTGATCAGCCGTCCCAGAAATAACCGTTGGCGCCACTGTTGCCACAGCAGCGCCAGTACCAGCACCGCCAGCACTGCGGCGCTCATCCAGCCAATCACAGGTCCATCCTGAGGGTGCGTTTATTCATAACCCTGCTTAATTGATTCATACAGTTGAATAAAGGTATCACTGGCCAGCTCATCTGGCGATACCGGCAAGCCGCGTTCAACAAATACTGGCATGCGTTCTTCAAAGGACTCTCCGGCTCTGAGCTCACCCGTGTAAAAGGCCGCCGCACGGATAAAATCCACATAGCTGATCCGCTTGGGCAAATAGTGTAAATCGGCCCAGCGCTCAACCACTTCCATCAACGGCGCGCTGAAATCCCAACTCTTGAGTACCGCCCCGCCCAACGGGCCCTGTAGTTTACGCACTACGGTCCGCAACTGTTCCACTGAGGTAAAGAGTTCCGGATGGGATTCTGCCTCGGCCAATACCGGTAACGCGCCGATATTGTGTACCAGTCCGGCCAGACTCAGGGTCTCTCTGTCCAGTTCGCCCTTGCCGTGACGCAGCTGATACAGCTCCAGCATGGCACCCGCCGCCGCTGTCACGTCAATGGAAGTTTGCCACACCTCGTCCATCACTTCCCACACCATCTCGTTAGTGGAGATAAACAACTGCTCCATGGCGATGGAGTTCGCGACATTGCGGATTTGCGTCAGACCGATGCGATTCACCGCCGCATTGATATTGTCGGCTTTGTTGCCCCGGGAGTAGAGCGCCGAGTTGGCCACCTTGATAAGTCGCGCCGACATGGAAGCATCATGCCCGATTATTTCAGCCACCTGCCTGAGGCTGGTATCGGTCCGGTCCACCACCTCCTGTACCTGCATAGCGGCTTCAGGCAGCGTCGGCAACACCAGAGTGTCATCTTTAAGCTTGCGAAGCAGTCCCACCAAAATCTGCTGTTCGACGGACATATCAACTCCCTTTTGTATCCTTAATATCCAGCAAAACCAATCATGTACCCAATAAGTTACAGGTTTCAGCCAAGTTTTAACAGAGCGTTCACAAAGGTCGCCTCCCAAAGCCCGAGCACTCTGTTCGGTTGCGCCATATTGCTGCGACTTCATGCTGACCGCCTCACTCTGTCTTCAGCAGGCAGTGACCCTGTCACCCCATCTATTATCGAAATACGTCGCAAGCTGTTTCGTGCTGTCTATATAGCTTAGTTATCCGGCACGGCTTCGTGCCTTTCCGGCGGCCGATAAATGTCCGGGTTTACTGCTCAGGAATTGATACACAGGGGCAGATTCAGTAAAATGCGCCGCCCGCGCTTGCTCACTTGAACTGAGCCTGCTGCTGTCTGCAGCATCGACTGTAAACCTGCACAGACCATGAGCGCCAACCCAACCAGAGAGTAATTATGTTCAAACCTGAACTCCTGTCCCCCGCCGGGACCTTAAAAAACATGCGCTATGCCTTCGCCTATGGTGCCGATGCAGTCTATGCCGGCCAGCCCAGATACAGCCTGCGAGTGCGTAACAACAACTTCAAAATGGAAAACCTGGCACAGGGTATTCAGGAAGCTCATTCTCTGGGTAAAAAGCTGTATGTGGTGAGCAACATCGCCCCCCACAACGCCAAGCTGAAAACCTATATCAAGGACATGGAGCCGGTGGTAGCCATGAATCCTGATGCACTGATCATGTCCGATCCGGGCCTGATTATGATGGTTCGCGAAGCCTTCCCGGATCAGGTGGTGCACCTGTCGGTACAGGCCAACGCCATCAACTGGGCATCGGTGAAATTCTGGGGATCCCAGGGCATCAAGCGGGTGATTTTATCCCGCGAACTGTCATTAGATGAGATTGAAGAGATCCGTCAGCGCTGCCCGGATATTGAGCTGGAAGTGTTCGTGCACGGCGCACTGTGTATGGCCTACTCCGGTCGCTGCCTGCTGTCTGGCTATATCAACAAGCGTGACCCGAACCAAGGTACCTGCACCAACGCCTGTCGCTGGAAGTACGACGCCCACGAAGCCACAGAAAATGACAGCGGTGATATCGTGGCAATCCAACCAGCAGCCCCAACACTGGGCGAAGGCCAGCCTGCCGACAAGATTTTCCTGCTGCAGGAAAACAACCGGCCCGGCGAATACATGCCAGCCTTTGAAGATGAACACGGTACCTATATCATGAACTCCAAAGATCTGCGTGCCATTCAGCACGTGGAGCGACTGGCCAAGATAGGTATCGACTCGCTGAAAATCGAAGGCCGTACCAAGTCGTTCTATTACGTAGCCCGTACCGCCCAGCTGTACCGTCAGGCCATTGATGATGCCGTCGTCGGTAAAGAATTCGACCGCAGCCTGATGAGCCGCCTCGAAGGTCTGGCCCATCGGGGTTACACCGAAGGCTTCCTGCGTCGTCACGTGCATGATGAGTACCAAAACTATGAGTACGGTCACTCCATCAGCGACAACCAGCAGTTTGTCGGAGAATTCACCGGCAACCGCAATGTCGCCGGTCTTGCTGAAATCGACGTGAAGAACAAGTTCCTGGTCGGCGACAGTTTGGAGATGATGACCCCTCAGGGCAACATCAATCTGACTCTGCAGGAGCTGGAAAACCGCAAAGGCGAAACCATTGAGGCAGGTTTAGGTAGTGGTCACACCGTCTATATGCCTGTGCCTGCGGATATCGACCTGAAAGCCGGTATTTTGCTGCGTAATTTGCCAGAAGGGAGGGATACCCGTAATCCTCACGCAGTGAAGTGATTTCGCTGCGTTTTGCGTAAGTGCTGGTTTGATACTGAAAAAGGTGTACTGGTTTGAGTTTGACCGTGAGTGAGATATTCAATGGCGAATTCTGTCACTGCATGTTCAGTCTGCTCATTAATCCGGTTCTTGAGGTTTGGTACTCGACGGCAACGATTGAGTAAAGCATCTACACCGCCTTCTTCAACCAACTCCTGATAGCGGTAGAAAGTGTCTCGGCAAACGCCCATGACCTTGCTGGCTTTAGGAACATTACCCCACTCTTGAGCAAAATTGAGTAATCCGGTTTTGTGTTTGATGATTGGTTTGTTAGGGAAGGTGCGAACAAGTCCTCGTACCGCTCTGGCTTACGGGCAAATTCGAGTTCAAGGTATTCAGCTGCAGCAAGGCGGGTTGCCTTTCAAAGTGCAATACCACAGCCATCGTGTTTGCCCGAAAGCCCACAAAGGCGAGGCTGACAGCCCTATCTGCTTTGTTGCCGCTCCCGCTAAGGACTCAGGCCATCAACGTCGAGCTGCGTCGCCCATCTCGGGGCAGTTATCACCCGCAGAGCACGCACGGGACTTATTCGCACCTTCCTTAGTATCGAACTGAGAGAGTTACCTTTGGTTTTGAAAAAAGATTCGACACCTTTATCAAAACGGCTAACTCTCTATCTTTCAAGAGCCTGTGTCAGATCTAGCCAGAACTAATACAGTTAACACCCTCAGGTGAATAGTCACCTCTGTGTTTATCTGGATTGGGCTACCTGCGCACTCTGCTCGGCAATCAGAGCACTCTCCTGCATATCTGCGTTGTAATGCACCTCATCCAACTCGTCCTCCGACTTGGCAATCACAGTGGTGGCAACCAAGTCGCCTGACACATTCACTACAGTGCGGGCCATATCCAGGATACGGTCGATACCGGCAATCAGTGCAACCCCTTCCAACGGCAGACCAACGGTCGTCAGCACCAGCGTCAGCATCACCAGACCGGCACCTGGCACCCCGGCAGTACCAATAGAGGCCAGCGTCGCAGTGAGGATAATGGTCAGGTAATCTACCCAGGTCAGGTCAATACCGAATGACTGGGCCACAAAAAGAGCCGTCACCCCTTGATACAGCGCGGTGCCGTCCATGTTGATTGTGGTGCCCAGCGGCAACACAAAAGAGGAGATTTTCTTATTGACACCCAAGCTCTCACTGGCACATTTCATACTGGCAGGCAAAGTACCGGCAGAGCTTGAGGTGGTAAAGGCCACCGCCATGGCATTACTGACCCCCTTAAAGAAGTGCACAGGATTCAGACCCGCCAAGCCTCGCAGCACCAGGCTGTAGAAACCCACAATATGCAGAAAACAACCAATATAGACTGCCAGGATCACCTTGATGAGTGGCAGCAGCATATCGATACCATACTCACCGGCCACCCAGGCCATCAAACCAAAAACCCCGTAAGGCGCCAGCTTCATCACCATATCAGTGAGCTTGTACATAGCTTCAGCCAAACTCTCAAACACCTTGATGGCGGGTTTGCCATGGTCACCAATCAGCACTAAGGCGATACCCAGCGCCACGGCAAATACGATCACCTGCAGAATATCACCGTTGGCCAGTGCCGCAATCGGGTTGGTCGGCACAATATTAATCAGGGTTTCCATGACGGATGGCGCGGCCTTGGCCTCCTGAGCCAGCTCTACACCATGCAAAGATAAACCTGCACCGGGCTGCATCACGTAGCCCACTGCCAGACCCAAAGTAATGGCAATGGAAGTGGTACCCAGGTAGAAAGCGAAGGATTTAAAGCCGATGCGGCCCATACGGGCTGTATCCTGCATGGAGGTCACGCCCACAATCAGCGAACAGAACACCAGCGGCACAATCAGCATTTTGATGGTGTTTACAAACAGTGTGCCTATGGGTTTGAGCATAGTTGCGTCTTTGCCAAATGAAAGACCGGCAGCAATACCCAAAATCATACCCACAAGAATTTGCAGCCACAGCGGCAAGGACATCCAACCACGCCAGGCTTTGCCCAAAGCCGAAGGTTGGCGGGAAACGGAAGAAGATTTCGTCATTATGTAGACCCTGAATCATTAATGAACTCATCCTTCCCTGGTTCGAACTGAATAGCGTTGCTTTTCCTGTACGCCTCAAACGACAATGGAGAATAACACTAAACCCAATGCCAACTGTGGGTATTCATTTAATTTGTAAGGGTCAACAAAAGTAAGCTTATTAATCCTCAATAAAGCCGCATTGAAATTGGAGAATTTATAATTTCACAACGATATCAGCACCTACCGCTGATTAAGCATCAAAATACGTTTTTGATTCATGGGAGTGCTGCACCTGCAGTGAGTAAAGAGACGCCGGCGGTTGTTCCCGTTCTATCAGATAACTCCAGTAGTCACGATCGAAGATATGGAACAGAGAAAAAGTACGCCCCTGGGCACGTTGGATAAGATAGCACCAGACCGGCGCCCACAGCCCCAACGTCATCAGGGTCAGCACAAAATGCAACACCGGATTAGGAGATCCAGGCTTATCACCGGCAGATGGTTTGCATGACATTATGAATCTCCTTCTGTAAAAGATTTTATCAGTCTAGCAAACGCTCAACTTTAGGCTAATGCCCTGTCGGCGCTATGGCTTGCATATCCGCCTTCAATTGGGATAATGCACTGAAGTCCAACAAGAAAAAAATTCTATGAAAATTCGACAGGCACACCCAGAGGATTATCCGTCACTGGTGGATTTCAATCAGGCCATGGCGATGGAAACTGAAGGTCTGACACTGGACAGAGACACGCTGACCCAAGGTGTCACCACCCTACTCAATTATCCAGAAAAGGGCTTTTATCTGGTCGCGGAACTCGACGGAGAATTGGTCGGCTCGCTGATGGTCACCTTTGAATGGAGCGACTGGCGGGCCAAAGACTACTACTGGATCCAGAGCGTCTATATCAAACCCGAGTTCCGCCGTCAGGGCATCTATCGTCGCCTATATGATGAAGTCAAAAATATCGCAAAGGACAATGGCGGCGCCGCCAGCTTCCGTCTCTATGTTGAGCAAGACAATACCCGCGCGCAACAAACATACTCGGCACTGGGTATGCGGCAATGCCAGTATTTGATGTACGAGCAGAAGTAATCATCAGAAAACAGAGACAAAAAAGCCGGCTTCAGTGCCGGCTTTCTGTTTGTCCGAACGGCTAAACGTTCAGTACGTTAATCGCCAAACCACCCAGGCTAGTCTCACGGTACTTGGGCAGCATGTCCTTACCGGTTTCGTACATGGTGGCAATCACCTTGTCCAGACTCACGGTAGGATCGCTGTTACGACGCATTGCCATACGGGCAGAGTTAATCGCCTTAACTGCCGCAATAGCGTTACGTTCGATACAAGGCACCTGCACCTGACCGGCAACCGGATCACAGGTCAGCCCCAGGTTGTGCTCCATACCGATTTCGGCAGCGATACACACCTGAGCTGGGTTGGCACCCATAAGTTCAGCTAAACCGGCAGCAGCCATAGAACAAGCTACACCCACTTCACCCTGACAGCCTACTTCGGCGCCGGAGATAGAAGCGTTACGCTTGTACAGACCACCAATCACAGCTGCGGTCAGGTAGAACTTGGTGTACTCCTTCTCGCCCACTGGCTGGATGAACTTGTTGTAGTAAGCGATTACCGCAGGGATGATACCGGCAGCACCGTTGGTTGGCGAAGTCACAACGCGACCACCGGCCGCGTTTTCTTCACTCACAGCCAGCGCGAACATGTTCACCCAGTCCACAATCATCATAGGATCGGAAGACAGACGCTCACTGGTCACCAGCTGACGATACAGAGCAGGTGCACGACGAGGGACGCGCAGAGGACCGGCCAGTACACCTTCGGTGTGGCAGCCACGCTCGATACCTTCAGACATCACTTTCCAAACCTTGGCAAAGCCGGAGTGAATGTCAGCTTCGCAGCGGAAGGCTTTTTCGTTTTCCAGAGCCAGCTTGCTGATGCTCAGACCATGCTCTTTACACAGTGCCAACAGCTCGTCAGCGTTGGTGTAGTTGTAAGGAACCTGAACTTCCTGCTCGCTGTTTTTACCGAAGTTTTCTTCATCAACGATAAAACCACCACCGATAGAGTAGTAAGTCTTGCTGTATTCCAGCTTGTCACCTATCCAGGCGTGGATCTTCATGCCGTTTTCATGCAGAGGCAGAGCTTCCGGGTGCATGATCAGCGAGCCTTCCGGGAAATCTACCGTGTGGCAGTGCATGCCAACAGGCAGACGACCGGTTTGCTCTACACGCTGAATGAACTCAGGAATAGCTTCAATATCAACAGTCTCAGGGCTGTTACCGCCCAGGCCCATGATAATGGCAACATCAGTGTGGTGACCTTTACCGGTCAGAGACAGAGAACCGTATACGTCTACGGTAATCCTGGTGATGTCCCGCAAAGTGCCCTTGGCACGCAGGTCATCAATAAATTCTTTGGCGGCTTTCATCGGGCCCACAGTGTGGGAGCTTGAGGGACCCACGCCAATCTTAAAAATATCAAATGCGCTAAACATCAACTACACCCCAAAAAGAGTAAAAGGACCGGGTTTTACAACCCGATCCCTGGAACAATTAAGACTTTGAAATTACAGCTGTATTGGATTACAGCATGCCATACAGGATGGCTGTCATGGACGCCAGACCGGCGATGATGACGAAAATGTTGGTTACACGGCCGCGGTAGGCTTTCAGTGCATCAACTTTGTACACAGCGTACATTGGCATCAGGTACAGAATAGCCGCGATGATTGGACCACCCAGAGCTTCGATCATGCCCAGTACACTTGGGTTGACGATAGCAACCGCCCAGATTGAGAAGAACATGAAGGCCAGGATACCTTTGTGCAGCATACCTTCGTTTACTTCTTTACCCTGACTTTCCAGCTGCTTCACGATGAGACCGCGCATACCTTCGCTGGCACCCAGATAGTGACCGAAGAAGGAAGACACAATCGCAATGAAGGCGATAAATGGCGCAAAGTAGGTGATAAACGCACTGTCATACACGTTAGCCAGGTAAGACAGAATTGGCAGGTTCTCAGCTTTGGCCTGAGCCAGCTGCTCTGGAGACAGAGACAGTACGCAAGAGAACACGAACAACATTACAAAGCCCACCAGCATCAGCGAGGTGTTACGCAGGATCACGTCAGCCTTGCGGGAAGCGTTCTTGCCATGGTCACGCTTCAGCGACACAGAGAACTGCGAGATCGCGGGAGAGTGGTTGAAAGCAAAGATCAGTACTGGAATGGTCAGCCAGATAGTACCGATAAAGTCACCGGTTGATGGCAGCTGCATCAGTGCGTCCATTTTCCAGTTTGGCACCATGTACAGCGCCAGAAACGCCAGGATGATAACCAGTGGGTATACCAGGAACTGAGTCACTTTGAGCATCAGTTTTTCACCGGCAACCATCACTGACATCATACCCAGGATCAGTACACCGGACAGCAACCAACGTGGGAATTCAGCAATACCCATCTGGTTAATCAGAAAACTGTTCACTACGTTAGTAATACTTACACCGTAGATCAGTACGATTGGGTAGATAGCGAAGAAATACAGTACGGTAATCGCTTTACCAGCGCCTTTACCAAAGTGCTCTTCCACTACCTGAGTAATATCACTGCCTTCGATGTTAGAAGAGCAGACGAAACGAGACAGACCCCGGTGAGCCAGATAGGTCATAGGTCCGATGATAATAGCCATGATCAGCAGAGGCCAGAAACCGCCCATACCGGCGTTGATCGGCAGGAACAGAATACCGGCGCCAACGGCAGTACCGAACAGGCTCAGCATCCAGGTGGTATCCTGGGCAGTCCAAGGCAGCTTGGCGTTCTCAGTAGCCTTGTTGTCCTGAGCTTTGATAGCTTCATTTTGCATATTAAGTTACCTTAACGCTGTTTACAGCAATAATTGATTTCGGCGCACAGGATATAGATTTAGGACTTTGAAAAGGTGATCTATGCCCACATTTGGTAAATGAATTTCAGGATAAACTGATACTGGGATCCTAGTCTCAAATCATCCCTAGCAAAGCACCATTTTCGTTTCAATAGGTTCACCACAAGGAAAACGCCGAATAACATTATTGCCACCTAATTTAGTCGACCACGGTTCGACCGGCAAAATTCACCCACACTAAGGCATAAGCAAGACCTCAAACTGCAGCCATTTAGCGATCACAATCAATATTGAATTGAATTATGCGTGAATGGATCACGCTTTGGTGTCAGAATTTGCAGAATACCAGCCACTGTAAGGCGTTCGGAAGCAAGATTAACGAAAAGTCATACAACGAAATGGCGGAAAATATGCCAAGCCAATACAGTAAATCAGCTATGACCATACCCAAAAACAGCCCCCGCCCATCAGCAGGGCTAAAACTGTTAGGGAAGGTGCGAACAAGTCCTCGCACCGCTCTGGCTTACGGGCAAATTCGAGTTCAAGGTATTCAGCTGCAGCAAGGCGGGTTGCCTTTCAAAGCGCAATACCAC
>JAJNAU010000105.1 GCA_021462625.1 Shewanella sp.
TTTCTGGTCATAGTCTGCTCCAGTTGTCTTGCTGGTTATTTAAGCAGTTTATTCACTTAAAATCGTGTCCGAATTTTTGGGGCCATTTCTGTTACGCCGACGTTCGTATCCTGAACACTAAAAGCGAAACTGAACTGGTGAACGGCAGCTCACAGATTAATTTCAACTTCAAGCACAAGCTGACCGATGGCTGGAACGCCTTTGCCAAGCTGGAGTGGGGGGTGAACCCATTTGGTGATACCACGCTGGTATACAATAACGACAGTCAATTTGAATCTCAGAGCAGCGATTTCCTGAGCAATCGTCTGGCGTTCGTTGGTTTGAGCCACGATAAATACGGTAGCTTCTCCTTCGGTAAGCAGTATAGTGCTTACTATGATGTGGTTGCTGCTACCGATAACGGCCTGGTATGGGGCGGTAACGCTTCCGGTGCTTATTCTTTGGATGGCAGCGGCGGTATCGACGGTGTAGGTCGTGCAGACAAAGCGGTTCAATACCGTAACAGCTTCGGCAACTTCAGCTTTGCCCTGCAGGCTCAGCTGCAATCCAATGAAATTGAAATTGAAATTGCTACTAATAAGCCAGAGGGCCCTAAACCCAAACTGGAATACAACGACACCTATGGTGCGTCTGTATCTTACAAGCTGATGGATAAACTGGTGCTATCTGCCGGTGGTAACGTAGGCGAATTTGAAGGCACTAATACAGATGGTGCAGCAATTAAAGAAACTGACTCTATCTACGCAGTCAGCGCCACTTGGGGCGGCTTGGGCGAAGAAGGTCTGTTCGCGTCTGTTAACTACAACAAGAACGAATACCACGAGCTGGATAAAAATGGTTTTCTGATCCCTGAAGCCTACGGTGTTGAAGCATTTGTATCTTACAACCTAGGTAACGGTTTCCGTCCATACGCTATGTACAACCTGCTGGACGCTGACCAGGCTTACACTCCTACTGCTGGCGTGACCGTAAGCGAAAACACCATGCAGTATATTGCTGCCGGTGTGGAGTACAAGTGGGACAGAAATATCCTGATGTATGTTGAAGGCAAGTATGACTTCAGCGACTACGTAATCAGTAGTAAGAAAGAAGAAGGCGACAATGCTATCGCAGTAGGTATCCGCTACACCTTCTAAGAATTCGCGAATCAGCTAAATTCTGTAAAGAAAGCCCGACTCAATGAGCCGGGCTTTCTTGTTAATTCATCTCGCCCAAAAAGTAGCCGCCTTGTAAAAAGTTTGTGCAGACACTCTTGGTGTTAATGTGCTGCCAGGTTATTAAACATTGGCATGGCATGTTGCTGCGCGCCGTAATGGTAATGCATGGCGCTGCAATGTTGCCTATTTTGATTGCTTTATGCTGCATCCTGGCGTGCGGAGTGGTGTTGCCAGTATGTATAAATTGTGATTTCATCCCTGGCGTCAAAGCAAACTTTGTATCAAAAGTGCTGCCTTGAATAACAAAATAATAATTGTCCAGGGAGATAGGCAATGTATAAAAATAAAATTTTGGCTAATTCAGTGCGCCTTGCACTGATCAGCGGTGCTGCAACTGCAGCATTTACCTCTCCAGTAGTATTCGCTGTTGATGACGAAGACAAAGTAGAGCGTATTGAAGTAACAGGTTCCCGAATCAAGCGTACTGATATCGAAGGCGCGAACCCGGTAACTATTCTTGACCGTCAGGAAATCGTAGATCTGGGTATTACCGACGTGGGTGAACTTATCCAGCGTCTGCCTTCCATGAACGGTGCACCTATAGCAACCACCACCAACAACGGTGGTAGTGGTGCTGTAACCGTTGACCTGCGTGGTCTCGGTTCTATCCGTACTCTGGTTCTGATCAACGGCCGTCGTACTGTAGACGGTGGTGATTTCCAGACCATCCCAGCTTCAATGATCCAGCAAGTAGAAATCCTGAAAGACGGTGCCTCTGCGGTATACGGTGCTGACGCTGTAGCTGGTGTTGTTAACATCATTACCCGTTCAGACTTTGACGGCGTTGAAGTCTCTGTGCAGCGAAAAGACTGGACCGAGGCTTCAGGTGATTCCCAAAATGACATGGTTTCTCTGATTGGCGGTAAAACATTTGACGGCGGTCATATCACTTTTGGTGCTGAGTACAATACTCAGGAAGGTATTTTCCAGGGACAATATGACGTTCCTCACTTCAAGGCTCCATACTATGTTGTAGACCGAGAAAGCTTTGAAGCCAATGGTCTGGTTCCTGGTGATAACGTTGTAGCTCTGGGTTCTTCTCGTATCCCTAACGGTGTATTCAAGACCGCTGGTGGTGAGCTGATGACCCTGAAAGAGGGCGGCGACCCAACCAAAATGGAAGATTACCGCGCCTACAACGGTGACGTATTCGACCCTAACAACGATACTTACAACTATGCTCCGGTAAACTACCTGCAGACTCCTTATGAGCGTGCCAACGTATTTATCGAAACCAAGTTCGATGTTGCTGAAGATACTCAGTTCTTTGCCTCTTTGCGAGGAAGCCAGCGTACTTCTGCACAGCAGTTGGCACCAGTTCCTTACGACTCCCGTTTCGACCCTGGCTTCATTAATGAGGATGGTTTCTCCGGTATCTCGGCTGACAGCTACTACAACCCATTTGGCGAAGACATTGTTGATGCTCGTCGCCGTATCGTAGAAGGCAACCGTCGCTTCGAGCAGGACGTTCTGCAGATCCAGAGTGTTGCTGGGTTTGAAGGCGTGATTGCTGAAGAGTGGGAATGGTCTGCCGCTTACAACTGGGGTTACAGAGCACGTACCGATATTGACAAAGGTCAGCTGGTCGCTTCTAACCTTGAAAAGGCTCTTGGCCCCTCTTTCATGGACACTGACGGTGTTGTTAAGTGTGGTTCAGCCGGTAACGTAATTGATGGTTGTGTACCATTGAATATGTTCGGTGAAGGCAACATCACTCAGGACATGCTGGACTATGTTCAGGCTGAACTGGTTGATAAGTACACCACACAGCAGGATATGTTTAACCTTAACCTGACCAACTCTTACCTGTTCGAACTGCCAGCTGGTTTTGTGGGTGTGAGTGTGGGTTATGAATATCGTCGCGAAGGTTTCGAGTACACTCCTGATTCCAACAAGGCTAAGGAAACCGTATCCGGTAATACCGGTGGTGGTACCGCTGGTTCTTATGTAGTGAACAGCTACTATGGTGAAGCCATTGTTCCTCTGTTGGCTGATTTGCCTGCGGTTGACCTGTTAGAGCTGAATCTGGGGCTGCGTTACGACGACTTCAGCAGCTTCGGTGGCAACTCTACTTATCAGGCTGGTCTGAAGTGGCGTCCATACAATGACCTGCTTGTGCGTGCTACCTTTGGTGAAGTATTCCGTGCTCCAACTGTAAGCGAGCTGTACTCACCGCAGGCCGATTCGTTCGACCAGGCTGCTGACCCCTGTAACACTGAAAACTTCGGTTCTCTGTCTGCAGAAGGTCAGGCACTGTGTGTGGCCTCAGGTGTACCAAGTGGTGGTTATGCCCAAACAGATACTCAGGTGCGTGCTCGAGTTGGTGGTAACCCTGATCTGCAACCAGAGCAAGGCGACACCTTTACTGCGGGTATCGCGTTTGAGCCAGAGTTTATTCCCGGTTTGAACCTGACCGTGGACTACTGGAAAGTAGAGCTGGATGACCTGATCTCCAGATTGGGCGCAGAAGAGTTGATGGATCAATGTTATCGCAATCTGAATACCGCAGTCTGTAGTCAGATTACCCGTCTGCCAGGCGGTAACATCAACAACATTGCGGCGGTAAACCTGAACCTGGCCAAGTCTTCAGCCGGAGGTATCGATACCGAGATTGTGTATAACCTGGAAACCGGATTTGGTGATTGGAGAGCAAGTCTTGGCTGGACTCACCTGCTGGAGCGTGAAGACACGCCTTATGCCGGTGCAGAAGCAATCGATCTGATTGGTATCCTGGATCCTACCAGCTCTGGTCAGACTGCATACCCAGAAGACAAGGCTACCTTGGGTCTGGACTGGAAATGGGAAGATTGGTCTGTTTCTTACTCTGGTGAGTACATCTCAAGTATCGAAGCTGAATACACCTTCGTTGAGGGTATCCAGAAAGTTGACAGCCAGTTCTACCATGACATTGGTGTAAACTATGACTTCGTAACCCAGACTCGTGTTTCTGTCGGTATGACCAACATTACTGATGAAGATGCTCCTTATATTGATGCTGCATTTAATGCCAGCACTATCCCTGAGTTGTATCGTGTAAATGGACGTGGCTACTTTGTCCGTTTGGTTCAGAAGTTCTAAATACACATAAATGCAAAAAGCCTCGCATACGCGAGGCTTTTTTATGAGCGGAGCTATCAGACAGCAAACTCAGTCCAGATAGGTGCGTGATCTGAAGGCTTATCAATGCCTCTGAGTACGTAATCTACATCAGCAGCCCTGGCTTTGGCCGCAAAAGATGGCGTCGCCAAGATCACATCGATGCGCAGGCCGCGGTTATCATCAAACCCTTTACTGCGGTAATCAAACCAAGAGTAACGACCTTCCATATCAGGATGTAATTTGCGGAAAGTGTCTTCAAAACCCCAGTCCAACAAAGCCTTAAGCCATTCTCTTTCCTCTGGCTGGAAACTGCATTTGCCAGTCTGCAGCCAGCGTTTGGCATTGGCAGCACCGATACCTATGTCCAGATCCTGTGGCGAAATGTTGATATCGCCCATGATGACGATATCTTCATCGGTACTGTGATTGGCACAAAGATATTGCATCAGGTCCTGATAAAATTTGCGCTTGGCTGGAAATTTTGTCTCATGGGAGATGTTTTCGCCTTGAGGGAAGTAGCCATTCAAAACGGTCAGAGTGCGGCCGTCAGCTTGCTTGAACTGTCCCATAATCATGCGGCGTTGAGCGTCTTCATCATCACTGGGAAAGCCTTTTTGAACTGACTCAGGCGCCACTTTTGACAACATGGCCACACCATAGTGAGCCTTGCCACCATGAAAGTGAACTTTGTAGCCCATCGCTTCGACGTCTTCAAACGGAAAAACCTCGTCGTGCACCTTGGTTTCCTGCAGGCCAATGATGTCGGGTTGATGAGCATCTATTAGCGCCTGAAGTTGATGCATGCGAGCTCGCAGGCCATTAATATTGAACGATACAATTTTCATAGTCACTCTCAGGGCAGTACTGGCTTGAAAGGCTTGACGATAACACTTTGGTAAACACCTGCGGCGGTGTAAGGGTCTTCATCAGCCCAGCTCTGGGCGGCTTGCAATGATGCAAACTCTGCAACTACCAGTGAACCGGTAAAGCCAGCCTCTCCGGGATTGTCGCTGTCGATAGCAGGGTGGGGGCCGGCCAACATCAGGCGACCTTCATCAGCCAGTTGTTGAAGTCTGGCCAGGTGAGCAGAACGGGCAGAAATTCGTTTTTCCAGGCTGCTTTCAACATCCTGAGATGAAATCATATACCACATTATTTGAGGTCCTTTTTTTGATCTTCCGGCAGGTGTTTAAACAAGTAAAACACAGTGGCAATTGTGTTCACCAGAGTCAGCGCCGTTAACCCAAAGACTTTAAAGTTAACCCAGGTGTCCCGGGACATATAGAAAGCAACATAGATATTGGCCAGACCACAAATCACAAAGAAGCCAACCCAATACCAGGTTGCTTTGGTCCAGATGGCGTCATCCAGCTTCATCTCTTTACCCAGCATACCTTTTAAAAGAGGCTTGTTAATGAATTGCCCCACTGCCAGGGCGGCAGCGAACAACGCATAAACGATAGTGACTTTCCATTTAATAAATGCATCGTCATGGAAGACCAGTGTCAGGGTGCCAAAAATGGCGACCAGGGCAAAGGTGATGAGATGCATTTTCTCAATGCTTTTATATATGGCATAGGTCACAGCAAGTTGAACCGCGGTAGCGGCAATAAGGACACCTGTAGCTGTGAAGATGCCGTAGAACTTGTAGAACGCGAAAAATATGACAAGTGGGAGAAAATCCAGTAACTGTTTCATGGGTAAATCAAGATGTAATAATTTAAGTGTGGTGTCCGAGTGTAGCATGGCATGGGTTACAGGCAAATCCAGGGAGAATCCCTTGTACTGGGGGATTGATATAATCTTTTACTGGTATAGGCGGTAGTGTCCAATCGCTTGTCTGGAGCAATTTTGACATCCGCTCCAGATCCTGCTCACAGGTTTGCCTGTAGACCTGATGCTGTTGTAGCGCTGTGAACCTCCAATATTAAAGAGTGAGCCTGAAATGGCTGAGGTGATAGTTGGTCAGTGTAGAGTTGCAGATAAGTTTTAAGGGAAGTGGGGATGGAGCCGGACATTTTTGTGTCCGGCAGAGATTTGGCATGTTTTGACAACGAAAGCTTATTTTTCGGGATTTTTGCTGTTGTCGAGATAGATGCCAATCATCAGACTCATCAGGATTATCAGGGAAAATAAACCCCCTACCATGTATGCAAAAGTGTCTGCGCTCATTGTGTTCTCGCTGCTGGATTAAAAGTTGTGCGAAGTATATAAAATGACCAAAGCGGTCACAAGGCAAAATGTTAAAAATATAATTTCAAATGGTGAAAAGACCTTTGGAGGCTGTTGTTTTTTTGTTTACTAGGTGGGTTTTCGCGACCTTGAAGATGTAATCCTGTGTTTACCGGATATGTTGAAGAAATCTTTGTTGTTGGCAGACCCCAATTAAGCCTGGGGAAACCGGCTTGGCAATCAGGCCGGCATTCAGTTTATTGAATGTCACAGGGAGGAACATCCTGCTGTTGTTGAGCCCTTCGATAGCTGGCCTTTTCATCCTGCATCGCCTGTTTCATTGTTTCCTCCAGTTGCAGGAAGAGTTCGCGGTAATGGGTATTGTTATATCTGTTGTCATCTGCACCGGCTTTCCAGGTTTGGTAGAGCATCTCTTTACTCAGTTGCTCGTTGGAGACAAAAGCATCCCGCATCATATCGGCTTTGGCGGTTGGCATTCCCACTGCCTTTAATGCTTCTGTCCCCATTTGTACTGCAGACAGAAAAGTTTCGCTGATCACGGTATCGGCACCGGCTAATTGCAGCGCGTATAAATGCCCCCTGTCATAGGCTCTGGCCAGAACTTTGACCCGGGGGTAATGTTGTTTGACATAGGTGACCAGCTCCACAGCTCTGTCTTTATCATCAATGGCGATCACCAACAGTTTGGCTTGCTCTATGCCAGCGGTATGCAACAGATCGGGTCGGGTTGCATCACCAAAAAATCCTTTTACTTCAACCTGGCGCATCAGATCTATCTGGCTTAGCTGGTGGTCCAGAATCACAGTCCTGATATTGTTGGCAGTTAACATGCGGTTTACTATCTGACCAAATCTACCTATGCCGGCAATAATCACGCTGGCCTGCTTGTTGATATCATCAGCCCCCCGTTGCTCTGCTTTGGCCTCATATCTTGGCAATATTACTTTGTCGAAAAGGATAAACAGGGCTGGGGTCAGAAACATAGAGAAGGTGACCACCAAAGCCAGCATTTGACTCAGATCAGCCGATAACACATGGTTTTGCTGAGAGTAATTGAGCAGTACAAAGCCAAATTCTCCGGCCTGTGCCAGAGACAAAGAGAACAACCAGCGGTCGCCGTATTTCACTTTGAAGATTAACGTCAGACACAGCAGTACCAGGGCCTTAATCAAAATCACCCCAAACGTCAGGCCAATGATGGCGGTAAGCTGTTGCCAAAGCACACCAAAGTCGATACCTGCGCCCACAGTGATAAAGAAGAGTCCCAGTAATAATCCTTTAAATGGTTCAATGTTGGACTCAAGTTCGTGGCGAAATTCACTGTTGGCTAGCACCAGACCGGCAAGAAAGGTGCCCAGGGCAGGGGATAAATCTATCAGACTCATCAGAGCGGCAATGCCTATCACCAGCATGAGTGCGGTGGCGGTAAATATCTCACGCAAACCGGATTCGGCAACATATCGGAACAGCGGACGGCTAAGGTAGTGACCTGCGGTAACTAGTCCGGCTATGGTCAGCACTATTATTATGGCGTAGGCCCAGCCGGGCAAATTTGCGACCAGACTCCAATTTGCTGAATGAGAAGCGGCCTGTGCTGCCTGCAGTTGCGCCTGAACCACCAACTCGGGGAGGGCAAGTAAAGGCAGCAGGGCCAGAATCGGGATCACGGCTATGTCCTGAAACAGCAGCACTGAAAAGGCTGTGCGTCCACCATCTGTCCGGTTAAGCCCTTTCTCATTGAAGGTTTGTAACACAATGGCGGTGGAAGACAGGGAGAAAATCAGGCCTATGCTGAGGGCAACGGTAAAAGTCTGATCCAGATAGAGCGCGATTAGTGTTATTGCGGCTGTGGTCAGCGCCATTTGCAAACCACCCAGCCCGATAAGCTTATGGCGCATGTCCCACAGGGATTTTGGGTTCAGTTCCAGGCCCACCAGGAACAGCATCATGACGACGCCAAACTCTGCGAAATGCTGAATAGTGACAGTTTCCTGCCCGACCAGGCCCATAACCGGGCCGATAACGACACCGGCTGCCAGATAGCCGAGCACTGAGCCCAGTCCCAGCCGTTTAGCCAAAGGCACGGCAATCACTGCCGCACACAAGTAGATAAAAGCTTGCAGGAAATAAGCTGTCATGAAGTCATCCTCAATGAAAAAACCGCAGATATTGGCTCCTTAGAGATGGGCGCTGGAATGAAGGCAATTGCGGGCAGAACAATGCCGCTTCGGCGCAGCGGCAGAATTATATCATGTACCAAGTTGTATCAGCTTATGCCGCAACAAAGCAGATAGGGCTGTCAGCCTCGCCTTTCGAGGATTTGGGGCAATCACGATTGCTGTGGTATTGCGCTTTGAAAGGCAGCCAGCCTTCTGCACCTGAATACCTTGAAGGCTCAAATGCGCTCAGGCATGAACTGATTAGAATATCTATAACATGCCCAAGATGATGGTAAGGCTTTGCGAGAGAAGTTTCATCTGTAGGACCATTAGCCAGAAAGCAAAAACGCCGGGCAGAGCCCGCAATGCTGTTCATTTAGTATGTTTCCGTTACGTTTGAAAGAGAAAGATTGAACCACGAAGACCACGAAGAAAAGCTTTTCTTTGCTATCCCTTGGTGTCCTCTGTGTAGCGAGCGAAGTGAGCGCTTCGTGGTGAACTGCTTTTCAAAAACAAAAAGAGCCCTGCTTTAGCAGAGCTCTTTTTATATTCGCCTTAACTGAACGGTATTGGGGCAGAGCCCGGCGCTTGTTTATTTCAGTTTCGGGATCAGGGATCAGGCATCTTCAGCCAAATCCACAGGGCCCTTGCTTTTGGACTTAACGATAATCAGACCTGTAATTACCAGCGTGGCAACGATAGCTGCGACAGTCGATACCATCATTGGCAGGCCGGCACCTAGGGTGGCAGAGCTCAGCAGGAAACTGATAACGACTGTGGTCATAAACATGGCAGGCACAGTACAAATCCAGTGCAGTTTGTCATGGCGTAGCAGATAAGCTGAGGCAGTCCACAGCATGAGTACCGCAGTCGCCTGGTTGGCTACACCGAAGTAACGCCAGATGATGCCGAAGTCTACCTGAGTCAGGATTCCACCCAGAGCGAACAGAGGCAGAGCCAGTATCAGACGCTTTGGCAGCTCGTTCTGAGGTAGTTTGAAAAATTCTGACAAAATCAGACGGGCAGAGCGGAATGCGGTGTCACCTGAGGTGATAGGCAGTACGATTACACCCAGCACCGCCAGAAAGCCACCGACAACACCGAGCAGACCGGTAGACGCTTCATACACTACGTTTGCAGGGTTGCCGGCCATGCCTTCGTTCAGGCCTTCAACACCACCGAAGAATGACAGGGCGATAGCACACCAGATCAGAGCGATAATACCTTCACCAATCATGGCACCGTAGAACACGAAGCGACCGTTGGATTCATTTTCCATACAGCGGGCCATCAGCGGCGACTGAGTGGCGTGGAAGCCGGAGATGGCGCCACAGGCGATGGTAATGAACAGCGCAGGCCACAGCGGCATGTCGTTGGGGTTCAGGTTGGTCAGGAAGTCAGCAGCCTGTACGCCGGGCAGCAGAGTGTGCTCGCTCGAGACAATCAGAGCGACAGTCAGACCAACAGACATGAACAGCAGCAAGGCGCCGAAGAAGGGGTACAGACGACCGATAATTTTGTCTACCGGTACAATGGTGGCCAGCAGGTAGTAACAGAAAATGATGCCGACGAATATGCTCATGCTCCAGCCGGTCAGCTTGGCCAGCAGGCCAGCAGGGGCGGAGATAAACACCACACCCACCAACAGTAACAGCACGATGGCGAAGGCATTCATAAAGTGCTTGGCGCCTTTGCCCAGATATTTGCCTGTCAGGTTGGGGATAGACTGACCGCCGTTTCGCACAGACAGCATGCCAGAAAAGTAATCGTGTACCGCACCGGCAAAGATACAGCCGATCACAATCCACAGCATGGCAGCCGGGCCGTACAGAGCACCAAGGATAGGGCCAAAGATGGGGCCCACACCGGCGATGTTCAGCAATTGAATAAGGTATACGCGGCCTTTGGACATGGGTACATAGTCCACTCCATCCTTTTGAGTAAAGGCTGGGGTCTGGCGCTGAGGATTGATACCGAACACCTTTTCAACAAAGGCACCGTAGATGAAGTAACCGGCGACCAACAGGCCGACGCACAGGAAGAACCAACTCATAGCATCATTCTCATAGTTATCTAACTGGGGCGGATTTTACTTCTGCTATCGCTGAAGCGCTGCGCCTGAGTGACTGAGCGGTACATCCTGATTATTAAGCGGTATTAATCTTGGGTTAAGAGGATTGGGGACTTGGCTTATACCAATCCGCATAGAAGATTGATCTCATCAGAGCCATGTCAGCCATTCGAGTACAAGCGAAATTGGTGACGGTATAGTGGTTCTCTGGCTAAACAATTTGGTGCCGTAATCCTGTGACTGACAGGCTCCCGTAGGGCGCAATACCGTTCAGTTAAGGCGAATATAAAAAGAGCTCTGCTAAAGCAGGGCTGTTTTTGTTTTTGAAAAGCAGTTCACCACGAAGCGCT
>JAJNAU010000106.1 GCA_021462625.1 Shewanella sp.
AAAGCGCGTATAGCCGAGCCCTTCGGGCAGTGTTTGTCGTCGCTTTCTACTGCATTAACGCTCATTTATGTAGAACAACTACACCACAATCGCGTTGCTTTGTATAAAACAACGACAAAAAGCTGCAAAAACCATCTTCAAAGGTCAACAGACCCCAGAGCTCTGGCGCAAAAAAATAGCGACCCCGAAAGGTCGCTATTTCTGTTCCCTCTGACGAGAGATGGTATCAATGCCCTGGCATTTGTTTGGAATGTGTCAGGCGATTATCCAACGGCTTATTTGCCGGTTTTCTCTGCGTACTGAGCAGCATCTTTACCTGCGATACGGCCGAAGGTCACGATATCAGAGATAGCATTACCGCCCAGACGGTTGGCACCGTGTACACCACCGGTAATTTCACCGGCTGCATACAGACCCTTGATGATGTTGCCCTTGGCATCTTTCACTTCACCCTTGGTATCGATAACCACGCCACCCATGGTGTGGTGAACAGCTGGCTTCACTTCGATAGCATAGTAAGGGCCGTGATTCAGCTCACGAGGCATGTTTGGGCGACCATACTGCTCATCCTTACCTGATTTAACAAACTTGTTGTAAGAGGCAACAGCGGCTTCCAGGTTCTTGGCAGGTACGCCCATCTCTTTGGCCAGGTCGGCCAGAGTCTTGCCTTCTTCAACAATGTGCAGGTGAACATACCCTTCAATCTTGCTCAGTGACTTACGTACTGAGTCATCGAATACCAGGTAGGCACTGGCACCTTTCTGCGCCAGGATAGCTGCAGAAGCCTTGTCGCGGGTGGTAATTTCGTTAACGAAACGGTGACCCTCACGGTTGATCAGAATCGCGCCGTTACCACGTACCGCTTCGGTTACCATTACGCCACCCACAGGGGAGTAAGTTGGGTGAGCCTGAATGTACTGCAGATCACGGGTTGCCGCACCGGCCTGCATGGCCACGTCCAGACCATCACCGGTTGCACCAGGATGGTTGGTCGCCGCAAAGCCTTTCAGCTTGGCGTCATACTTGGCTACGCGGTCATTGTTACGGGCAAAACCACCAGTGGCCAGTACCACAGCGTCAGTCTTAATCACGTAGTAACCAGTATGTTCACCTTTAACCAGCACGCCAGTTACCTTGCCACCGGCTTCCAGAATGCGAACCACACGGCTGTTCAGACGAATGTCAGTACCACGCTCAACAGCAGCATCCCACAGAACCTGAGCCACTTCAGCACCTACACCGGCACCACCGGTTGGACGGTGAGATCGGTTAACGCTGGCACCACCCATACGGCCCACGTCGTTCATATCAGCACCCATGCTCATCAGCCAGTCGATGGAATCTGAAGAGTTGTTGGTCAGTACTTTAACCAGCTCTGGCTCGTTCAGATTGCGGCCACCTTTCATGGTGTCTTCAATCATGATGGACTTCTTGTCCTTGATGCCCAGTTTGGCCTGAGGCTTGGTTTCAGCGGCGTTCATACCACCGGCAGCCAGCTTGGTGTTACCACCTGGGATTGGCTCTTTTTCCAGCAGGATAACAGAGGCACCGTCGTTACGGGCTGCAACAGCAGCAGCCAGACCGGCACCGCCGGAGCCGATAACCACTACGTTGGTAGATTCAGTAGGACCGGCAGCAATGACCTGATCCTGGGCTTTCTTATCGACATCAACAGGAACAAATTTACGCTCCCACTTACCCTGGAATGGCATGTCATAACCGAAGCTATGGCAGGCGTCACAGTATGCCACTGACTTCTCGTGGCCCTTGTGACAGGCGGTACAGGCGATATCACCAATCAGGTGTGAGGAGTGAGGTGAAACTATGTCTTTGGGATCTTTGGCCGCGACTTCTTTCAGATCGCCGTGACAGCTGACGCACTGACTGTTTTCATACTTGAGATTATCATCAGTCGGACCCTGTTCAGAGGCGTGACAGTTTTCGCAGCCACCCATTTCAGTGTGAAAATCTGCCAGATAGTCGGCATCGGCATAAACCATTCCACTCATACAGGCTGATACCAGAGCCGCCAACGCCGTTTTGCGCAACACAGATTTCATGATTAATTTGTTCCCCATCCATTTGATCTACAGGTCTACTCCGGGCGACACCAAAACACTGCAAAACAAGAACTTAAACCGATAAGACGCCGCCTCACGTAAAAAACATAGCACTATCCAAAAAGAGGTATATCCACCTGTGTCACAAATCGATACAAGCAAGTCAACCTAAATCAAAAACTGCAACCTGAGTAGAATTTTCAGATAAGACTTTGTTATTTTATGGGCAGTTGTTGAGCGAATGTGTGGCTGTGATCAACGCCCGTTCTCTCATCAGACAGAACCTGCTAGTCTTGCTGTTTTCAGACCTATTCTTCACCAATGAAACAGTCACAACTTTCTGAAAAACAGTTTTGGGTGCAGCGACTGGGTAAAACCAGTTTGCGGGCACTGCATATTCTCGGTATTGCCGGCAGTGGTGGCGGGATTTTGCTGAGTGTCCCTCAGTCTGAGTGGATGAATTACTGGATTCTGGCAATGCTGACCGGCAGTGCGCTGATGCTGTGGGAGATCGTGCGCGACTGGCACTGGCTTATCCAGCTTAAAGGCGTGCTGACGCTGGTCAAGACCCTGTTGCTGCTATTGTTTATTCCGCTGCCGGAGTACAAATCCACTTTGTTTGTCATCATCCTACTGCTGTCTGTAGTGGTTTCCCACGGGCCTTCCGGCCTAAGGCACTACTCAGTAGTTCACCGCCGCCGTCTGCAAGGCAAAAAGGAGATCAAAGGCTGATGCCGGATTTACTGCAGCACTTTCCCTGGTCAGAGTCTCAGGAGCACATACTGGATCTTGCCTGTGGCACAGGTCACAGAGGATTACAGGCGCTGCAGCACGGACATATTGTTACCTTTATTGACAAGGATCTGGGACGTTTACTGCCACAAATAGCGGAACATCCCAATGCCATACTCAAAGCGCTGGATCTGGAGGCCGGCAACCCGGAGCTTGGACATCATCAATATGACGCCATCTGGGTGTTTAATTATCTGTGCCGCCCGCTGATGCCCGTTATCGCTGATGCACTCAAACCCGGCGGCATGCTGGTCTATGAGACTTTTACCCGCGAGCAGGCAAGTATTGGCAAACCCAGTAATCCCGCATTTCTGCTCAATAAAAATGAGCTGCGACAGATATTTGCCAATTGGCAAAGGTTGCATTACTTTGAAGGATATCTCCCGGGTCTGAATCAGGGTCAGTTCAAGGCGCAGCTTATCGCCCATAAGCCAGACTCAGACTGATGCAGTAACGCTTCAGGTCACTCCCGGCCTTAATATGTAACCGGACGACAGGTATGCAGATGCATACCGACAAGGAGTGACAGTGTTTCCCTACCCTGATACTTATCGGCAAATACTGCCGCCACTGACGACTGTCGCCATGATAGTGTGGGCTATTCCCGCCGCGCTGATATTACCCGATGGTTCAGCTCTGGCCAACTATCCGCTGTTTCTGTTGTTTGCACTGGTGTTTGTAGAACACCTGTATCTGATTTGGCAGGCGCAGGGGATGGCCAGACTGGATCAGTGTGTTTATGCCCTGGTGCACTGTTCGCTGGCTTTTGTGGTCTGGACCTTCAGCATTATGTATGTGGGCGGGAAAGGGTTTTAAACCGCCACGGGACTTGTCTTGCCGGCCGAACCTGAGTATCTTTGCCGCGCCCAAACTACGCCGGTAACCAGCATGCCCGATTTTATCTACCAACCTCCCACCGAACCTTGGCTCGATGTGCTTTACCAAGACAAAGACATCATGGTGGTGGATAAGCCTTCCGGCCTGCTTTCTGTACCGGGTCGCGATCCGGCTCACAGGGACAGTATTTACAGCCGTATTCTCGAACAGCATCCCAATGCCCAGATAGTACATCGGCTGGATATGGCAACATCCGGTGTGATAGTGGTGGCACTGAGACGCAGTGCCGAGCGAGAGCTCAAGCGGCAGTTTCGCGACCGTGAAACCCATAAAATCTATTACGCCAGAGTCGCAGGTCATGTGCGCCTCGAGGGTGGCAGCGTGGATTTACCCCTTATCTGCGACTGGCCAAATCGTCCACGGCAAAAAGTCGACCACGCAATCGGCAAACCTTCGTTGACCCACTATGAAGTGGTCAGTTACGGGAAGCACTCTACTTTGGTGAAACTCACGCCCATCACAGGCCGCTCCCATCAACTACGGGTACATATGATGGCACTGGGACACCCCATACTCGGCGATGGCTTTTATGCCGATCCACTAGCCAAATCTCTGGCGAACCGCCTGCTGCTGCATGCAACTGAGCTGACCATTGCTCATCCCTACTCAGGTGAGCCCATGACCTTCAGAGCGCGGGTTCCTTTTGAACAGGCCAGCGGCGAACAATAAGTGGCGTACCACGCTGCCGCAGTATCAGTCCTGCAGCCTGGGACGCTATTGGAATGGCCGCTAACTAAAGACACCTCACATTATTAACTTATTAACTAGGGTCTGTTGACCTTTCATGGTTGAATTTCGCTCGTTCTAGATGCGCTTTAATCGCGACGCAAGGTGTGTAGCCTAGTGGGCCTAAGCAAATACCTTGCAACAAAGAGTAAAGCGCGTATAGCCGAGCCCTTCGGGCAGCGTTTGTCATCGCTTTCTACTGCATTAACGCTCATTTATGTAGAACAACTACACCACAATCACGTTGCTTTGTATAAAACAACGACAAAGTGCTGCAAAAACCATCTTCAAAGGTCAACAGACCCTAGTAATTTTCACAAGAAGCCGTAAATTACCTATCAATCATAAATAAAAGCAGCGATTGATTATGGAAGTCTCCTTTCAGCGTGACAAACTGGATAACCAGATCCTCGAAGCCCTGATGCAGGATGCCAGAACCCCTTTTGCAGAGTTAGCCAAACGCTTTGGCGTCAGTGCCGGCACTATCCATGTCCGGGTAGAAAAAATGAAGCAGGCCGGTATTATCACGGGCGCGCAAATCACAGTAAATCCCAAGGCCCTGGGCTATGACGTATGCTGTTTCATCGGTATTAATCTCAAGAGTGCTGGTGACTATCCTGCCGCTATTGCCAAACTCAACGCGCTGGAAGAAGTGGTTGAAGCTTACTACACCACGGGGAATTACAGCATTTTCGTCAAAGTCATGTGCCAGTCCATCGACGGCCTGCAGCATGTGCTTATCAACCGTATCCAGTCAATCGACGAAATTCAGTCCACCGAGACATTGATCAGCCTGCAAAACCCCATCGTACGCGCAGTCAAGCCCTGAACGACAATCCCGCCCGGTAATCACCGGGCCCTCCCTTCGATAACCAAAACGCATCCTTGTTAAGGACACAGCCACCGGATCCCCCGGCCTTTGGCGTGCTCCTGCTCCGGTGTTACAGCACAAAGACACCGAAACAAATGATAACAGAATGTTTGTCCTATAATACAAATGCAACATGCGCAGGATTTTGGAGAGCACCTGTTGAGATCGGTAAGTAATTTAACTGAATAGCTATCCCCCGAATGAAATACGCCGGTAACGAGCCCGCCAGCTAAAAGACACGGAAGTCTGAGACTTCAACTGTGGCGGCTTGACAGCAGCAATCTGTCAGTCAGCAGCTTTTTATCTAATAGTCTTGGATTGGAAATAATACAAGCCAGATCAACCTGTAACGGCTGGATGTGGAAGCAATCAAGGAAACTTAAAGTGAAAAACAAAATCGCGTTGGCAATATCAGCTGCTTTAATGTCATCGTTGCTAAACAGCAACATCCACGCCCAGGGAGTACGGATCACTCAGTTAAACAAGAGTGCCGCCGATCTGGATAACATCCCTGCATCTACGACTAAACCGGCAGCAGCTAAAGGAACTTCAGTAGAGTCGGTGTTCATGCCTGAAGCAGGTCTTGATGATAAAGCTTACCGTTATATAGTGCGTCTGGAAGACCGACCTGTCGCCCTGTACGAGGGTAATATCGCAGGCTATCCGGCAACCATAACCAAAAGTCTCAACCAGAAGCTGGATGTCACCAGCCAAAAGGTGATCAACTACCGCTCACTCCTGCGCAATAAACAAAATAATATGCTGAAGTTGGCTCAAACCAGCATAGGCAAGCTGGATATCAAACAACAAACCACCCTGGCCTACAATGGTATGGTCATCAAGATGACTCAGGAGCAGGCCAAGAAGCTGGCCAAGGTGCCCGGCGTTGCTCATATCTACCGGGAAACCCTGAAATACCCCAATACCGATTCCGGTCCGGCAATTATCAAGGCACCTGCTATATGGAATAGCACGCTGCCCAACACCCAAAGCAAAGGTGAAGGCATGATCGTTGGGATCATAGACACCGGGGTTAACACGGACCACCCTTCCTTTGCGGACATTGGCGGTGACGGCTATGACCACAACAATCCCTGGGGATCGGGTGTTTACTCCGGTGACTGCGCCGGTAATTTTCCCGAGCTGTGTAACGACAAGCTTATTGGTGTTCACAGCTGGCCGGCAGTCACAGATGACTATGCTAACTATGCTCCGGATGTACCTGCCAATGGTGAAGACCACAATGGTCACGGCTCCCACACCGCCAGTACTGCTGCCGGTAATGTGTTGATTAATCAAAATATGCCTAATGCTGACAACAAAGACTCCGGGGTTGTATTTGAGCAAATATCCGGTGTGGCTCCCCACGCCAATATCATCTCCTATCAGGTGTGTTACCCGGGTGAGTCCGACGCCATTAATTTCAACGGCTGCCTGCCATCACTGACTATTCTGGCCGTCGAGCATGCCATTGAAAACGGTGTGGATGTGCTGAACTACTCCATTGGAGGCACTTCCAACAACCCATGGATAGATGCCGATGCCCAGGCATTTCTGGCAGCTCGCAAGGCAGGTATCCATGTCGCGACTTCAGCGGGTAACTCTGGTCCAAGTCCGGAGACGGTTGGCTCACCGGGTGACGCGCCGTGGATCACTACTGTGGCCGCTTACACTCACGACCGTGATTTCTCCGATAAGACGATAGGCGACTTCACCGGTGGCAACACCACGGCGCCTGGGACCCTGACAGGTAAGGCAAAGACTGGTGGAATCACTGGCCCTATCGTTTATGCAGGTGATTTCACCAATATCAATGATCCTAATAACCACCCGGCTCAGTGTCTGCAGCCCTTCCCGCAAAATACCTTTGAAGAAGGTACTATTGTCGTTTGTGACAGAGGACAGATTGCCCGCGAAGATAAAGGTCGTCACGTTCAGGCTGGCGGCGCTGCCGGTCTGGTATTGGCCAACCTGCAAGGTGAAGCCTCCAGCGTAGTGGCTGATGCCCACGTTATCCCATCTATCCATATTGATGCAGCTCAGGGTGATGAACTGCGGGCCTGGATGGCGTCCGGAACCGATCACACTGCCACCATAGGCGCCGCCGAAGTGATCCACAACCCGGCGCTGGCTAAAATCGCTGCCAACTTTAGTTCCCGCGGCCCTAATGGCTCAGTTAATGTGATCGCGCCATCCGTTGCCGCACCTGGCGTGAGTATCTTTGCCGCTTATGCCAACGACCAGCCTGCAGGGTTCAAAGTGACTCCGAATCCAAGCGATTTCAGTTTCCTCAACGGTACCTCAATGGCCAGCCCTCACGTTGCCGGTGCATTGACCCTGCTGGCAGCTACCCGTCCTGACTGGTCACCAGCAGAAGCTCAGTCGGCGCTGATGCTGACCGCAGATCAAAACACCTTTAAAGAGAACGTTGCTACCCCTTCCGATTTCTTTGATATGGGTGCAGGTTTCATCAACATTGAAGCTGCTGCTCAGTCGTCTCTGGTATTGGATGAAAATTATCAGGGTTACCAGAAGGCCAATCCAGCCCAGGGCGGCAAGCCATCGCAAATCAACCTGGCCTCGATAGCCAATGCCAGCTGTGTAGGTACCTGTAGCTGGACTCGCACAGTCAAGGCCACTCAGGATGGCAACTGGGTTGTTGTCGCACTGGGTGCGGCTGACGGATTCACGCTGGATATCAAGCCCAGCAATTTTGAACTACAAGCCGGTGAAACTCAGGATCTACAAATCACCGCCGACATCACTCAAGCGGATGAAGGCTGGCACTTTGCCAATGTGGGACTTATCGCCGAAAACACCCCCATGCTGAAAATACCGGTGGCAGTGAAAGGCGGTGACGACAACCTGCCAGACAAATTTAAGATAGTGGCTAGCCGCAATTCCGGCTCTTTGACTCTGCCGGGCTTTAAGGTGAAAGATCTGGGCAGCGTGACTAAGGTTGGGGCTTACGATAAATCTGCTGATGTGGCCGATCCCTTCACCCTGGATGTTCTGGATCGCAGTTTGGACTTAGTGACACTGGATATCCCGGCAATGCACCACATCGTCTTCAGTATCTCCTCGGAAACCGCACCGGATGTGGATCTGCGCATTCTGGACTCCAGTTTCAGAAGAGTTGGCGCCAGTTCAGGGCCTGGCTCCAACGAGCAGGTCACCTTCACCAACTTTGCCGCCGGCACTTACCACGTCGTGGTCGACGCCTATACGCCATCTGCGCCAGGGGCAACCGATGAAGTGACTCTGCGTATTACTTCGATTAAACCGTTAGAGGAAAATCTGGCTGATAATCTGGCAGTAACAGCGGCAGAACAAACAGATGGCTTTGACCTGATCTTCAACTGGTCATCTGCAGAGAGCTCTGCCGGGGTCGTTGTTATCGAAGGCGACAGTGGTAACAGTAAGGCTGTCACCTACACGTTTTCCCGTGAGGATGATGATGTCTCCGAGATGACAGATGCCCTGAAAGAAGATATGACTCCGGGTGAAGCAGTTAAACTTGGATTCACTCTACAGCCAAACCTGTCGGTATCCGACAAGAACTACACCCTGACAGCGACTCTGCCTGAAGGCCATGAAGTATCGGAAATCAGCCATGGCGGCATCATGTCCGGCAACAGGATCAACTGGTCTGTTAAGCTGCCCGCCAAGGTATCCGATAGCATCGCTACTGATACTTCCGGCGATCCAACTGAGGTGATCTTCAAGCTGACTCCTCGTCGGCCCGGGGATGGGATGGTGCTGAAGCTGAGCCACTCTACCAATGGTGACACAGTTGAATCTACTTACCCCTTTGGGGTGCAGGAAGTCGCTCCAAAAGTGGTTATCACAGGTCCTAAAGAGGCCGGTATCGGTCAATCTGTCACCCTGGATGCCTCTGGCTCCAGTGATGCCAACAATGACGAGCTGGAATTCATCTGGACCCAGACCTCTGGCATTCAGGTTGATTTTACCACCGAAGGTGCGATCATGAGCTTCATCTCTCCAGAAGTAACCGGTGACGAAAAGCTAACCTATGAAGTCACTGTGTCCGATGGTAAGAGCCCTCCTGTGTCGGCCTCTTATGAGTTCACCGCCAAAATAGAGGTTGGGGACAGTGATGGTGGCTCTATGGGTTGGTTGACGGTGCTGTTGCTGCCACTGGGTATGCTGCGCAGAAAGGCGCAATAATCCTGGAATCTTAGCCTTGGTACAAATAACATGTGAGGCATTAGCCTCCTCAGGCTGCTAACAAAGGCCCGACTTAATTAGATCCGTCTCACCTCCCAAGCATTATGTTAGGAGGTGAGATATTGACCAAGCAAGCCACTCTGAAATAGGCACTTTTTGTTGATCACGACAGTCGCCGATTTTGTTACAGAGGTTCGAGCCTCTTTGGTGAAAGATTCTGCTTTATAACCCTCTGTCGGCCAAACGGGTTTTAAAAAACTCAATAAAGCGCTTCACCTTCGACGGAACATAGCACCGGTTCAGATATACGGCATTAATGGGCACGTCCCTGGCCTGATAATCAGGCAGAACTCTCACCAACTCTCCACTTTGCAGGGATGAAGTCAACATCCATATCTGGCAGCAGAGCAATGCCATTATCGGCCATCGCCAACTCAAGCATCGTATCACTGTTATCGCATTGTAAGCGCCCACCGACCTGCGCCAAAATCTGTGCCTCCCCTTGATGAAATAGCCAGTTATGACTGGATTTGAATCTGGAGTAACTCAGGCAAGCGTGTTGCCTCAGATCATCAGGATGCTCTGGCTTACCTGCCCGGGCCAGATAACCGGAAGAGGCGACTGCCAACATGGGGCTGACTATCAGGGGCATGGCCACCAAACTTGAGTCCGCCACTGGCTGGCGGGCAAAATATGCTGCTGACCGACTTTCGTGCCCGGCTGCAGGCTCAGGCAAGTACCAGCGTCAGCTACTGTGTGCCAGCTGATAGGTCAGATTAAAGGCAACCGCGATATTCATAAGAGCAGGCGCAGCCAACGACTGATCCCGCTTTGTACGAACCTGCACAAAACCATCCTTTTCGGTTCATTCAACATCACATTGTGATGACGCTGCTGTGACAGCGGAGTGCTGCTGACGGGGGCAGATCCGCTGACCGGATAGTCATAACACAGGAATACCCGGGTTTCAGGGGGCAAGCTGTACAGTCGTTTGATGGAGCCATATAAAGTTGCGGCGCTGCCTCCGGGAAAGTCTGCTCTGGCAGTGCACTGCGCGACAAGGGGACTGATTGGTTTCAAGCGCCGCCCCCAAACCTGGGGTGGCATGATGAAAAAATCCCCTATCGCGTTTATCAGCATGGATTCGGCACGCCACTGCATCATATGGGTTAATCCCCACTCCAGCAGTGTCTCCTCAGTCAGATCCGGCGCTGGAAATCTGGCATCCAGATATTCAGTCAGTTCGGTTGATTCGGTTCATCCAGAACGACTCTCTGTTTCACCGTCCTATTATTACCTCTGTTACTTCAAGTGTTCGGGTTTAATCAACGGCATCCGTCTTTGTGACTCTCCCGCTAACTCGATTTTTTTAGGGTCTGTTGACCTTTCATGGTTGAATTTTGCTCGTTCTAGACGCCTTTAATCGCGACGCAAGGTGTGCCGCCTAGGGGCCTAAGCAAATACCTT
>JAJNAU010000107.1 GCA_021462625.1 Shewanella sp.
TTTTATACAAAGCAACGCGATTGTAGTGTAGTTGTTCTACACAAATGAGCGTTAATGCAGTAGAAAGCGACGACAAACGCTGCCCGAAGGGTTCGGCTATACGCGCTTTACTCTTTGTTGCAAGGTATTTGCTTAGGCCCCTAGGCTACACACCTTGCGTCGCGATTAAAGCGCGTCTAGAGCGAGCAAAATTCAACCATGAAAGGTCAACAGACCCTAGGAAAGGTGCGAACAAGTCCTGGCACCGCTCTGACTTACGGGCAAATTCGAGTTTAAGGTATTCAGGTGCAGCAAGGCGGGTTGCCTTTCAAGGCGCAATACCACAGCCATCGTGTTTGCCCGAAAGCCCCAAAGGGCGAGGCTGACAGCCCTATCTGCTTGGTTGCCGCTCTCGCTAAGGACCCAGGCCATTAACGTCGAGCTGCGTCGCCCATCTCGGGGTTGTCATCACTGGCAGAGCACGCACGGGACTTATTCGCACCTTCCATAGCTGTGGAAGTTGGCTGAAAAATAACAAAGATTGGAAGGAGAAACAGTAATAGTGGCAGGAAATATCTGTAAGACTATGACCCGCCATCATTGGAAATTCAAGTATATTCGGACCAATTTAAGCAAAACATGCGCGCCTGCTCAAATAATCCACAAACAGGTGAAATCAAACATGAAAACGTGATCTTGGGCACGACTTTCGCTGCGAATATTGCTAGTCTGACTTCAGGGAAACAACAGAAGGTTGTAAATATGCTAAAGATTACCAGTAAGCACCTTGAAGTCACTGCTCCCATTCGTGAACGTGTTGAAAGTCGTTTTGCCAAGTTAGAGCGCTATGACATCCAGTTGATTAACCCACATGTTATTATTATTGAAGAAAAGCCCCTGTTTAAAATTGAAGCCACGGTAAAAGTGCCACAGGGAGAGTTGTTTGCCCAAGCCAAACATGAAAATCTGTACAATGCCATCAATGCCATGGGCCAGAAGCTGGAGAAACAGTTAAATCGCCTCGCCCATAAAGATGAAGCCAAACGCCATACCGGAAAACTGCCTGACAAAGCAATAACGGACGAACAGGCCGAGCTTGAGGAATATGTTGCCTGAGCAGACTGAACAACATCAAAGCACGCCCCTGTGGCGTGCTTTAATGTTGTAATACAAGGTTTTTTGATTGACAGCAAAGCCCCCTATCCTTACCTTCTAAGTCATGTACTCGAAAAACAGTACACTTTTTTATTTTCTTTTTTACACCCCCACACTCCGGAGGCGGCTTAAAGGTGTCCAAACGAAAATAAAAAAGCCTTCCATCAGGGGGGCTTTTTTATATCAATTCAGAGGTAAACATGGATAAACCACCTGCGCTCACAGATATCCGCAACGCCATCAGCGCTATCGACAGAGACATGCTGGCTCTGCTTGCCAGGCGTAAAGCTCTGGCACTTGACATCGCCCGAAGCAAAGAAGTCGATGTTCGCCCCATCAGAGATAGCCAGCGGGAAAAAGAATTGTTGGCCAGACTGGTCAAACAAGGACGTGAGCAAGGATTGGATGCCCACTTTGTACTGACACTCTATCAATCTATCATTGAAGACTCAGTGCTCAGTCAGCAGGCGTTCCTGCAGGGCCGTGCCAACCCCGATACCCATCAGCAGCAATACTGCATCGCCTATTTGGGAGCCCGTGGCTCCTACTCCCACCTGGCCGCGACCCGCTATTGTCAGCGTCACGCTTTTGAAATGCTGGATCTTGGCTGTCAGAGTTTTGATGAAATCATTCAGTCGGTTGAAAGTGGTCATGCCCACTATGGTTTTTTACCGATTGAAAATACGTCATCAGGGTCAATTAACGAGGTCTATGATCTGCTGCAACACACCAGCCTCGCCATTGTGGGAGAAACGACTGTCGAAGTGGGGCATTGCCTACTGGCCAAGCCCGGTACCAGACTGGAAGATGTGACCACCTTATTCGCCCATCCACAACCCATTAGTCAGTGCAGCCGCTATTTAAGCCAGCATAAAGACTTCCAGCTGAAATACTGCGCTTCCAGCGCTGATGCCATGAATATGATCGTCCAAAGTGAACGCACTGATCTTGCAGCCATTGGTAGCGCCCAGGGCGGTGAGTTCTATGGACTCGAAGTGCTTCAGCCGAATTTGGCTAACCAGAAGGTCAACCAGAGCCGCTTTATCGTGGTGGCCCGCAAAGCCATTGCCGTGCCTGAGCAACTGCCGGCAAAAACCACTCTGATTATGGCGACAGGCCACAAACCAGGCGCATTGGTGGATGCGCTGTTGATACTCAAAAAACACAGGCTCAATATGAGCAAACTGGAGTCCAGGCCTATCCCGGGCACACCATGGGAAGAAATGTTCTACCTGGACATTGAAGCTAATCTGACCTGCAATGCTATGAAATCTGCCCTGAAAGAACTGGCAGAGTTGACCCGATTTATCAAAGTGCTGGGCTGTTATTCCTGTGAAACCGTGGAGCCCACCCAGCTCAGTCAACAGCAGTTGATGATAGAGCCGGATACCTCCAAAACGGCCATCCAGGTGGAAACTACCACTGAATTTAAAGTCAGGCAGTTTATTCTGGGCCAGGGTCATTTGGGTTTACTGGCGGCTCTGCCTGCAATCAGTATAAGTAATCCGGAAAGTCTGGCGAGATCACTGAAAGAACAAGGCTTCCAGGGCGTGGTTATCAACCAGAGCAGCGGCCAGGATATGGGACAACTGCAGCGCGCCCTGGAGAAATTTGATCTGTGCAGCGTAACAGATGTCAGCCTTGGCGCCCCCCTGACCAGCACGTCAGCACCGGATCTCTGGTACGTTTCGGCGGACAACATGTATAACACTTCCCTGCTTGAGCAGATAGGGACTCAACCTGTTCCGGTCATCCTTGAGCGCCATCCTGATGCCGATATCAACACCCTACAGCAATCCATTGAAGTACTTAAACACAGTGGTAATCGTCAGATAATCATATCCGAAGCAGGCTTTGAAACCCGCAGTGGCAAGCGCATCATTGATATCCAACACTGTGATACCGTAAAACAGGCTACCGGGTTGCCTGTGATGCTGAGAACAGACTCCCCGGTGCCAGCCGCGCTGACAGCTGGTATCGACGGGCTACTGCTGAATATTGCAATTGATAAAGACTATCGAGAGCAATTGAGCGCTCTGTATCGCTGAGTGACTGCATCACTACTTGAATGAGTTGCTAATTAACTGAGTAACAGAGTGACTGAGCGGTTGACTCTCTGGATAGTGATACGCAGTCACTGAACCATCAAAAAGGGACCCGTGGGTCCCTTTTTGATGGTTGTCTGCTGTTATGGCATTTCCAGGCCATCAACCAATCGCAGCCAACCTTTAATAATGCGGTTAGCAAACCAGAGCACGGTCAAGGTTACTACTGTCATGGCAAGCCATGCCTGAGGAAGCAGCCAAGCAAGAATACCGGCCCCCAGAAAACCCATTATTGACAAACGTTGCCAGCGAATATGACTGCCAAGCAGATTACCTACGGGGTGTTGCGACAGATTTATCACCAGCGCCAGTATTACAGGTAAACCAGCCAGAGCAAAAGCCGACATCAATCCGTACAGGAGGTGCGCCGGCATAACATCTTCAGGTAATGTATTATCTGTTGTGCTGAATGCCATCCGGCCTCCACATCTCACCTAATTAAGAATTTGGTAAACGTTAGACTGAGTACTAATTTTCTTTAACAATACGATTGAGACCGGAATTAAGCAACATCAGCGACAAAAAACTGCCACATCAGGGGTGTCATCACTTGCAGAGCATGCACGGGACTTATTCGCACCCTCCCTAAAGCTCAACGCCCTCGTCGCCGAAATCAGGTTGGCGATCAGCAAAGCCCAAGGCCGGGTAAGCAGTATGCTAACCCCCATCCACCAGGTGCTGCATCGTCATGTGAAGCAATCTGCTGTTATTCATATTGATGAAACACCCCTCCATCGCAATGATGAAAAGCACACTCGTTGGGTCTGACTGCTCAGCGGTGGTGATGCGGTTTATCAGAATATTCACTATTTTCGCAATGCACAGACGGCAAAATCCTTACTGATGGATGAGCATTGAACTGCCGTGGTGGTCACTGACCAATAATAAGGCGAAGCGGTGCCTGCATGGCAGTGTTATCTTGCGAAAAATCCGCTTTGGCACCAGCGCTTATCGCGGTGAGCATTTCCGCTCGCGCCTGCTTTCTGTGGTGGAAACCTGCAAAAAATCCCGGCTTATCGGCAGTTGAAGTCATCAGTGACAACTATCCCGCCAGAGGGGGAACGTCGCGACCAGTAACCAACCTTATCCAGATGTGTTGTGCTTCAGCTCAGCTTAGTCAATACCCCTCTGGTGAAGAGTGACCAAACACTGGGAAACAACCCGTTACAAAAGCCTCGAATAAATGTGAACCCAATCACATAACTCAACATTTAACTGGCTTGATTTACATACCTTTACGCCACTTTTATCGCAATTCCATAGAATAAGCCGTCCAATTACGCATTATTGCCAGCTTGAGAGACTTATTATCAATGAATAAAGCCAGCAGCCCGCTGTTACCTCTGTCACTGTTTGCCATGTTTTTTCTGGTGTTTCTGGGGCTGTTCAGTCCGTCGCTTTATGCCAAACCGGGCTTGGGCGGTAAGCCGGGAGCGGCACGTGAAGTCGCCGTAGTCACCGGCTTGGTGGGACAGGAAACCCTGGCCCAGCAAGTGACTGTGATAGGTAAGCTGACCGCCAAAAAATCGGTGGATCTGGCTCCACAGATCGCCGGCAAAGTGAGCCATATCCTGGTCAGCGACAATCAGAAGGTGGTGCGCGACCAAATCCTGCTGGAGTTGGACAATGCCCGCGCCAAAGCCGCCAGAGATGAAGCCAGGGCCTACCAGCAGGACGAGCAGCGTAAGCTGGCTGAATACATGCAGTTAAAAGATTCTGATGCCATTACCCAGAGCGAAATCGATGCCCAGCGCGCCAAGGTCGCCATGGCCAATGCCCGCCTTGAAGCGGCTGCCGCCGAGCTTGAATATCACAGCCTCAAGGCTCCCTTCGACGGGCATGTCGGCCTGATAGACTTCTCCGAAGGCAAAATGGTGACCACTGGCACAGAACTTCTGACCCTGGACAACCTCAGCCAGCTGCACCTGGATTTGGCCGTACCCGAACAGTATCTGGCCCGCCTCAGCCGCGGCATGTCGGTGCAGGCCCGCTCTCAGGCCTGGCACGATACCCTGTTCAATGGTCAGGTGGTTGCCATCGACCCCAGAGTCAATCCGCAAAATCTCAATCTGACCGTGCGCGTTGCTTTCGACAATCCTGAGCTGAAGCTGATGCCAGGCATGATGATGTCCGCGGATATCAGTCTACCCGCCGTCACCAAGGCCGTTATTCCGGTGCAGGCGCTTGAATACTCAGGCACCAAACGTTACGTCTATTTGCTGGGTGATGACAGCAAGGTCAAGCGTACCGAGGTCAAACTCGGTGCCCGGATCGGCGATAAGGTGCTGATCAACGGCGGAGTTAAAGTCAATGATGTGATTGTGGTGCAGGGACTGGTGAACATGCGCGATGGCATCAAGGTCAAGGTGTTGCCGCAGCAAACCGCCAATAAGCTGGAACCTGCAGGAGAACGTGGCTGATGTTACTGTCGGATATCTCGGTTAAACGGCCGATCGTTGCCATCGTTCTGTCGCTGCTGCTGTGCGTCTTTGGTCTGGTGTCCTTCAGCAAGCTGTCAGTCAGGGAGATGCCGGACATAGAAAGCCCGGTGGTCACTGTGATGACCACCTACAAGGGAGCCTCCGCCACCATCATGGAAAGCCAGGTGACTCAGGTACTGGAAGATCAGATCACCGGCATTTCCGGCATTGAGGAAGTCACCTCGATCACCCGCAATGGCAGATCCCGTATAACCGTGGAATTTGAGCTGGGCTGGGATCTGATTGAAGGGGTCAGCGATGTGCGTGACGCCGTGGCTCGTGCCCAGCGCGGTCTGCCTGAAGATGCCGATGATCCTATCGTGTCCCGGGACAATGGCTCGGGTGAGCCTGCGGTTTACCTCAACCTCAAGTCCGCGATTATGGATCGCACCCAGCTGACCGACTATGCCCAGCGGGTATTGGTAGACAGATTCAGCCTGCTGACCGGCGTCAGTTCAGTGAGTCTGACAGGTGCCCTGTATCAGGTGATGTATGTGCAGCTTGAGCCAGAGCTGATGGCGGGTCGTGACGTCACCACGGCTGACATTATTGCCGCCCTGCGCGCCGAGAACGTTGAGGCCCCGGGTGGTCAGGTGCGTAACGACACCACAGTCATGTCAGTGCGTACTGACCGTCTGTATCAACAACCGGAAGACTTCGACTATCTGGTGGTGCGCCGCACTGCCGACGGTTCCCCCATCTATCTGAAAGATGTCGCCCGGGTATTTATCGGTGCCGAAAACGAAAACTCTTCGTTCAAGAGTGACGGTGAAGGCAACCTGAGTATCGGCATTATCACCCAGTCCGATGCCAACCCGCTGCAGGTGGCAAAAGCCGTATCTGCCGAAGTGGACAAGGTGCAGAAGTTCCTGCCGGAAGGCACCACACTCGGGGTGAACTACGACAAAACCGTATTTATCGAGCGCTCCATCGAAGAGGTGTACTCCACCCTGTATGTCACAGGTATTCTGGTGGTACTGGTGCTCTACATCTTTATCGGTCAGGCCCGCGCGACCATTATTCCGGCGGTCACCGTACCCGTCTCTCTTATCTCGGCCTTTATCGCCGCCTATCTGCTGGGTTACTCCATCAACCTGTTGACCCTGATGGCGCTTATCCTGGCCATTGGTCTGGTGGTGGATGACGCCATTGTGGTAGTAGAGAACATATTTCACCACATAGAAAAGGGCGAGCCACCACTGCTGGCCGCCTACAAGGGTACCCGCGAAGTGGGCTTTGCCGTAGTGGCAACCACGGCAGTTCTGGTAATGGTGTTCCTGCCTATCTCCTTTATGGATGGCATGGTGGGCCTGTTGTTTACCGAATTCTCTGTGATTCTGGCAATGGCGGTGATCTTCTCCTCCGTGGTGGCATTGACTCTTACACCTGTGATGTCCAGCTATCTGCTCAAGGCCAATGTCAAACCCGGCCCCTTCAACCGCTGGGTAGATCACCACTTTGCCAGCCTGGAGCGGGGTTATCGCAAAGCCGTTGCTGTGGCAGTTCGCTTCCGCTTTGCCGCCCCTCTGGTGATTATCGCCTGTGTGGCAGGCAGTGTAGGCCTCGCCAAACTGGTACCGTCCCAACTGGCACCACAGGAAGACAGAGGCGTAATATTTGCCTTTGTCAAAGGCGCCGAAGGCACCAGCTACAACCGTATGACCGCCAATATGGATATCGTTGAAGAACGCTTGCTGCCACTGCTGGGTCAGGGTGTGCTGCGTTCATTCAATATGCAGGCTCCGGCATTCGGTGGTCGCGCCGGTGACCAGACAGGCTTTGTCATCATGCTGCTGGAAGACTGGGAAGACAGAGATGTTCATGCCACTGACGCGCTGAAGATAATTTCCAAGGCGCTGAAAGATATTCCCGATGTTAAAGTCTGGCCCATGATGCCCGGATTCCGTGGCGGTTCCAGCGAGCCGGTGCAGTTTGTATTGGGTGGCAGTGATTATCAGGAACTGAATCGCTGGGCGCAGCAGCTGCAACAGACAGCTGAAAACTCAGGCATGATGACCGGGGCCGATCTCGACTATGCCGAGACCACGCCCGAGCTGCTGGTGACGGTCAATCGTCAGCGCGCTGCCGAGCTTGGGGTCAGCGTCAAGGATATCTCCGATACCCTGGAAGTAATGCTGGGCGGACGCAAAGAAACCACCTATGTGGAGCGAGGCGAAGAGTATGACGTCTACCTGCGGGGCGACGAAAACAGCTTCCTGTCGGCAGCCGATCTCAGTCGTGTTTATCTGCGCAGTGACTCCGGGGCGCTGATCACCCTCGACAGCCTGACCAAAATTGAGGAGGTAGCCTCAGCCCAGAAGCTAAGTCACACCAATAAACAGAAGTCCATCACCCTCAAGGCCAACCTAGCCGACGGCTATACCCTGGGAGAGGCGCTGAACTTCCTCGATACCAAAGCCATTGAACTGCTGCCCGCCGACATCAGCATCGACTATGCCGGCGAGTCCAAGGACTTCAAGGAGAACCAGAGCAATATGGGCATGGTATTCGGGCTGGCGCTACTGGTGGCCTATCTGGTATTAGCGGCTCAGTTTGAAAGCTTCATCAACCCACTGGTGGTGATGTTCACCGTGCCAATGGGCATCTTTGGTGGTCTGCTGGGGCTGGCACTGACCGATCAGGGACTTAACCTCTACAGCCAGATTGGCATGATCATGCTGATCGGTATGGTAACCAAGAACGGCATTCTGATTGTGGAGTTTGCTAACCAACTCAGAGACAAGGGCTTGGCCCTCAACGATGCCATTATTGATGCTTCAGCCCGTCGTCTGCGCCCGATCCTGATGACTGCCTTTACCACACTGGTGGGCGCCGTGCCGCTGATTCTCAGTACCGGCGCCGGGGCCGAAAGCCGGATTGCCGTGGGTACTGTGGTGTTCTTCGGCATGGGCTTTGCCACGCTGGTGACCCTATTCATTATCCCGGCCATGTACCGGTTGATTTCCGGCAACACTCATTCGCCCGGCTTCGTGGCCCAGCAGCTCGAAGCCCTAGAGGCCAAGGCCACCGCACTGGCCACAGAGCCACCGGCTGTGGGCAAGCCTCCTGCCACACAGATCAGTAATCCACAGGGATAGTCCTATTAAACTTATTTCACAAAGGGCAGCACAGGCTGCCCTTTGCTTTTGCGCTTTCTTACAATCTTACCATTAACCGCAAAGAGACACTTTCAGTGCTTGAGTCTCCAACCCGCTTTGAATGGATACGAGGCATTGGTTTTGCTGTTGCCATGGGCCTGCCATTGCTACTCAGCTATTTTGTTGATAAACCCCAAACCCTAGCCTTCGTGGCGCTGGGCGCCATGTTTGCGCTGCGACTGGATCCCCGCCATGGCACCGGACAGCAGGTCATCGCTATCGTCGGTGGCATGAGTTTGATGATTGCCTCTGGCACATTGGGGGTATTACTGGTAGGCCACAGAGAACTGGCCATCGCGGCACTGGTCCTGATCGCTTATCTTGCCGGGCAACCCAAGCCTGAGCAGGCTTATCTGAGTCTGCTGGGCAAATTTACCGCCGCCGCCATGCTGCTGGCGGAAATGGGGTTACCGGCTACCGCTAACACCGCCTTAGCTTACTTCAGTGGCTCAATGCTGGCGCTGTGCATCAGTCTGGTGATGGCAAGATTTACCTGTTCCGATCCCCAGAGCTGGTCACCAGCGCAGGAGCTCAGGCAATTGATGGCCGGGGATATCAATGGTCCACTGTTTGGCCTGACCCTGCCGCTGACTATTCTGGCTGCCACCCTCACAGGCCTGTTGCTGCATGCCCAGCACCCCGCTTGGGTAGGGTTGACTGTGCTGTTTGTGATGCACGTGAATGACGCCAGCACTTGGAAGCGACTGCGGCAGCGGATTGTCGGCACTCTGCTGGGGGTAGTTATCGCCTACCTGATGGTGCTGTGGATACCCTTTACCTTTTATCCGCCCATCATCATCACTCTGGCGCTGTTCATCCCCACTACCGTGCGCCAGAGCTATCTGTGGTTCAGTCAGCTGATTTCAGTGTTGGTGCTGCTGGTGATCGACATTGCCATGGTGCATAAGGGGGGCGATCTACAGCTTATTCGTTGGCGCTTCTTCGATACCCTGATCGGCTGTCTGTGGGTAGCGATTGCGCTGTTGCTACTGCGTTTTGGCAAGCGTTGGTGGCCCGCCAGACTGTAGTTCAAAGACACTGAGGACAAAAAAAGCTATCAGAAAAACAACTGCAAGAAGTAACTTAGAAAAAAAGTATCGTAATGAAAAAGTAACTCGGGAGATGCCGTAAAGCTAAACCTTCTGAAGCAGATGGTTTAGGGACAAACAACAAAAACCGCAATCAGTAAACTGACTGCGGCTTGATATTCTATCTGATCACATCAAACAACTTAGGTTTTACGCTGGGGCGTGATTTACCAGCGTCTTATTCAATAAATTGTCGTGTACCGGGCAGCGGTGGCAGACAAGATCAAAAAATGCAAGCTTATCTTCTGCACTCAAGTCAGCATCAATATCGGCTTCAATATCAATCTGTTTAAAGCCCACCGGATCTTCGCTGGGCTGGCCCATCAATCCCGCCGGGTTCATCACGCCCCGTACCTTAATCTCGATCCCCCGCAGGGTAATCTTTTGTTCCCTAGCCACCATTTTAGCAAGAGTTGATATGCAACCAGCCAGCGAGAACAGAAAAGTCTCCAGTGGATTGGCACCCTCATTTGTGGCCGTCGGCTGATCAATCACCAGTAAGTGATCCCTCACCTGTGCCGTGACTTTCCAACCAGTGCCCATTGTTGTGGTTACTTCAACTACCTTTTCAGCCATATTACACCTCTGCTGCATTGTCAACTGTCTTGATCTGCGAGCGTGTTTGGCCTATTTAAAGCAAACACCTCTGCTCAAATCAAAATGAACTGTGATGAGTTATTAGAAAAACCTAATGGAGACTTTACTCCTTTGCGCCACCACCCGCAAGTTGAATTGACCAATTGATTGTGCGAATGTGCGGCATACTTCACAGGGAACAAAACACCGATGGACAAACTGATATTCAGCCGGGAATTTCACTTTCCGGTGCAGATTTATACCAATCCGCATAGAAGATTGATCTCATCAGAGCCATGTCAGCCATTCGAGTACAAGCGAAATTGGTGACGGCATAGTGGTTCTCTG
>JAJNAU010000108.1 GCA_021462625.1 Shewanella sp.
GACTTGCGTTTGTTCTTTGATTTCATTGTTCACCTCGTCGAGCGATTTTACTCGCTTAGCGTGGTGTCCAGAACTACTGGTACGGATCAAAGTACCAAAACCCTAATAATCAATACATTGAACTAAATCAGTTACTTCACAATTTAGAATCTTGTTAACGTCCACTTTTATGCTGAACTCGCAGGCGACACCAATGTCCCCATCGGTGCCGCCGAAGAATGTTGGCGAAAAATGCGTGGCGAGGCATGGATGCCGAAGCAGGTTCAGTCGAATCATGGACGAGCGTCTGAACCGTCAGCTTTTTTCGCCATAAGTTCGAGGGGCTCTCGGCACCGTCTGGGGCGGCTAGGGGTTTGCAAAGGGGGCGAAGCCGCCTAGTCCCCTTTGCCCGGGTGTGGGCTGGCAAGTGTTTGCCTGCGGCAAACGTGCTCACGAGCGAGAGCCAAGGATGGCGAACTGGCCGTTGTACATGGAGGTATTTGCCCGCGATCTTCTGCAAGGCGCAGCCTTGCCAATCAATCAGCGACAGCTGATCATCCGTTTTGCCAAGCGAAGCTTGGTTGATCAACCCAACAAATCAAACCACACCTACCGCCAGCAGAAACAGCAAGTCCTCCATTGCCGACAGGCAACAAAAAGCCCCGCACATTGGCAGGGCTTCATAAACGGTTAAATCAGAGAATTACTCTTTGTACTTCAGAGTACCATCAGCTTTGATTTCATCAAACCACAGGTTGTGATGCTGGGTCGCCCAGTTCTCATCACAGTAGCCGGAGACCATACACTCCATACCGCCCTCAGACATGACAGTTGCCATGAAGATGTGAACGATAGAGAAAGCACAGATGATGATGGCGCTCACGCCGTGCAGCAGCAGAGCCAGGAAGTTCATGTTGCGGGTCACGTCGAACAGGTTCGGGAACAGCAGCAGCATACCTGAGGCAGAGATCACCAGACCGAAAGCGGCAAAGGTCCAGAACCACAGTTTTTCACCGGCGTTGGCAAAGCCTGCATCAGGGTGCTGACCCTTGAAAGGACCAAAGTTGATGTAACCACCAACGACCATGAACCACTTCACGTCGTACATCTTTGGCATCTGGTTCTTGGCCCACAGCACGGTCATCAGTGCCCAGCCAATCATAAATGGGATGGCCAGCACGTCGTGAACCTGCTTGGCACCATTCACCAGACCCGCCCAGAAGCCTTCGCCCACATATGGCTGCACGAAGAAACGACCGCCTAGCAGTACCAGACCAGTCAGGATCAACAGCAGACATGGGATGGCACCCAGCCAGTGGATGGCCACGTCAGCTTTGGACCAGCGGTATACCATCTTGCCGGAGAAACCGTGATGCAGTTTGGAGATACCGTTGATTTTGATAAATACGATAAAGATGGCAATCATACCGAACAGCGCAGCCATCAGGGCTGGAGCCAGCCAGTCACCACGTACGTCTAGCGCGCGCAGATCATAGGTGTTGATCGCCTGATCGTGGAACGCCCCCTTGGAGGTAGTGTAGCCGACTGCACCGTCTTTCAGTTGTGCCCATACCTGAGCATCTGAAACCTGGGCAACCGCCTGCTCACCACCATTGGCGAAGCAAACCGCACTGAAAAGCAGTGCCAGCGCTACACCCAAGTGTTTGAACAGTTTGTTCATATTGTTTCCTCAAGAACTGCTCCGGCACACCGGAGCAGTAGTTGTAGTACTTCAAAGGTCGGGATTAACCCCAGATACCTTTCTTGCTGCCACGGTAAGCTACACGCTCACGGTAGATGTCAGACAGTACGTTTGCATCACCCGCCAGCAGAGATTTGGTCGCACACAGTTCAGCACACATCGGCAGTTTGCCTTCTGCCAGACGGTTAGCACCGTACTTCTTCATCTCAGCTTCAGAGTGGTTTTCTTCCGGGCCACCAGCACAGAAAGTACACTTGTCCATCTTACCGCGAGCGCCAAAGGCACCACTTTTCGGGAACTGAGGCGCGCCGAATGGGCAAGCAAACAGACAGTAACCACAACCGATACAGGTATCTTTGTTGTGCAGAGTCAGGCCATCTTCTGTCTTGTAGAAGCAGTTGGCTGGACATACGGCCATACATGGCGCGTCATCACAGTGCATACAAGCGATAGAGATGGACGCTTCACCTGGCTTACCGTCGTTAACGGTTACCACGCGGCGGCGGTTAATACCCCACTCCAAAGCGGAGGCGTTTTCGTTCTTACAAGCAGTGACACAGCCGTTACATTCGATGCAGCGCTTGGTGTCACACAAAAATTTCAATGTAGCCATATTGGCATATCTCCTGAATTAAGCTGCATTAGGCCTTTTCGATCTGACACAGAGAAGCCTTGGTTTCCTGCATCTGAGTCACTGGGTCATAACCATAGGTCAGCGCAGTGTTACAGGATTCACCCAATACGTAAGGTACGGTACCTTCCGGATAGTTAGGCTCCAGGCTCTCACCATGCATCACACCGGCAAAGTGGTATGGCATCCAGGTCACGCCCTTAGGCACACGTGGAGTTACCATTGCCATGACCTTGATACGGCCGCCTTCAGCACCTTCCAGCCATACCATTTCGCCATTACGCAGACCGCGATCAGCTGCATCGGCCGGGTGGATTTCCACGAACATTTCCTGCTGCAGTTCAGCCAGCCATGGGTTAGAACGCGATTCTTCACCACCACCCTCGTACTCAACCAGACGACCGGAAGTCAGTACCAGTGGGTACTTCTTGTCCAGGTTGTCAGTGATGACTTTGTCCTGAATAGACTTGTACAGCGTCGGCAGACGATGTACCTGCATGTCAGCGTAAGTTGGGTACTTGGCGATCAGATCACGGCGAGAGGTATACAGCGGCTCGCGGTGTACCGGCACCTGATCAGGGAAGGTCCACACGATACAACGGGCTTTGCCGTTACCGAATGGGATACAACCGTGCTTGATTGCCACGCGAACGATACCGCCGGACAGATCAGTCTTCCAGTTTTTACCTTCTGCAGACGCTTTCTCTTCAGCAGTCAGCTCGTTCCACCAACCCAGTTGCTTCAGCATCTTGTCGGTGAATTCCGGGAAACCGTCTTCGATTTCACAGCCCTTGGAGAAGGAGCCTTCAGCCAACAGGTTTTCACCTTTGTACTCAACACCGTAACGGGCGCGGAAGTTACCACCACCGTCTTTAACGTGTCTGCTTGTGTTGTACAGGATCTGGGTACCTGGGTGCTTAGCCTCTGGCGTACCCCAACATGGCCAAGGCAGACCGTAGGTTTCACCGGCACATGGGCCACCCTCGGCTTCCAGGGTCTTGTTGGAGAAAGTACCCCAGTTCATGGTGTGTTGCTTGATACGCTCAGGGCTCTGACCGGTATAACCGATAGTCCACATACCGCGGTTGATTTCGCGGGAGATATCTTCGACAACTGGCATGCCATCTTTGATTTCCCAACGCTTGGCCCACTGATCGGCAATGCCGACCTTCTTGGCCAGCAGGTACATGATCTCGATATCGTTCTTGGACTCAAACAATGGCTTAACCACCTGCTGACGCCACTGAATAGAACGGCCAGAGTTGGAGATAGCGCCTTCTGCTTCAAACTGAGTACAGGCTGGCAGCAGGTATACGCCATTCTTACGACGGTGCATAACACCAGCCATGGTTGGGAATGGGTCAACAACCACTACTGTATCCATCTTGTCCAGTGCATCACGCACTTCAGCCTGACGGGTTTCAGTGTTGACAGACTGCCCCCAGAAGAATGCCAGACGGACATTATCTTTCTGAGCCAGCTTGTCTTTTTCCAGCAGTACACCGTCGTGCCAACGGGAGCAGGGAATACCCGGAGTGGTCATGGGCTCGCGACCCAGGTAGGTGCCCTGATCGAAGCGGCCTTTCACCCACTCCATATCCAGTTCCCACACGTTGCTCCAGTGTTTCCATGCAGCAGTCGTCAGACCATAGTAGCCAGGCAGGTTGTCGAACAGCAGCCCCAGATCGGTTGCACCCTGTACGTTATCGTGACCACGGAAAATATTGGTACCACCACCGGAAACACCCATATTACCCAGCGCCAGCTGCAGCAAGCAGTATGCACGGGTGTTGGCATTACCTACGTGGTGCTGGGTACCCCCCATACACCAAACTACGGTGCCTGGACGGTTTTCAGCCATCATCTTGGCAGCCTGATAGATCACTTCTTCAGACACACCACAGACGTCAGCGACTTCCTTAGGAGGGAACTTGGCTGCTTCCTTACGGATTTCATCCATAGCGAATACGCGCTGTTCGAGGAAGGCCTTGTCTTCCCAGCCGTTTTCGAAGATGTGCCACAGCATACCGTAGATGAATGGAATATCGGTACCTGGACGGATAGCACAGTGCAGATCAGAGTGAGCCGCGGTACGGGTGTAACGAGGGTCAACGACGATGATCTTGGCGTTGTTCTTCTCTTTGGCGATCAGAATGTGCTGCATGGAAACCGGGTGGGCTTCAGCAGGGTTGGCACCAATGAAGAAAATCGCATTGGCGTTCTGAATGTCGTTGAAAGAGTTGGTTTGCGCACCGTAACCCCAGGTGTTTGCTACACCGGCTACAGTGGTAGAGTGACAAATACGAGCAGAGTGATCGACGTTGTTGGTACCCCACATAGCTGCCAGCTTACGGTAAGCATAACAACCTTCGTTGGAGAACTTGGCAGAGCCCATGAAGTAGATAGAGTCAGGACCGGATTCCTTGCGGATTTCCAGCATCTTGTCGCCCACTTCATTGATCGCCTGATCCCAGGAGATTTTCTTCCACTTGCCATCAACAAGCTTCATTGGGTACTTCAGACGCTTTTCACCGTGACCGTGTTCACGCAGTGCAGCACCTTTGGCACAGTGACCACCGGCGTTGAATGGGTGATCGAAAGCGGGTTCCTGACCGATCCATACACCGTTTTGTACTTCAGCATACAGACCACAGCCTACCGCACAGGCAGAGCAGATGGTGCGTTTGATTTCGATTGGTGCATCGTAAGGCACTTCAGCAGCTTCAGCACGACGCATCATGCCAGTGCCCATCAGAGAAGCAGCGGCGATACCACCGGTAGCAATACCTGCGTGCTTCATAAACTGACGACGGCTGATACCCAGTACTGGTTTGTCAGTCACTGGGGCGACATTAGACTTGCGAGTTAATTTCATCGCTGATTATCTCCTGATTAGCTGCGCAGGCTGTTGTAGTAAGCACGGATGTGCGCAGTTTCGTGGTAACCATCTTTGTTTTGCTTGGATACCGCGTTGCCTTCTTTTGCGTGAGCGACACTGATCCCTGAGGCAGCTACCACGGCGGTAGCCGCGCTGCCTACAGTCAGGGTCTTCAGCAAAGATCTGCGGCTCAGATCTGGCTGTTGCTTTTTCATTTTTGCTCCTGATAGAAATGGCTCAGTACTCTCCCCTGAGCCGGGGCCGGTTCACTCATCCGCCACACTCTCAAATGCTGCAAATTTGTGAAAACCTCTAACTGGAAGAATGAGTCCCAGATATTTCGATACCACTATAAAAGAAAGAGCCTCGTGAATATTGATCACCGCCCTCAAGTTGATGCTAAAACACCCGCCGAAATCAGCGTTTTGCCAAGTGGATCACACTTTATAAAAGCAAGCTGGTGATATGCGCGCACAGACGCAAATTCAGACAGATCACGCAGAAGATTATTCCGCTGTTGCTCAGGTCACACCTGCCTCACTCGGCATTCTGACATCAGCAATCAACTCGCTCTGAATCCTCAGTTCAGCCATCAGGGTATGGGCAGCAGGTCCCAACATATCGGCATTATTAAACATCAGAAACAACTGACATGACGGCGACCGGCCGTCTTGAGGAATTGACGGCGGTTGAGGCCCAGGCTTGGCTTGTCAGCCGGCTTAGCCTGGCTTGATGTGAGTGTCAGTCGCAACACACATCCTCCTATATGTCAGACACAGAGTCAGGCCGATCCTGAAGTTGTGTCATTCGCGGCCAATTGGCGACATGAAGTAGCAACTGATTATTATTACAACGACGCGTAATAAGCGCGAGTGTGGTCAGTTTCTTTGTAACCTTCAACTTTTACTGCAGGGGTGACTTCTTTTGATTCAGCGTTGGCTTCACCCACTTGGGATGCAGACGCCACCACGGTGCCGCCTGCGATCCGGGCTTTCAACGCCTGTCGCCGACTTATGCCGCAAGCTTGCTTCTTCATAAGGTCTGCTGATTAACATCCGGGGCTGATCCCGGTTTATGGGAAGTTCCTCCTCCCCGTCTACGCTGCAGGGCCGCTGATACCACTCGGTACCGGCAGCCCCTTTGCGAAGTTAACACTTCTCAGTTCAGCTGCACTTTCTCAACTTCTGCAGGTTGCATATCATCGTTGCCCGGGCAGTTCACCGGAATGTCCAGACTCAGCTGTTCAAACTCGATGGCTTCCAGGTCAAAGAAGGCCTTACACAACTGTCCCACCGCAGCATAGAAAGCAGCGCTGGGAGCGGTGTTTAATTTTTCAATAAAACGCCCGATCCAGCTGGCTATATGGCGCTGATAGAAGGCCAGTTGACGGTAGCCCGGGGCGTCCAGGATCAGCGTGCCCATCACTTCACACAAAGCAGCCACGTGATCTTCAGGCTCTTTCACATCTTCTTCGCGGGCAAAACCCAGTTGCAGCAAGTCCTGGCGTAACAACGCCAGAGGCTTGTCCATCAGGGATCCGGTCATAAACCAGCTCCCATAGGGCAGGATTTCCCCGCAACCTACCCCCAAAAACAGCGCGAAGTATTCATCTTCCAGCTGCTCAGGGGTGAATTGACCAGCCGCCAGCTTCAGTGCCAGCCAGGCTTTGGTCATGTCGTTATCCTGGTCGACATCCACTTCAAGATTGGCCAGAAAGTCCAGCAACTCAGCGCTCGGATTACGGCGCAACAGGGCTGCGATCAGCTGGTAGATATCAGCACGCAGTTGATCTTTTTCGCTTACATTTCTTACTGATTTAGTCATAAAAAACTCTTAACGCAGTTGCATTTCCGGGTCTTGAAGTATGTCTTCAAACAAATCTTTCACGCGGCAATCACCGCACATTTTCAAACGCTCGATATTGGTATTGAAGGCACTGTGGCTGCCCACCATATCCAGCATACGCTGTACCATCGACTGGGTCGCAAATGGCGTACCGCAGACGATACATTCAAAAGGAGGCTCTTGTTTCAGGTTGCGCAGCTGCTGACGGGCACTAGGGTCAAAGTTGATCTGAGGCGTCAGGCTGATCACTTTTTCAGGACAAGCCTGCTCACACAGCCCACACTGCACACAGTCCTGCTCGACAAAGCGCAGCGCCGGTTCGTCACCGCCATCTTTCAGTGCCTGAGTTGGACAGCTTGCCACACAGCTCAAACACAGGGTGCACTTGTCAGCCACAACATTCACTGAGCCGTAAGGAATATTGCTCATGCTAAGGCAGGAATCGATGGCGGCAGCCTGACCATTAAGGTGATCAACCGCCTGATACAGTGTCGCGCGCTTGTCGGTCGCAGCAAACGCGGCGGGTACCGTTACCGGCCAACCACTGCTGATGTTCAAAGTTTCTTCCAACGCTTCAGCCTGGATAGTATCAACAATGGCGATACGCTGTGGTTGTCCCATCTCATCCAAAATACGGTTAGCCAGCGCCACTTCACCCTGTAGCATCTGGGTCAGGGTCGGTGCTGTCGCGGTCGTGTTGTAAATCAACACCTGACGGGCACCCCAGGCCAATACCGACATCCAGTGGTCGATGGCAGCAACGGTGATCTCTTCTAGTGCAATCGGCAGAATGTCACCGGGTAGTGCATCACCCACCAGCTCGGCGGCCACATTTTCATCGTGGAACAGGATAACAGGCGCTTCACCAGCCTGCTCCAGATAATTGCTGACCAGATTTTGCAGATAATTGTGCAGCGATTGCGGTGCCGGCAGATCATAGCTCAGTGCGCCAGTCGGACAGGCATTGCTGCAGCTACCTGCGCCGTGGCACAGATAAGGGTCGATCTCGATAACATTATCCACGCTGGCAATGGCATCAGCGGGACAGAAGTTCAGACAGCGGTTACAGCCGTTCATCCCGTGACGATAGTGAGCGCAGATATCGCTGTTAACTTTGACATAGCGAGGCTTGTCGAATTCACCAATCAACTCAGGGATCTGTGCCAGTGCATCAGCCAGTTTGGTTTCATCACGGCCGACATAGAAGTAACCGGGAGGCAGCATTTCCAAACTCAGGCTTGGCTCGAGACTGAGGTCCAGCAGAATATCGAAATGAGGTTTACGAATTGCCACCTGACTGAGCTGGACCGTTTTTTCATCACCGGCATCGTTCTCCACCAGCACCTGAAACTGACCCAAAAAGCCTTTGATAGCGTGCAAGGGATTATAGAAGCTCTCCACCTGAGGCGCGGCATTCATAACGGCCTCAAGATGAGCATCATCCTGCGAAGTAACAGGATCTGTAGCCAGAATGACTCGGCTTGCCATAGAAGACAATTTGGCCGCAGCCAAGCGGGCCAAATCTTCAGGGCCGATGATCAATACGTTGCCCTGAGTGGTGTAACTCACGGTCGGCGGGATCAGGTTCTGGATGATCCGGGTTTGTGCCATCACACTCTGGCGAACCAGCTTCAGTTGAGGCTGGCTGTGCATCTTATTTGAATTTGAGCTCACATTGCGTTCCTGAACAGTTTTGGCTGTCTCTGGTATTGCTCCCAATCCGGCTGCAACCGAACGATGGAGCAATAGAGTACCAAAATTTACGATAATAAAATTAACTTAACTGACCTTTTCCAACCGTCTGGCGCAAAACCGACGATTCATCAGGCGGATCCTGATTAACCGATTGATTTTCATCAGGTAAAGTGTCTGCGACTGCCTCCGATGGCTGCTCTGTTGCCTCTGGCAAACTCTCCTGCATGGACTGTGCACTCTTGGTTGACGCTACTTCAGTCTGACTGGCCTCCTGCTGCTCCTCCCGCTCGATAACTTTGCGGAATACCTTTTTCACCAACTCGGCGGAATCGGCGGCCGACAGCAGCGGTTGATTGCTGTAATCCAGCGCGTATTCCGCCATCCTACAGACTTCATTAAAGTGGGGTTGTTTCCACAGGGCTCTGAGTGCAGCCTTTTTAGCTGTAGGATCAACATTGTTGGCCATAAAGGCCGCGAAACTGCCTCCCAGCTCAATTTGCTCAGGATCAGGTAAGTCTTCCTCCATCAGCAGACGCTCACCGTCCCCAGCTTTATTGGCAAGCGGTTGTGGCTGCTCCGGCAATGGCGAGCTTTCAACAACGGGCTCCTGCTGCGCTCTTTCAGCCTCCTGGGCAACCTGATCACGACGTTGCTGCCAGCGACTGAAAAATCCACTTGATTTATCACTCATACGTTTTTACGCCTTTGATCTTCGGCCAGTTCCTTGCGGCGGTTAACATGCTTACGGCGATGAGCACAGATTTCCACTTCACCATGACGGGTAATGAAAGCTTCAATCCAGCAGGCAACTGCATCGGGCATCGCCATGCTGATCACCGGGGTGTCCCCCTCAAGAGCGCCGGCTGCTACATTCTGACAAGCAGACAACGACGCCGGCACCCAGGTACCATCCACTAGTTCATCACACACCAGATACAACATGGGAGTGTCGAGATCCAGATTCAACCGGTAACTGGCGCGCTCATCACGATGCAGTTCAAGCAACACCAGATTACTGCCCTTTGGCTGTTCACAGGATGCAGGAACCATCTGATCCAGCTCCCACTGCACCGAGGTCCAGCGTCCTACCTGTTTTTCGGATTTTTTGAGAGAAACATATACCGGCCATACATTTTCTGTGTGTTGCATATTCAAATATCCTGAGTCCTGTCAACGGCGGCTGGCGCTTCAGTCAACCTGCTTTATACCCCATATCATATAGCAAGGATGGGGCCATCAATATCAGTGAAGTGTTTTTTTAGAGCTGGATCATCAATCCGAAGAGCAGCATAGGACATTTTGTCTCTCCAGCAATATCTCCTTGGGCATAAACGTCCGATCAGAGCCAGTGTTTTGTGATCTTCCTTGCGTTTTACTTATTCTCCGGTTTCCAGGTACGAATATTGCTAGTAAGCACTATGCATACCCCCAATAGCATTAACTTTGCAGGATCTGATGAAACAGATACCCCTTTCCCTGTCGATTATTAAAACCCGGGCCGAAGTCCCGCTGACCATCCCTGTCACTGCCGTTAACGAGCGTGGTCAGATCGAAAACAAATTTATTGCCTGTGAGCGTCCGCTAACGGTTTATCTTAACTGGCGACCAATTGTGACCTTGATGACTCTGGGTGCCAAAGCTGAGTCATTGGCACTGGGTTATTTAAAGAATCAAGGCTTTATAAGTGATGCCAGCCTACTGGAATCTGTGATTGTTGATTGGGATACCAACTCAGCTGCCATCATTACCAAAGAGCAGACCGTCGATTTGGACAAGAAACTGTCAGACAAAACAGTGACCACCGGCTGTGGTCAGGGGACAGTTTATGGTGGCTTTATGCAGGGCCTGGAAGAGATCCAGCTACCGATCCCCACCCTGAAGCAAAGCACCCTGTATGGGTTGCTTAAAAACATCAACGAGTACAATGAAACCTACAAGAATGCCGGAGCGGTGCATGGTTGTGGCCTGTGCCACAACCAAGCCATCATGGCATTCGTTGAGGATGTAGGGCGACACAATGCGGTGGACACCCTTGCCGGTGATATGTGGCTGGCCGATGAAGATGGCAGTGACAAAATCTTCTACACCACAGGCCGTCTGACCTCTGAAATGGTAA
>JAJNAU010000109.1 GCA_021462625.1 Shewanella sp.
CCCTAGGCGATCTTAATCACATCTTGGCGCTGCCGCAGGGCTTGGCTGGTCACTTTTTTTGCGTTTTTTGCGCCATTGTGATCATTTGCGTAAGCTGACAATAACCTATTGTCGCTGTGCTGGCCGCTGGCTTCTTTACCATATATGTATCGGTATTCTGTACGCGGGTCTGTTTTCCAACAGTCGGCTGGTAGGGCAGGGAAGGGCTGGTCAAATACCTATGCTTCAATGCTATTCACAGTAACCACTGTCTGTTTTGGGCTGTCATGCAGCTGACTGCATTTTGCCCCGCACAAAGGCATTGGCTTCATCGCTCAGGATCCGGCGGGAAATGTAACTGCGGCCTTTGCCAATTTTCAGCAAATAGCCTTTTGGAGTCAGGGTGATGCTGTCAATCTGTGACCAGTTGATCTGTTGATTGACATAGTCCGAGTTTATTTTGATCCCTTCTTCATCCAGCACAAAATTCACCGAATGATTAGCGGCTTTGCTCATCAACTGGCGCCACAGCCACCAAGGGCGTCGGAAGTTTACACTCAGACCTTCAATCAAGCCAAGGCCCATAAATAAATAGCCAATGACGTCCTCTATTGGCAGTGCCAACAGGGCAAAGCCGACCAGCACAAAGCTCGCTGCTTTGGCATAAGGACGCAGCCCCGGCAAAGGTTTGGCTGTTTCATCAAAGCACTCTTCGTAGTGGCTTCTGTCCAGCACGAATTCAGTTTGATAGCAAAAGGGAAATGACATAGTGAGCAGGGATAAAAAGTTTGACTCAGTATATCCCCTGTAGCCTGAATTGGGCATTAATACCGGTATTGGCAGTGGCATATGGGGCGGCGACCACGGATAATGGGCGCTCATTTTGCCAAACAGGATACCGGGATTGGAAAGTAAAAGGGCCAGGCTGGACAGGTTCTTGGCCAAAGTGCTGCAGATACCCCGCAAACAGGTGCGCCAGTTACTGCTTGCACGCAGGGTTAAGGTGAATGGGATAGTCGCCACCGAGATAGATATGCAGGTGAACGAGTTTAGCTGCATTGCACTGGATGAACAGCTGCTGCGACAGAATTCGCCCCGTTATTATATGGTGCACAAGCCGGTGGGTGTGGTCAGTGCCACCAACGATGAGTTACATGGTACTGTGCTGGCCCTGTTGCCCGAGGCGCTGCAGTCCGGGTTACATATAGTGGGGCGATTGGATCTCAACACCTCAGGACTGGTGCTGCTGACCAATGACAGCCGCTGGTCTTGCGTGCTGATGCAGCCCGGCGCTCATGTGGAAAAGGAATATTGGGTAACTCTGGCCAATCCGTTGACTGAGGAATATGCCCCAGCCTTTGCCCTGGGCATGTATTTCGGCTTTGAGGATATGACTACTAACCCTGCGCAACTGGAGATTATCGGAAGTCATACCGCCAGAGTGGTGCTTACCGAGGGCAAGTATCATCAGCTAAAAAGAATGTTTGGCCGTTTCCGTAATCCTGTGGTGGCGCTGCATCGCAGTCGGATCGGGGGGCTTGAGCTGGATGACGCACTGGGTCCGGGACAGTGGCGTGCTCTTGACGGGGATGAGGTCACTAAAGGGCTTTTCTGAATCGGCCTTGGCCTGTTACCATCTGTCGCCAAGCTGGCAAGTTTGTTTAAATTCAATCGCTAGCCGGTCTTTCTTAGTCGGGGTGCCTTGGGGAAAACGCTGTTTATACCTTCCTTTGGGCTGAGACCGCCACAGCGGAACCCGTTGAACCTGATCCAGCTAAGGGAAAGCCGACGCTTCCCGATACTGGCGTAGGGAACTAAGCCCTGGGAATGACTCCCCGCTTCCTTCTCTGCGCCTTATATGAGGTGCCAATACATGAACACTCCAATTACTTTGACCATAGCTGGCAGCGACAGTGGCGGTGGGGCAGGGATCCAGGCTGACATCAAGGCTATTTCAGCCACCGGCGGTTATGCCTGCAGCGTGATCACCGCGCTCACGGCGCAAAATACTCAGGGCGTATTTGGTATTCATCCTGTGCCGGCCGATTTTATCGCTCAGCAACTGGATGTGGTCTTTGCCGATTTGCCGGTGCGCGCGGTGAAAGTCGGCATGCTGGCCAAGAGAGAGATTATCGGGGTGGTTGCGCAAAAATTGCGGCAATATCGACCAGAGTGGGTGGTACTCGATCCTGTTATGGTTGCCACCAGCGGTGATTCGCTGCTGACCGGCGATGCGATGGACAGCCTGCTTACTGAACTTTTGCCATTGGCTGATGTGATCACGCCGAATCTTGCAGAGGCATCGCGTCTGCTGGATTTACCTGTGCCCGGCTGTGAAGCGCAAATGAACCCTTTACTTGAGGCCAGCCGGCAACTTATCTCAGTCGACAGTGCTCTTGGCAGACCGCAGGCGATGTTGCTTAAAGGCGGTCATCTGCACAATGAGGCGGCCAGCCGGGACTTTCTCATTCAGGCTGCCGGTACCGTCAGTTTCTCTGCGCCCAGGCTTGCTACTCGCAATACCCATGGCACTGGCTGCACCCTGTCAGCGGCCATCGCTTCGTATCTGGCGCAGGGCGTGCCCCTTGAGCAGGCCTGCCGGCAGGCCAAAGACTACCTGACTCGGGCGCTGCAAAGTGCAGACCGCTGGCAAATTGGTCAGGGGCATGGGCCGGTCGACCATTTTTTCGCATTACATGAGTGACGCACTTAACCAACATATTCAACCGTCGGATAGATATCATTAAGCTTGTAAATGGTGACTTACTTATTGATTAATATCAGGTTTGACTCGCTTGCCAATAAAGGATAAGGCGTTTTTATGACAGATCCCCATCATTTTGTTGCCCAGCGCCTGACACAACTGAGGTTGCGCAGTCCGCTGGTGGTCAATATCACCAACTATGTGGTGATGAACAATACCGCCAACGCTCTGTTGGCGCTCGGCGCATCTCCGGTTATGGCGCATAGTCACGAGGAGATGGATGAGATGCTGAATTTGGCTAGCGCGCTGGTCCTCAACATAGGTACCCCCGACAGGCAGTGGATTGACCGCATGAAATATGCGGCCGCACAGGCAGTAGCGCTGGATAAACCGCTGGTGCTTGACCCAGTGGGATGTGGCGCCACCAGTCTGCGTACCGATACTGCGCGGGAGCTGTGTGATTTGGCCGCGCCTTTGGGCGAGCGTTTTATTATTCGCGGCAATGCATCCGAGGTGATGGCGCTGGCCGGTGAGCTGTGCTCGACCAAAGGCGTGGACAGCCAGGATCCCAGCGATGCCGCACTGGGCGCAGCCTTGTCGTTGCACCGTAAATATCAGGCACAGGTGGTGGTGTCCGGAGCAACCGATTATGTCGTTGGGCAACGGGTTTTTAAGCTGACAGATGGTCATCCCCTGATGACCCGGGTCACCGGAATGGGATGTACACTCTCGGCACTGACTGGTGCCTTTGCTGCCCTTGGTGATGAGCAGGGGCTGCCCTGTGCCCTGTCTGCCGCTGCTGTCATGGGCGTTGTTGGCTTGCAGGTCAGCAATGACAGTGACGGCCCCGGCAGCTTTCAGTACCGGTTTCTGGATGCCCTGTATCAACTGACACCAGAGCAGCTGGCTGCTGAAGTGAATATGCTGGAGCTGTTATGACGCCTGACTATCGACTCTATCTGGTCACAGACTATGGGCTGGATGATGACGCGCTTTGCCGGGTGGTTAAGCAGGCCGTGGATGGCGGTGTCACCATGGTACAGCTGCGGGAGAAACAGGGCGATATCCGTTCTTTTATCTGTCGGGCGCAGAAACTGAAGACCCTGCTTTGTGGCAGCAGCGTACCGCTTATCATCAACGACAGGCTCGATGTGGCGTTGGCGGTTGATGCCGATGGGCTGCATCTTGGGCAGTCGGATATGCCTGCTGAGCTTGCCCGGCGGTTGCTTGGTGGAGGCAAAATACTGGGGCTGACTGTCGAGTCCATGGCACAGCTGCATGAAGCGCAGAAATTGCCGGTGGATTATCTGGGGATCAGCACAGTGTTTGCCAGTGCCACCAAAACCGATACCCGTTTAGAGTGGGGGCTGGATGGATTAAGTCTGGCAGTTAATTGCTCGTCAAAACCTCTGGTGGCAATTGGCGGGATAGATGAAGCCAACTTTGCCCGGATCAGGCAAACCGGTGTCGCCGGAATTGCCCTGGTGTCGACGATTTGCTCGGCAGCGCAGCCCTGCCAAGTCAGTCGCAGATTAAAACAAATATGGATGACAGATCAACCGTCGTCACCTTCGGGCTTTACTTAAACCATACTCCAGCTCCCGGTACCTGGCTGAATTTGACTCATCAACAGGGACGCTGATGTAACAGCCTGATTTACCCATAAACAAAGCGCGATGATTACTGTCTGTGCCGTTGAATATCAGCTTTGCTGCGAGCGCTGCAGTGCCAACAGCCACTTGCCGTAGATATAGATCCCCACTGCAGAGAGCGAACCGATAGCAGTAATAATGTACCAGGCCATACCGATATCGTGCATGTTGTACAGTGTCAGGGTCAGCTGCTCTGCGTTTTCTCCTGTGTAGCTCACCAGTGTGGTAAAGGCTTCGCCCTGAGGGATGGCTGCAATGTCTGCCGGAGTCATACCTTCCAGCTCCAGCATCTGCCGGGAGAAACGCTCCTTGGAGGCAAAGTGCTCATACAGCTTAGGGCCGAAATAACCTTCAAGGCCCCAGCCGATGCCTTGTGGCAGCATCACAAAGCCAAGGTACATGGCCTTTTTGCCTTGTGGTGCGATATTGCCCATAAATTCGTTCTTCTTCGGGGAGATCATCATTTCCCCTAAAGAGAACATGGCAATGGCCAGCACGATCATCCAGGCTGCGTTGCTGTAGCCGATCAGCACAAATGCCAGAATACTGAGCAGACAACCGGCAAGCATGGCGGTGGTTATGCGGTATTTGGCGGTCAGGGCCGCGACCAGAAAACAGCTGGTCATGATCATGCCGGCATTGAGGTTGAGCATCCCTTCCGGCATCACCTTGGTGCCTTCGTTGTTCAACCCTAACCAGAATTGCACTATGCCGTTGCCGGTGCCTTCTGGTCCAAACAGGCTGGTAACAATTACACTGGTATCGACCCATTCGGAAATGTGAATAGGCAATACATCGAACAGCGAGTTGAACAGGAACCAGAAGCCGGAAAACACCAGCATATAGTAGATGACCACTGGTTTTTTCAGCTCATGCCAGGCATCTTTCCACAGGGCTTGCTGCTCAATTTCACCTGACTTGATTTTGGCGGCTCGGGCCAGTCGCTGCTCTTTGCCGGGCTCTTTGTACGCCAGCAGGAACAGCAAGTTCAGCGAGATGATGGCGGCGCAGGCGTAAAACACATTGTCCCAGGACAACTGGCGCATATGCACGGCCACCAAAGGTCCGAGGAAACCACCGATATTCACGACCTGATAGAAGATGCCCCAGGCCATGGAGGAGTTGTCCCGGCGGGTCGCCAGCACCAGAGTGCCCTGAATGCCGGGTTTGAAAATCCCGGTACCGGCCGCCAGCAACATAGCGCCAACGAGAAAACCCCAGAAGCTGGGGAAAAAGGCCATACACAGGTAGCCGGCAATTTTGACTATGGTTGAGGCGAAAATGGTTTCCTTATATCCCACTCGATCGGAGATGCCGCCGGTGAATACAGGAATAAAGGTTTGCAGAATTGCCCAGATGGAGATGATGATACCGTAATCTGACAGGGTGATACCCAGGCCACCCCCGGATACCGGCGCTTTGGCATATAGGCCGGCGCTGGCTTTCACGCCATAGTAGGCGATTCGCTCCACCAACTCCATACCGCCAACCAGCCAGAATACATATCCCAGACTGGTGATGGAGGCCCACATCCCCAGTTGTTTAACTTCTCGCAGATCGTTGTCTGTGAGGTTGGTATTAATAGCCATACTCTTCCTTTGTTTTTATTGTCCTTTATGAAGATAACGATATGATTGCAGAAAAAAGGCGCCGTTCGGCGCCCATGTCGCTATAGTTAAGGCAACGAAATTGCCCTGACAATTCTAAGGGAGGTGCGAACAAGTCCTCGCACCACTCTGGCTTATGAGCAGAAGCGAGTTCGAGGTATTCAGATAAAGCAAGGCTGGTTGCCTTTCAAAGCGCAATACCAAAGCAATCGTGATTGCTCGAAAGCCCCGTAGGGCGAGGCTGACAGCCCTATCTGCTTGGTTGCAGTTCTCGCTAAGGACTAGGGCCATTAACTTCAAACTGCGCCACGCATCTAGAGGCTGCCAGCACTCGCAGAGCACGCACGGGACTTATTCGCACCTTCCCTAAACATCTTTTACGCGAGAGCCTGAGAATCCTGCTGTTCGGCTTTTTTCCGCATCAGTTCGTTGAAACGTATCCGGGCTTCCTGCGCCTGCGCAGAGGCATTGAGTTTCCGCTCTTTGGCTTCAATTGCTTCTGCGGTCAGGCGCTGAAGTTCCTCTATCATCTCATCCGGGGCATCTCCGAGTTCCATGCCGGACTCGCCGCGTTCCAAGGCTTCTTTGCGAATACGTTTTTTTAATTGCCAGATAGTATTGAGTGCATCACGCTCAGCATCGGCCGCTTCGATGGCCGCATCCCGTAACAGCTCAAATTTTGCCAGCGCGGTGCCTTCGCGACTCCAGGGGTCAACTTCAGGCAGGTCTTCGATATTGATGACAGGATCTTCATAGCCCTGTTGATGGCTCAGATCCAAAGAGGCTGCTTTGACACCGGAAATCATCAACATGACTGCGATAATCAGCAAGGGCAATCCCCCCACGATGGCGGCTGTTTGCAGGGTTGCAAGTCCCCCCATAAACATCAGCACCGAAGGCATAATGGACAGGGCGAAAGCCCAGAATAAACGATTCCAGCGCAGCGGCTCTTCGGTCACATTATTTTGGACCACAGAGGCCAGGATATAGGAGATTGAGTCAAAGGTAGTGGCGGTGAAGATGATACACAACAGGGTAAAAGCCACTATCACAGCATCACTGAAAGGCAGTTGTTCCAGCATGGCAAAGATAGCCGTAGTGGGGCCCTGCTCCTGCAGAATACTCACTACATCCAGCTGGCCGGACAGTTGCAGTGACAGGCCGTAGTTACCCAGTACCATAAAGTACAGAGCACAACCCAGAGAACCGAAGAAGATAGAGCCGGTTACCATCTGCTTAATAGTACGACCACGGGAGATACGGGCAACAAACAGACCCATGCTTGGGGCGAATACCAACCACCAGGCCCAGTAGAAGATGGTCCAATCCTGAGGGAAGTGGGTATCTTTAAAGCTGCCCATACCGCCGAAAGGTTCAGCCCAGGTTGCCATCACAAAGAAGTTAGACAGCATACGACCGATGGAATCCAACCCGGTTTCCAGCATAAAAATGGTTGGCCCTGCTACCAGCACAAAAGCCAGCAACGCCAGCGCCCCCCAAAAATTAATATTGGAAAGCAACTTGATACCACCGTCCATGCCTTTGTAGGAAGAATAGGCAAACAGCGCGGTACACAGCATCAACACGCCAATCTGGCTGCCGGTACTGGTTGGGATACCAAACAGATTGCTGATACCTTCGTTGATCAGAGGGGCTGCCAGCCCCAGGGTTGTTGCCGCGCCGCCAAGCAGACCAAAGATAAACAGAATATCGATAAATTTCCCGGTCTTGCCATAGCTGCGAGCTTCGCCAATGACAGGCATCAAGGCTGCTGAGACTTTCAGTACCGGTTGTTTGCGAACATAGAAGAAATAGGCAATGGGCAGCGCCGGGATCAGATAGATGGACCAAGCGATGGGACCCCAATGAAAGATTCCGTAGGTTGCTGCCCAGCGAACGGCTTCTTCACTGCCGGGTTCCAGCTGAAATGGCGGGTTCATGTAGTAATAAGCCCATTCAATACAGCCCCAGTACAGGATACTGGCACCAATACCGCCGCAGAACAGCATCGCTGCCCAGGAGCCTGTGGCGTATTCAGGCTTTTCATCCGGGTCGCCCAGTTTGATCTGGCCGATATCGGAGAAGATGATGTAGATCATGAAGAAAAACGCGGTCAACCCGAGAGTCAGGTAAGCGAAGCCGAGTTTGTCTGTCATAAATGCTTTGGCGACGGCGATCCAGTCTGCCCCTTCAGCGGGGAACAGAGCCAAAGGAACAATCACAGAGACCAGCAAGGCCAGTGCACCAAAAAAAGTGGGTTTGTCGATGAGTTCGAAATGCTTATTCATTGCTGTATATCCCTCAAAACGGCGTTGTTGATCAAATCATTCTCTGAATAGCCCTATCCCAAGGGCTTTCGCGGTGTTAGTTGAGCACCTCACGAATAGGCATACCTAGTCCTATGACTTTGTTCATCGCCTTTACACCGGCCAAAGCCTCGCCGACCTGTGCATCGTAATCGCGTCACCCTTCCCTAGGTTCTAACTGGTTATTTTGATTTTTGACTGAGATCCGCTGAGCGGAAAATCTGCGATGGATTTACACTGAAAGTTATCGGCTGTCGACAAAAAATGACGTCGTTAAAACGTTTGTGTGATGCAGATCAGGTCTGTGATACAAGATGTTTCCGGTGTGTCTTTCGGGTGTTGTCGTTGGTACTGTGGTTTTTGGGTGATTTGGTACTCTAGTTTTGGGGACGTAATGAGCTGTAGTTGAAGCGAAAAGTGGCCGTGGATACTCATATTTCAAAGAAAGTTGATGTCTAACCATTGTAATAGTGCTGTAGTGCGGCAAGCCACCAACATCTCACTGGCTCTATTGCTTAACCGGCAGTTGCGCAGATCCCAGGCCGATAAGGCATTTCTCAAAACCGGCTTTCCAGCCTGCAAGATATTGCTCATGGGTACCGCTAAGCTTGGGGGGCGTTGACCCAGTCGGATTCGGGAGTGCCAACTTTCTGCATGGCGGCTTTGCAACCCATATTTACCCCATAGTCATACATATCATGATAGGTGATCTGAGGCTGTTGCTGAGCCGGGTTTGAATCCGTTTGTGGGGCAGGGGATTGGCTACTGCAGGCCGCCAGCGCGCCAGCCAGCGCCGCAGTGGCGTTGTCCGGCAGCTTAATCTTGTCTGTATTCAGCGCATATAGGGTAATATGGTACTGGTGAGGCTTGGAATTGGGCGGCGGGCAGGCACCGCCATAGCCTTTGAAGCCAAAGTCATTGGTTACCATGCTGGCGCCTTTGGGAAGATAGCTCTTGCCAAGCGCACCGGCACCGGCGGCTAATGAATGACTGTTAGCCGGTAGGTTTACCACCACCCAGTGCCACCAGCCGCTGCCGGTAGGTGCATCCGGGTCATACATGGTGAGGGCAAAAATCTTGGTACCTTTGGGCACATCAGACCAGGACAGCTGGGGTGACATGTTGTCACCTGTGCAGCCCCATTGATTGAAAATTTGCTGTTTCTTAAAACTTTGATTATTGGTGACTGAGTCACTTGAGAGAGTCAGAGCCTGACTGGTTACCGACGACAACAACAAACCGGACAGGGTGAGCAATTTAATGCCAGTATGCATAATGCCTCCTTGTTCTCCCCGGCGATAATCGGAAGGGGGTTAAATAAAACGGCTTGGCGTAGGGGAGAGATTGTTGGAGCACTCAGTCTACTCTTGATCCCGGAGACAGTTACTCAGGTGAAGCAGATTTAATAGAGTTGCCCCCGCAGATAGCGGGGCTAATGGGGTAATTCGCTGATTATAATTTGCTGGTCAACTTGGCGTATTTCAACAGCAGTTCATCCTGGGACTCTTCATGTTCAGGATCCGGGTCAATACAATCGATAGGGCATACAGACACACAGGTGGGTTTGTCGTAGTGGCCAACACATTCGGTGCACAGGTTAGGATCAATCTCATAGATCTCTTCGCCCATGCTGATGGCCTGGTTTGGGCACTCAGGCTCGCACATGTCGCAGTTAATGCAAGTGTCTTGGATGATTAACGCCATAATCTTTGTTTCTCTTTAAAAAATACAGGTGTAGCAAGGGGTTATCTGTATTTTGAAACAGAGTGAGCGCATCGCCTTGACCACCAAATGAACGACAAAAGCAGGCGATTAGTATAACCGTGTTATAGCAGGAATGGGTAACACAATTTAGGGCTCGCCTCATGGCGCGAGCAGTCTTAAGAAACCCCGAAAATCATGCCAGGTATCTTCTGTAAAACCTTTAATTATCAGATGGTAAGGTAATGAAGTCAGTTGGCCGGCACAACTCAGATTTGACAACCATTATTGCCACTACAATGTTCAACGAGCTGCTCCTGAAGTTGGCAAATGAAGTCCTCCATCCATCGGTAGTATTTAACCATACCCTAGGATCCTCTGTGTAGCGAGCGAAGTGAGCGCTCTGTGGTAGAAATGCTTTTAAAGCAACTGCAATAGACCACCGAGAACACAGAGAACCACAGAGAAGAGTAACAGCGGAAACAGGATTATCTTAGTTTTACCCTCAGTGTCCTCTGTGTAGCTCACGCAGTGAGCGCTCTGTGGTGAACTGCTTTTCAAAAACAAAAAGAGCCCTGCTTTAGCAGAGCTCTTTTTATATTCGCCTTAACTGAACGGTATTGTGTGCGTGCTCTGCGAGTGAGAGGGTGTTCAAAATTCTGTGTCACGTTAAAAATCACAGATCTATGTAGGCTTCCAGTCGCCCTTCAAAATGGATGGACAGCTGAGACAGCGTCAAATTCCAGCAAAAGACCACAAAAGACAGGACATATATGG
>JAJNAU010000110.1 GCA_021462625.1 Shewanella sp.
TCCAAAATTAAGGAACTTTACAGTAATATGACACCTGAAGCAACAACTCCTGAAGTCAATATTATCACTATAAATTTTTCAGAGCCTTCAACTTGTTTTCTAAACCTCTTAAACAATGGGTCAAAAAATATCAGTAGTAAAGAAAGCATCAAAGCAAATAAGAAATATAATAACAAACCTTTAAATAAGAGAATGATTGGAAGAACTAAAACACCTCCAATATACATAAATTCTCGTGAACTAATTTTCTTCACTTATTAACACCTCAATGGAATTTGACACGACTCTATAGCATTTCCAGTCTGTTGCAGCCAACTAAACCCTCCAACAGCATGATCTAGCCCTTGTAGTAATGAGCCATCCAATAATGGTCCTGCCCGCAAAGTTGCGAAATCTACAACTAACCATCCATCTACATCGACGCGGCTGAAAATCATCTGGCTGAAGCGATACTCCAGCTTGAATGCTGACATTTTGAGCCAGAGTATCAACTAGTAGCGAGCCACCAGGCTCGCTTTCTCGTAAAAAACGCCAACACATCGCTAAATGTCTGGCATATTCTTCCACTGCTAATAGCAGCTATAACATTCCATTCTAAATCAGAATATTAGCATCAAAAACATCTTGCAACGCATACTCCCATCGTTAGTATTGGCAACACTTTCGCAACACCATCAAGGAAGATCAAATGAAAAATGCGACTAAACTATTTTCAGCTCTGTTGGCTGTAATATCGTGTAGTTCTTTAGCCACAGATACGGTTGAAAGGGATGAACAAGGACGACAAATTCTACGTGGAACCCAGTATGGCCACTCATACAATAACGTCCATATCATCGCCGACTCCGTTGGTGTAGCGAGTTATTCTGGCGGCGTATACATCCGTAACTCAGTTAAAGAAGCCAGAACATGTGTCCAGACCCGGGGAATTGGTCTAACGCTAAACAACAACATTCTCAAGTGTGGCCTTTGCATAGAATTTACCGGTGATATGTTAATGGACAACACCGTTTCCAATAACAAATGCTCTGGCAGGCTTAGTAATCGTCCATCTGTATTTTAATCTCACAGTGGCCCCGTATTCTCGGGGCCTATTTATCTTTCTAATCCCAATCAAGCTCACTAAATCAGCCCCTTTTCCAACTACCCTACTCCCCCACTTTGTGCGAAAATCCATCCAATTCCTCTTCATGGATGGCACAGAGAATCCCCATGCAAAAAGCCGCACTGTCCGAAGCCGACATCATCAGTAAATTTGTCCTGCCCAATATTGAGTCAGCCGGTTGGAACCGCATGACCCAAATTCGCCAAGAGGTCAAACTACGCGATGGTAAAGTGATTGTTCGCGGCCAAATGGCGGCACGCAAAAAGGTCAAGTCAGCCGACATCGTGCTCTACCACAAACCAAGCATGCCGCTGGCAGTAGTGGAAGCCAAAGCCAATAAGCATGAAATGGGTAAAGGGATGCAACAGGGGATGGATTACGCCCAACTCTTGGATGTGCCTTTTGTATTCGCCACCAATGGTGATGGTTTCATCTTTCATGACAAAACCAACCTTGCTCAGTTGGAGACGGAAATTCGCCTTGAAGACTTCCCGTCACCACAAACCCTCTGGCAAAAGTACTGCCAGTGGAAAGGCTATACCAAAACACAGCTGCCACTGATCACCCAGGATTACTATGACGATGGCAGTGGCAAGTCACCCCGCTACTACCAACTCAATGCCATCAACAAAGCCATCGAAGCCGTGTCCGCAGGTCAGGATAGGGTGTTACTGGTCATGGCAACAGGAACCGGCAAAACCTATACCGCGTTTCAAATCATCTGGCGCTTATGGAAGTCAGGAGCCAAAAAGCGCATCCTGTTTTTGGCCGACCGCAACATCCTCGTCGACCAAACCAAAAATAACGATTTCCAACCTTTTGGCACGGCGATGACCAAAATTGGCAATCGCAATATCGACCCGGCGTATGAAATTCATCTTGGTCTGTATCAGGCAATGACAGGCCAGGAAGAACAAAAGAAAATCTTCAAAAACGTCAGCCCAGACTTCTTTGACCTGATTGTGGTAGATGAGTGTCACCGTGGCAGTGTCTCAGAAGAAAGCGCCTGGCGTGAAATTCTCGAATATTTTGGTGGTGCCACCCAAATTGGCCTGACTGCAACCCCCAAGGAAACAGACGAAGTCTCCAACATCGAGTACTTCGGCGAACCCGTCTATACCTATTCACTCAAACAAGGTATTGAAGATGGCTTCCTCGCACCATACAAAGTGGTGCGTGTCGACTTGGATGTTGATCTACAGGGCTGGCGACCAACCAAAGGCCAGGTTGATAAGCACGGTGAAGTCATAACAGATCGCATCTACAACCAGAGCGACTTTGACCGCACCATGGTGATTGATGAACGCACCGAGCTTGTTGCCCAAACCATTACCAACTACCTGAAGCGTACTGACCCGATGGCGAAAACCATTGTGTTCTGTAACGACATTGACCACGCAGAGCGTATGCGTCGTGCCCTCGCTAACTGCAACCCAGAGCAAATGGCGAAAAACGAAAAGTACGTCATGAAAATCACCGGCGATGATGAAATTGGCAAAGCGCAGCTGGACAACTTCATCAATCCCAAAAGGCCATATCCGGTTATCGCAACCACCTCAGAGCTGATGACCACAGGTGTCGATGCCAAAACCTGTAAACTGGTGGTGCTGGATTCCACTATCAAGTCGATGACTAAATTCAAGCAAATCATTGGCCGCGGCACCCGCATTGATGATCGCTTTGGCAAGTTGTGGTTCTCTATTCTCGACTTCAAAAAAGCCACCGAGTTGTTTGCCGATGAACGCTTTGATGGTACCCCTGAGCGAGTCAAAGTCACCAAGCCGGAAGACTTCGAAAACGAAGATGGCCTTAACGATATCGTTGATGGCACAGATGAAGCTGATAACGCCGATTCACCATTTGGGGATGATGTCGATCCCGACACTATCACCGAGCCCACACCGCCTCCCTATACGCCGAATGCTGGCGATGTGCCACCACAAACAGGTGACGACCCTGTTCAGGAAGAAGTGCGCAAATTCCATGTCTCTGGTGTTACCGTAACCAAAATTGCAGAGCGGGTTCAGTACTACGATAGTGACGGTAAGCTGGTGACCGAGTCTTTTAAAGACTACACCCGCAAAGCCATGACCAAAGAATTTAAGTCACTGGATGAGTTCACCCGTAAGTGGAATGAGTCCGACCGTAAGCAAGCCATTATTGATGAGCTGGCGGAGATAGGGATTATCTGGGAAGCTCTGGAGCAGGAAGTGGGCAAGGACATGGACCCATTCGATATGATCTGTCATGTCGTCTACGATCAACCGCCACTGACCCGTCGTGAGCGCGCTGACAAGGTACGCAAACGTAACTACTTCACCAAGTACTCAGAAACGGCCCAAGTGGTACTCAGCAGCCTGCTGGACAAATACGCTGATGAAGGGGTACTGGAGATTGAGAACAAAAACGTGCTCAAGGTTGCCCCTTTTACTGACATTGGCCGTCCAATCGAAATTGTGAAAAAAGGCTTTGGTAAACCTGCCGACTACGATGCTGCTATCAGTGAGCTTGAGTCAGCAATCTACCAGACAGCTTAAAACGCAATAAAGCACAAAGCGCCATAAACGAGGTCACAATGCGGGTGTTTGTATTTGGCAATCTCAATAGCGGCAAGACGACGTTGTCTCAGCAGTTATTGCAACATCTCCCCGAATACAAACATCTGTCACTGGATGATTTTCGCAGGCAATACAGCGACGCCAGCCTTGAGGGGGAGGAACGGGCAATTCGACAGTTTGTTGATGCCGTACTGTCAACCCCCAACGCAATTGTAGACTTCACCGGTCACGGGCAAGCCGCAACACAACTCCAAGCCAAGCTTCCAAATACCTGCGGCATCATGCTGATAAAAGCCTCTTCGCCAGAGCAGGCAAAAGCCAATCTGGTGATACGGAAATACAGTGAACTCCCCTACCCCAGCCAATTTACTGATATTGAATCCGTACCGGAAACCATAGATAGACTGTCGGAACACATGGACGAATCAGCCCTGATGGCTGATTGGCAACACAAAGTCTGGCAAAGCTACTCTGTCCCCTACAATGCCGACATTCGCGTTATCCTACGGCTGATAACGTTAGAACACCACCAACTAATTGAATCACTAAAACTGTTTGCCAATGCCAACCATGAGATCACCTGCCTGATACTCTTTGGTTCAGCAGGAGCAAACGAACTGAGGTCCACTTCAGACCTCGATTTTTTTGTGCAAACCAGTTTAAGCCCGATTGAAGTTCTGCGTTTAATTAACACATCAAACCTTATCAATGCCGTTCATACCGATATCCTCGGCAATAAAATAACCATCAGAACCTGCTCAGCACTGCTGTTAGAGCTAACCTGTTCAGCCACCCTGGATGACATTTCAATCTACTACCGCGAGTCCTGCATCAAGAGGCCAAGCTCAACCATACTTAAAGGCTGCGAGGATATTCGAGCCAAACTCGAAGCCGTTTTGCTAACCGAGCCAACACACCAGCAGCGCGCGACAGATGTAGCTGCTCAACTTTTCTTTTTATTCTGTTCCCTGCCAAACCTGATAAAAGTTCAGGACACCTACAAATATGGCTTTCATACCAACATCATGTTGCATTACGCCATTCAACTGGAGAGCCTGCTGGCCAACGAAACCAGGCACAATTACTTACCCAAACAAGCCGCCCAAAAACTGCCAAATTTTCCCTGGCATGTTTTCAACATCTCATACTCAGAGATAGACTCACGCCAATACCATATGCTGCACAGCTATTTAGCTGAGCTATATGGCAGGCTGGAAGAGCAAAATCTCATACCACTAGATAAGTACTTTCAATCCCAGTCACAGTGTCTGCACGAGTTACAGTAACCAACATCATCGAAATGTCACAAATCAACCACGCACCAATCAACTATAAACTCTTTGGCGTATTGTTACTGTCCGGGCTTCTGCCGGCGCTCTATTCAACGACTCGCATCTACTTTCTGGGCGAACTGCCAGATCCCTGGAAATTCAGCATTGCAGCGCAAGTGGCTTGGCTAAACGTAGGCTATGAAGTGATATCCGAAGCCATGTTGTTGCCATTAATGTATGTGTTGGGTCAGGTCGTCTCAAATAAGATGGCATTCGCACAACGCGCTCGCGTTGCATTCTGCCTGCTTTTTGTCACTTACAGCTTAATCACGTCGCTCACTATCTATTTGGCTCCAACACTTATCGAGTCCATGGGTAACTCAGTAGAACTTACCCAACAGGCAACCGGCTATATTCAACTTGAATGCTTAGCAATCGCTATCGGCACCATTGAATCTTTCGGCGCACTAATCTTGCTGCTTCGTAGCCAACACAGAGCATTACTTTTCCTGCTGGCGCTCAAATCAGCACTGCTGATCATCGCTGACACCATACTGGTCAGCCAACTTCCCTTTTCCCTTACTCTGGGCATCAAAGGTGTGGCCGTCAGCAACATCCTGGTAGGCCTGCTTTTGTGCGGGACGGTGGGATGGTTGTTGAGGGAAGATGTTGCGCTGGCAATAAAACGAAGACATCAAAAAACTCAGCCTTCAGCCTTGCCGTGGATGAAAACATGGCTGACTGTCGGCGCCAGATCAGGGTTGGAATCTCTGGTACGCAATACCGCTTTCGTTGTCATGATTTTGCAAATGGTCAACCAAATCAATCAGGCTGGCACTTACTGGCTGACTAATCAATTTATCTGGGGCTGGCTGTTATTGCCGGTGCTCGCTCTGGGTAAAGTCATACAAAGAGATGCTGCCTGTAGTGGCGGTATGACCAAAACGAGAATTTACAGCTACCTGAAATTAAACCTCCTGTTCGTTGTTGTTTGGTTGAGCTCTATTCCGGTGTGGCCAGCACTGCTCCACCCTATTGTTGGTGAAGCCCACGCCAGTGCAGTCTACGCCTTAGCCCTATTCATGCTTGGCTTCTATATCATCTTTGCATTCAATCATGTTATCGACAGCTATTTTTACGGCACAGGGCGAACAGATCTGATGCTGTATCAGTCCCTGATAGTCAATATCATCTTCTATGGCGGAGCTTATGTGCTCTATTCTCTGGGTATGTATCAGCCAACGTTAAATAGCATTGCTTTGCTATTCGGTCTTGGTATGACAATTGACGCGGCTATTACATGGGCACTGTATATTCAGGCACAAAAAACACGAGCAAATACGCTTATATACGCCGTCCAATAGATTTATCACGTCCAGTACCTACAACAGCTCAACTTCATAGCAGGAGCATCAACTCCTGCTAGCCTTCCCGCTCATCCAATTCATCAGACAGCGCCACCATTGCCTGCGTCAACTCATCAGACAGGCACTCGTGAACGACATACCTGAGCTTGATATGCCCAAGCTCGAGCGCCTCAAAACCCGGTTGTACGCTTAAGATTTCTAAATACTGGTCCAGCAAGCTTTCCGATGTTGTAGAACGCTGCAACTGCTTTTTGATATTGGCAGCAAGTTTAGCCTCAGCCCCTTTATCGTCATCACCACGCAACTCTTCATAAACAAGCCCGGCGAAGGTCTGAATACTCATCTGCATGCGCGCCAAAATCTCTTTGATCTGTTGCTGTTTTCGCGCTGTCCCCATTTGTCCCCACCCTCTTTTGTATTCTGTCCCTGTCTTAGCGAAGACACACATTTTTCTCAATGAAATAAGGACATGACAATGACCAAGAAAAAATCGATGACCAAAGAAGCCGCTGCTCGCATTCAAGCTGCCGAATCCAAAAAGCAGGGCGGCAAGGTTGATAAAGGCACCTTTGCTCCTCGCGCCCAGCGAGCCGCAGAGCACAACTCAAACAAGAGCGATAACAACCAATAAGGAGCACAGCCATGACCGTTCAACTGATAACCGCAACCGCCAATAACGGCAACCAAGACCCTAATTACCCAAGCAAAACAGGTAACCCATCGGGCGGTGGCCGGGGTAACCAGCCCAAAGGCAAGTAAGCTAGCCTTAAACAAGTAATTCCGAGGCGATAACCTGGTTATCGCCTATTAACTGGTTATCATCAGCAGGTTCTTGAAAATCGACGAAACAAAGATGCGAAGCTTGTCTTATCTTCCTTATAATCTTTGTATGGCAGTTCTTCCTGAGTTTTTTCCAGCGCACAAGTACAGGCCTGCCGCTTACTCCGCAGAAGACTCTCAGAAATTACCCCGCGACTGCCATTAATACAACTATCAAGCAGCGCGTATTCCAGCTCAATGGGATACCTGTCTCCGTAACCTTTGACTTCATCCAAAGTCGCATGAACCCCAATGTAACCAAGCAGAGCAATAGTGCTGCCTGCAATGAGCTTCCTACGGGAGAAACTGAACCCAACATAGTTTTGGTTGCACTCTTTGCAGCTGATGTTCTCGGCGAATTCGATTTCGTTGTCGTGTTTGCAGTGAGGACATTCGATATGCATGTGGCTAATTCTCTTCCTTGTTAATTAGCTTGGTAGGTAATCTTTTGAATAAGCTGACATTTAACCATATTTGACAACACACCTCCATGACAACAGCCATCTAACATCTAACATCTAACATCTAACATCTAACATCTAACACACAGTTTTTCACTGAAAGATCATTAAAAACACCCACAAAAAAGTTGATCAGCTTGCGTGTTTTGCCCCCTCCCCTTTGATACAATTCCTGCCAATTTTTGCCGACTAAGAACCAAGCTATTATGTCTATCAGTTCAGTAATAAAATCCATTCAGGACATCATGCGCAAAGACGCCGGTGTTGATGGCGATGCCCAGCGTTTGGGGCAAATGTCCTGGCTGTTGTTCCTTAAAGTCTTCGATGCCCAGGAAGAAGAGCTGGAGTTTGAACTGGACGACTACAAAGCCCCCATCCCAGAGGATTATCTGTGGCGTAACTGGGCGGCTGACAAGCAAGGCATTACCGGCGATGAGCTGCTGGACTTTATCAACAACGAGCTGTTCCCTGAGCTGAAAAGCCTGACAGCCCCCAAAGATACCAATCCCCGCGGTTTTGTGGTCAAAGAAGCCTTCAGCGATGCCTTCAACTACATGAAAAACGGCACGCTGCTGCGTCAGGTCATCAACAAACTCAACGAGATTGACTTCACCGACTCCAAAGAGCGCCATCTGTTTGGTGATATCTATGAGCAAATCCTGCGGGATCTGCAAAGCGCAGGTAATGCCGGTGAGTTCTATACCCCCCGCGCCGTGACCCGTTTTATCGTCAACCGCCTCGATCCCAAGCTGGGTGAAAGCATTATGGACCCGGCCTGCGGTACCGGCGGTTTCCTCGCTTGTTCATTCGATCATGTGAAAAACAACTATGTGAAAAACGCCAGCGATCACCAAACACTGCAAAAGCAGATCCACGGGGTAGAGAAAAAGCAGCTGCCACACCTTTTGTGTATCACCAACATGATGCTGCATGGCATTGAAGTGCCTGTACAGATAAAACATGGCAACACCCTCAACAAACCGCTGGCAAACTGGGACAGTGATATCAATGTGATCGCCACTAACCCACCCTTTGGTGGCACCGAAGAAGACGGCATTGAAAAGAACTTCCCGGCGGAAATGCAAACCCGGGAAACCGCAGATCTATTCCTGCAACTGATTATCGAAGTGCTGGAGCCAGGCTCTGACACCAAGCGCGGCGGCCGCGCCGGTGTGGTACTGCCTGATGGCACCTTGTTTGGTGAGGGCGTAAAAACCAAAATCAAAAAGCTGCTGACCGAAGAATGTAACCTGCACACCATTGTGCGCCTGCCAAACGGTGTATTTAACCCATACACAGGCATTAAAACCAACATTCTGTTCTTCACCAAAGGCCAGCCCACCAAAGAGGTCTGGTTCTACGAACATCCCTATCCTGCGGGCGTGAAGAACTACAGCAAAACCAAGCCGATGAAGTTTGAAGAGTTTCAGGCTGAAATCGACTGGTGGGGCAACGAAGAAGACGGCTTTGCCAGCCGCGTAGAGAACAACCACGCCTGGAAGGTGTCCATTGATGAGATCATCGCTCGCAACTTCAACCTGGATATCAAAAATCCATATCAAGGCGAAGTGGTCAGTCATGATCCAGAGGAACTGCTAGCAAGCTACCAAACGCAACAGCAAGAAATCACCGATCTACGTAATCAACTGAAAGATATTCTGGGCAATGCTCTCTCCTCTTCACAAGCTGCTTCTTCCCAAGCTGCGGACGAGGTGAACTAATGTCTGCGGAAAAACCAACATTAGAACCATTACGCAAAGTGATTGAAATGACAACGCGGCGACAAGAGAGCGAGACCCATGAGCATAGTGAACTATGTGATTGGGCGAGTGAGCGCAGTCAACAAAGTGGTCATTCCAAGACCGAAGCGTATTTCGATATCTGGACATCGGCAGTACAGACTAAATCGGCTTCGGGTCGTGGAAGCAGTGCGTCTGCGACCAACAAAAGAAGCAAGCGCGAGCTTTACGGCATTAAAAAACTGCGCGAGCTGATTTTGGAACTGGCAGTACGCGGGAAATTGGTGCCGCAAGATCCAAATGATGAGCCTGCTTCTGTGTTGCTTGAGCGAATTGCGGCCGAAAAAGCGCAGTTGGTTAAGGATAAAGAAATCCCCAAAACAAAACCCTTGCCAGCAATATCACCTGATGCAATTCCGGATGATCTTCCTGCTGGTTGGAGCATGGTTCGTTTAGGTGAAATAGTCACTAAAATGGGATCAGGTAGTACACCTCGTGGTGGGCAGAAAGCTTATGTTGACGATGGTGTAATTTTCCTGAGATCGCAAAACGTCTGGAATGAGGGCGTTCGATTAGACGATGTTGCCTATATCTCCGACGAAATACATCAGAAAATGTGCAACACCAAAGTTTTGCCAGGTGACGTTCTACTCAACATAACTGGGGCATCTTTAGGACGAACAACTATTTTTCCTAGTGGTTTTGTTGAAGCTAATGTGAACCAGCACGTCACAATCATTCGACTCATAGAGCTGAAGATGAATAAGTTTGTTCACCTTGGTTTAATGTCTCCGATGGTTCAAAAGCTGGTTTGGGGCAGACAAGTAGGGATGGCGATTGAGGGGTTGAGCAAAAAAGTCCTCGAACAGTTTGAGTTTCCAATTCCTCCAATCAATGAACAACACCGCATTGTCGCTAAAGTCGACGAACTGATGGCCCTGTGCGACCAGCTGGAGCAACAGACCGAAGCCAGCCTTGATGCCCATCAGGTATTGGTTGAAACCCTGCTTGGCTCTTTGTTATTGCCTACGGCAACCGCTGAAGGCTCTTTATTGTTGCCTACGGCAGCCGCTGAAGGCTCTTTATTGTTGCCTTCGACAAAGGCTGAAGGCTCTTCAACCAACAACCAAGATGCGGCTGAATTTTCTAAAAACTGGGCACGCATCAGCGAACACTTTGAGACTTTGTTCCCTCTCGGAATAAAGGGCGAGCAAAGCATTGACGCCCTGAAACAAACCATACTGCAATTGGCCGTCATGGGTAAGCTGGTACCGCAAGACCC
>JAJNAU010000111.1 GCA_021462625.1 Shewanella sp.
TGATAGTTTATTTTGGAGAATTAATCTGATCACACCAAGAGCCTTTTTTCTATCTATTTCACACCACTACGCTAAAGATCCTGTCTATGATTGCACCCTGTAGTATCGTCCAACTGGCCGTCAAATCTCATGGCATAACCCAGAGTTAATCCATGTCAGTGCGGTTGCTGGGCGTTGTCCAAGCAAATCTGTCTGTGCCACACAGACCACTTTTCAAGGGTCAACTACCAGTACCCGCTGTTCTTTTAGTGAAGAGTCACCGTCACAGTGGCAAACTGCATCTCGGGCAAATCAAAACCCAGTTGCACATACTTTCACTGCACGTATTTTCAACTCACCAATTCCGCTAAGATGTGACCTTTCCCCCGTATTTTCAGGAAACGATATGAGTCACATTGATATTCTGGTGGGTACTACCCTGGGTGGCAGCGAGTATGTGGCGGATGAACTGGCAGCCCAACTGGCTGAAGCTGGCCACGAGGCCGATATTCACCTGAGTCCGGATCTGGATCAGCTGAATACCGAAGGGACGTGGCTGTTGGTGTGTTCAACCCATGGCGCGGGCGATCTACCGCACAATATTCAGCCATTACTGGCACAACTTAAAAGCGAACAGCCAGATCTGAGCCAGCTCAAGTACGCTTTATGTGCGATCGGTGATTCCAGTTATGACACTTTTTGTCAAGGACCAGAGTTGCTGGTGGAGCAGTTTAAACAACTGGGGGCACACGCCCTTGTGAATAAGATCAGAATCGATGTACAACAGGACCCGCTCCCCGAAAAGGCCGCACTGTCGTGGTTGGCACTATGGCAGGATCAGCTTTGAGATCGTCTAACTTGCTTGGCACTTATCTTGCCCACAAATAGAATCCACCTTATCCACATATTACGATCTAAAGGCATAAACTTGTGGATAAGGTTTGATTTAGATCTGATCTACCCCTGCACTAATTAACACCGGCACCGAACAAAGATCCACCCTGTGGATAACCATGCGATCTATCCCCACCTTATATCAGCTTAGATCGCCAACAGATCACAGCTTTGAATTCTTGTTACTTGTTGATTCAATGGAAGTTTTAGCGTTTTGCACAGATCCTTGCGATCCTAATAGTAAACATAATAAGAAGATCTATATAAAGATCTTAAGATCTATAAAGCCGATCCAAACTGATCGGTTCAAACGAAATAGATCATTCACCTTGGTTGCAGCAGGTGCTAAAATGCTTGGCTCTATAATTTTCCTCTCACTGAATCGAAGGCAGTGTCATGCAATTTCATGAACGGTTTGATGTGGTAGTTGTTGGTGGTGGTCATGCCGGAACTGAAGCCGCACTGGCTGCAGCTCGTATGGGGTGTAAAACCCTACTGTTAACCCATAATGTTGATATGCTCGGGCAGATGTCCTGCAACCCGGCCATTGGCGGGATAGGTAAAGGCCATCTGGTTAAAGAGATCGACGCCTTGGGCGGTGCTATGGCAACTGCTACAGACTTGTCCGGTATCCAGTTTCGCACGCTGAATTCATCCAAAGGCCCGGCAGTAAGAGCAATCCGAGCCCAGGCCGATCGGGCTTTGTTTAAACAAACGATCCTGTCGATCCTGCAGCATCAACCCAATCTGAAGATCTTTCAGCAAGCGGTGGACGATCTGGTGGTAGAAAACGGTAGAGTGATTGGTGCTATTACCCAGATGGGACTGGCCTTTGAAGCGCCGACTGTGGTGCTGACCGCAGGTACATTCCTGGGCGGCCGTATTCATATTGGTATGGAAAACTATGCTGGTGGTCGCGCGGGAGAGCAACCGGCTATCGCATTGGCAAACCGCCTGCGCGAGTTACCTATTCGTGTCGGTCGCCTGAAAACAGGGACACCGCCGCGTATTGATGCCAGAACCATTGATTTTTCGAAGATGATTGAGCAGAAAGGGGATGATCCATTGCCGGTAATGTCCTTTATCGGTGATGTCAGCCAGCACCCACAGCAGATCTCCTGCTACATCACTCATACCAATGAAAAGACCCATGACATCATCCGTGGCGGTCTGGACAGAAGTCCTATGTACTCAGGAGTGATCGAAGGCATTGGCCCACGCTACTGTCCAAGCATTGAAGACAAGATCCATCGTTTTGCTGACAAGAATTCTCACCAGATCTTTATTGAGCCTGAAGGCCTGACCACTACCGAGATCTATCCGAACGGGATTTCCACCAGCCTGCCATTTGATGTGCAGCTGGATCTGGTGCGATCCATCAAAGGGATGGAAAATGCTGAGATCATTCGTCCGGGTTATGCGATTGAATATGACTATTTCGATCCAAGAGATCTGAAAAACTCGCTGGAAACTAAGACCATTCAGGGTTTGTTCTTTGCCGGACAGATTAACGGCACCACAGGTTACGAAGAAGCCGGAGCCCAGGGCTTGCTCGCCGGCACCAACGCGGCATTGCAGGTTCTGGGGAAAGAAGCCTGGGCACCTCGCCGTGATGAAGCTTATCTGGGTGTGCTCGTTGATGATTTGTCGACTCTGGGAACCAAAGAACCTTACCGTATGTTTACCAGTCGCGCCGAATACCGTTTGCTGCTGCGTGAAGACAACGCGGATCTGCGTTTGACGGAAAAAGGCCGCGAGCTGGGCCTGATTGATGATAATCGATGGGCGAAATTCAATGAGAAGCGTGAGTCCATTGAACAGGAACTGCAGCGCTTGCGCAGCCAATGGGTTCATGTGAATTCACCGTTGGTGGAATTTCTCAATCCACATCTGAATACGCCTATCTCCCGTGAAGCGTCATTTGAAGATCTGCTGCGCCGTCCGGAAATGGATTACCAAAAATTGGTGGGTATTGAAGGTTTCGGTCCTGGCCTGGTAGATCCCTATGCTGCAGAGCAGGTACAGATCCAGGTGAAATACGCTGGTTACATCCAGCGTCAGCAGGAAGAGATCAACAAGCAACAGCGAAACGAGAATACCCGCTTGCCGCTGGAACTGGATTACGCCGAAGTACCGGGACTGTCCAATGAAGTCACGGCCAAGCTCAACGCCCATAAACCTGAAACCATTGGTCAGGCGTCGAGGATATCCGGGGTGACGCCTGCTGCTGTGTCTATCTTACTGGTACATCTGAAAAAACGCGGTTTGCTGCGTAAAAGTGCCTGAGCAATGACCTGGCTCTCGAAACACAAGGGAAGCACTGTGCTTCCCTTTGTTTATCTGCAGATCCATAATATTCGACGCATTTTTTAAGGGGACTCCCTGTGCTAGCTGCTCAACTCGATGCTTATCTGGCCGAAGCTAATATTCAGGCTACAGCCAAGCAAAAACAACAACTTATTGAATTTATTGCCTTACTCAGCAAATGGAATAAGGCTTACAACCTGACATCTGTACGTGATCCGCAGCAGATGCTGGTTCGTCACATTATGGATTCACTGGTGGTATCTCCCCATCTTCAGGGCGAGCGATTTATCGATGTCGGCACTGGACCGGGTCTGCCTGGCATTCCACTGGCCATTCTTAATCCGGATAAAACCTTTGTGCTGCTCGACAGCTTAGGCAAGCGTATCCGGTTTCAGAAACAGGTGCAGTTTGAGCTGGGTCTGGACAATATTGTTCCGACAGAAAGCCGGGTTGAAGCGTATGATGTGGCCGAAGGGTTTGATGGCGTCCTGAGTCGTGCATTTGCTTCTGTAGGCGATATGCTCAACTGGTGTCACCATTTGGCTGCTGAAAATGGGGTATTCTATGCCCTCAAAGGGCAATTGGGCGATGATGAGATGGCCCAAATACCGGACGGGTTTGTCCTCAAAGACACCGTAACACTGCAGGTGCCTGCGCTGGATGAACAGCGTCATCTGCTTAAAATAGTGAAAGAATAATAACTTATTTGCCTGAGAAGTCAGTACAAGTTGCAATCTGACCACGTATCAAGCAATTTGTAGAAAGAGATTAACGGGCAAGCAATGACTGACAGGGTGACATTGTGGGAAAGGTAATTGCCGTAGCCAACCAGAAGGGAGGCGTCGGAAAAACAACTACATGTGTAAATTTAGCCGCATCTTTGGCGGCGACCAAGCGCAGAGTATTGCTGATTGATCTGGATCCTCAGGGTAATGCCACCATGGGCAGTGGTGTCGACAAGTATGACGTTGAAAACACTGCCTATGAGTTGCTGGTTGAGGACAAGCCATTCCAGGATGTGGTCCTGCGCAATACCGCCGGTAAATACGATCTGATTGCCGGTAATGGTGATGTGACCGCTGCCGAGATCAAACTGATGGAATTTTTCGCCCGGGAGGTGCGCCTGCGTAATGCGCTGGCCGCAGTTCGTGACGAATATGATTTCATCTTCATCGACTGTCCGCCTTCGTTGAATATGTTGACGGTCAATGCCATGTCTGCTGCCGACTCAGTGTTGGTACCCATGCAGTGTGAATATTACGCGCTGGAGGGGCTGACAGCCCTGCTTGATACCATTGGTAAGCTGGCGGCTATGGTTAATCCCGGTCTGGCCATCGAGGGTATTTTGCGAACCATGTACGATCCCCGTAATCGCCTGTCCAACGATGTGTCTGAGCAGCTCAAACAGCATTTTGGGGACAAGGTTTACCGTACAGTCATCCCCCGTAATATTCGTTTGGCCGAAGCGCCCAGCTTTGGTGCGCCAGCTATGTACTATGACAAATCCAGTGCCGGTGCCAAGGCATATCTGGCGTTGGCAGGTGAAATTATCCGGCGTTCAGAGCAACAACTGCAGGTAATAGAGGCTTAAGGAATAGTGATGACAATAAAGAAACGTGGGCTGGGCAAGGGCTTGGATGCACTTTTGAGTACCAGTCATGCGGCCAGCAAAAAGCTGGAAACTCAGGAACAAGCACAGGCTGCAGATCTCCTTAATAACTCTGCACTGCGGCAATTGGATCTGGATCTGCTGCGTCCGGGTAAGTATCAGCCCCGCAGAGACATGTCGCCTGCCGCGCTGGAAGAATTATCAGAATCCATTCGGGTTCAGGGGATTATCCAGCCAATCCTGGTACGTTCAGTTGCAGCTGGCCAATACGAGATTATTGCCGGTGAGCGTCGCTGGCGAGCCGCTCAACTGGCCGGACTGGATAAAGTACCTTGTCTGGTTAAAGAGGTCCCTGATGAGTCTGCTGTGGCAATAGCGCTGATTGAAAATATTCAGCGTGAAGATCTTAATGCCATGGAAGAGGCTGTCGCCCTGAACCGGTTGATTGAAGAGTTTTCTCTGACTCATCAGGAAGTGGCAACTGCAGTTGGTAAGTCCAGAGCCTCCGTGACAAACCTGTTGCGTCTTAATAGCTTGAACGAGTCTGTCAAGCGATTGCTGGAAAATGGTGACATTGACATGGGTCATGCTCGTGCGTTGCTCGGTGTTGAGGGTGAGCAGCAAACCGAACTGGCCAGATTAGTCGCTGCCAAAGAACTAACCGTTCGTGATACGGAACGTTTAGTAACTAAGGCACTGAATTCAGCTGAAGTTCCCGAAAAAGCAGTTAAAGATCCCGATGTAAGCCGTTTGGAGTTGCAGTTAATTGAACGGCTTGGGGCAAAGGTCTCTATCCGCCACAACCCAAAAGGTCGTGGAAAACTTGTAATAAACTTCCAAAATCTCGCCGAACTTGACGGAATTCTTAGTAAAATTCATTAAATTTCATAAGGTAAAGAACCTTTATGAAAAAAATGTGACATTTGTTAAGCTTGGATTTTTTAAAGTTAGGGCGCCCATCACGTTTAAGGTTCGGTTTTAACTTATGTTAAAGTTGCATCTAAGACCCGAAACGGTATACTTTCGCAAGCTTTTTGTACCTTGACAGAGACCGGATTTTCAACTTCCGGTCATCTAAACAAAAAAACAAGAAGCGAAATTGCGGAGAAGAAGATTTGAGTAAGATTTTGGCGCGCCGTGGTCGGTGGTCAGCATACAAATTGGTGTTGATGCAGGCGGCGGTAGCCGGGGGGGGTTCGGTTATCTTCTTCGTATTTTGGGGAATGCAGTATGGTATGTCGGCATTAGCCGGGATGATCATTGCGGCGTTCCCTAATTTTGTGTTCGCCACCCTCACTTTCTCCCATATGGGAGCGAGTCAATCAGGGAAGGTTATTCAGACTTTCTACTGGGGGGAGGTGATTAAGTTGCTGTTAACAATAGCATTGTTTTGTATCGTGTTCGCGGGCTTCAAGGTAGATTTCGCGCCTTTGTTTACCACCTACACTTTGGCCTTAGCAGTGCATTGGACAGCGCCTTTCCTTTTCAACAAAAAAACGGGATGAAAAATGGCTGCTCAAGGTGAAGCGCTAACTGCTTCCAGTTATATCCAACACCACCTGACCAATCTGTCAGTGGGTGAAGGGTTCTGGACTTGGCACGTCGACTCACTCCTGTTCTCAGTTGGCTTGGGTGTTCTGTTCCTGTGGATGTTCTACAGAGCAGGTAAAAAGGCAACAGTAGGCGTTCCCACTAAGTTTCAATGTTTCGTTGAAATGATGGTGGAATCTATTGATAACATTGTTCGTGAATCTTTCCATGGTCGCAATCCTGTTATCGCACCGCTTGCCCTGACCATCTTCGTCTGGGTTTTCCTGATGAACCTGATGGACTTGATCCCTGTTGACTTTATTCCCCATGCCGCCGGACTGATGGGCGTACCTTACCTGAAGATTGTACCCACTACCGACCTGAATATTACCTTTGGCCTGTCCATCGGTGTGTTCCTGTTGATTGTGTACTACAGCATTAAGGTCAAGGGAGTGTCCGGTTTCGTGAAGGAACTGACACTTCAGCCTTTCAATCATTGGGCTCTGATCCCGGTCAACCTAGTCCTGGAAACAGTCACCCTGATTGCGAAGCCAATTTCTTTGGCACTTCGTCTGTTCGGTAACCTGTACGCAGGGGAGTTGATATTTATTCTTATTGCACTGATGCCATGGTGGAGCCAATTTGCACTGTCTGTGCCCTGGGCTATTTTCCACATTTTGATCATTGTGTTGCAGGCGTTTATTTTCATGATGCTGACTGTGGTTTACCTCAGCATGGCGCATGAAGATCATTGATAATTTTTCAACTTTACTTTTGTTAGCTTATTTTTTTCGGAGAGAATAATGGAAACTGTAATCAGCTTTACTGCCATTGCTGTTGCTTTGATGATTGGTCTAGCTGCTCTGGGTACTGCTATCGGCTTTGCTATCCTGGGTGGTAAGTTCCTGGAAGCTTCTGCTCGTCAGCCTGAACTGGCTCCTGCTCTGCAAACTAAAATGTTCATCGTTGCTGGTCTGCTCGATGCCATCTCTATGATCGCAGTTGGTGTGGCACTGTTCTTCGTATTCGCGAATCCATTCGTTGGTCAGTTGGTAGGCTAATCTGGTTTTCCCGAATAGAGGAGGTGTGTCGTTATGAGTATTAACGCTACCTTATTAGGCCAATTGATATCGTTTATGTTGTTTGTGTGGTTCTGCATGAAGTTTGTGTGGCCACCGCTCATTAACGCTATCGAAGTGCGCCAAAAGAAGATTGCTGACGGTCTGGCGGACGCTGACCGCGCTGCTAAAGACCTGGAGCTGGCCCAGTCCAAAGCGACTGAGCAACTTAAAGAGGCTAAGGCTGCTGCCAACGAAATTATCGAAGCTGCTAATAAGCGCAAGAATCAAATCGTTGAAGAAGCCAAAGCTGAGGCAGACGCTGAGCGTGAGAAAATCATCGCTCAGGGTAAAGCAGAAATTGAAGTTGAACGTAATCGCGTGAAAGAGGATCTGCGTAAGCAGATTGCCGCTCTCGCCCTGACCGGTGCAGAGAAGATCCTCGAGCGTTCGATTGATGAAGCCGCCCACAGCGATATTGTTAATAAACTCGTTGCTGAAATTTAATAAGGGAGTGGAGTTATGGCTGAGTTAACCACCATTGCTCGCCCTTACGCTAAGGCCGCTTTTGACTTTGCTGTCGAACATCAAACGGTGGAGAAGTGGAGTGAAATGCTCGGCTTCGCTGCACTGGTGAGTGAAAACGAATCTATGCAACCACTGTTGACTGGCGATTTGTCCAGTCACCGACTCGCAGATCTGTTTATCAGTGTATGTGGGGAACATGTCGACAAGCACGGTCAAAACCTGCTGAAGGTGATGGCTGAAAACGGACGTTTGGGAGTACTTCCAGCTGTAGCCAAGCTCTACGCGGAATTCCGCAATGAGTGGGCCAAAGAGGTTGAAGCTGATGTGGTTTCAGCCATTGAGCTTACCGAAGAGCAGCAACAGCAGATAAGTGTTTCTCTCGGGAAACGTCTCGCACGCAAAGTAAAGCTGAATTGTAGCATTGATGCCGGTCTGATCGCCGGCGTAATTATCACGGCAGGAGATCTGGTCATTGATGGCTCGGTCCGCGGAAAACTAAGCCGCCTGTCTGATAAGCTGCAGTCGTAATTGGGAGTTTGAGCATGCAACTGAATTCCACTGAAATCAGCGATCTGATTAAGCAGCGGATCGAGCAGTTCGAAGTTGTCAGCGAAGCGCGCAACGAAGGTACTATCGTTGCAGTAAGTGACGGCATCATCCGCATACACGGCCTGGCCGATGTAATGCAGGGGGAAATGATCGAACTGCCTGGCAACCGTTATGCCATCGCGTTGAACCTTGAACGTGATAGCGTCGGTGCCGTAGTTATGGGCCCATATGCCGATCTGGCTGAGGGCGAAAAAGTGAAAACCACGGGTCGTATTCTGGAAGTTCCAGTTGGCCGTGGTCTGTTGGGTCGGGTGGTTAACACTCTGGGTGAAGCAATCGACGGTAAAGGTCCTATCGACAACGATGGATTTGCTCCCGTTGAAGTTATTGCGCCAGGCGTTATTGAGCGTAAATCGGTATCCCAGCCAGTACAAACTGGTTATAAAGCCGTTGACTCTATGATCCCAATCGGTCGTGGTCAGCGTGAATTGATTATTGGTGACCGTCAGACTGGTAAAACAGCTATGGCGATCGATGCAATTATCAACCAGAAAGATTCCGGCATTAAGTGTGTGTATGTCGCTATTGGCCAGAAAGCTTCTACTATCGCAAACGTGGTTCGTAAACTGGAAGAGTACGGTGCTCTGGCCAACACCATCGTGGTTGTGGCCTCTGCTTCTGAAGCCGCTGCCCTGCAATACTTGGCGCCATACTCTGGCTGTACCATGGGTGAATACTTCCGTGACCGCGGTGAAGATGCCCTGATCATATACGATGATCTGTCCAAGCAGGCTGTTGCATACCGTCAGATCTCGCTGCTGCTGCGTCGTCCACCAGGTCGTGAAGCATATCCTGGTGACGTTTTCTACCTGCACTCCCGTCTATTGGAGCGCGCTTCCCGTGTCAACGAGGAGTATGTAGAGAAGTTCACTAACGGCGAAGTGAAAGGTAAGACCGGTTCTTTGACCGCACTGCCTATCATTGAAACCCAGGCGGGTGACGTATCTGCGTTCGTACCAACCAACGTAATTTCGATTACCGACGGTCAGATCTTCCTGGAAACTGACCTGTTTAACTCTGGCCTGCGTCCAGCGGTTAACCCAGGTATCTCGGTATCCCGTGTAGGTGGTGCAGCCCAGACCAAGATTATCAAGAAGCTGTCCGGTGGTATCCGTACCGCACTGGCACAGTATCGAGAGCTTGCTGCGTTCTCACAGTTTGCATCTGATCTTGACGATGCAACTCGTGCTCAGCTTGAGCACGGTGAGCGTGTTACCGAACTGATGAAGCAAAAGCAATATGCGCCTATGAGCGTAGCCGATCAGGCAGTGGTTATTTTCGCTGCTGAAAAAGGCTACCTGAAGGGCATTGAGCTGAAGAAGATCGGTAGCTTCGAGGTATCCCTGCTCTCTTTCATGAACAGCGAACATGCTGAGCTGATGAAGAACATCAACGAGACCGGTGACTATAACGCCGATATCGAAGGTGAACTGACAGCTGGCCTGAAGAAGTTCGTGGAAACCCAAACCTGGTAAAAATCGTCGAGGTGTCATTTAGGCACCTCTAGGTCCAGATTGGAGAGTAGAGATGGCCGGCGCAAAAGAGATTAAAACCAAGATCGCGAGTGTGCAGAACACTCAGAAGATCACTTCTGCCATGGAAATGGTAGCTGCCAGTAAGATGCGTAAAGCCAATGAGCGCATGTCTGCCAGCCGCCCCTATGCGGAAATTATGCGTAAGGTGATCGGTCACGTGGCGCAGGGCTCTCTGGAGTACAAGCATCCTTACTTGGAAGAAAGAGACGTCAAGCGTGTTGGCTACATTGTGATAGCCACCGACCGCGGCCTTTGTGGTGGTCTGAACGTCAACCTGTTCAAAAAGGTTGTCGCAGACGTGAAAAACTGGAAACAGCAAGGTGTAGAGGTTGAGTTCTGTGCCATTGGTGCCCGCAGTGTACAGTTTTTCAAAAGCTATGGCGGACATGTACCAGCACATGCTGTAGGC
>JAJNAU010000112.1 GCA_021462625.1 Shewanella sp.
GTTTTTCCCCGGATGATGAGTATGTTGCTGATCAACTCGCCCATCGAGCAGCATGAGCTGTTTGGTTTTCCCGTATTTATCAAACGTGATGACCTGTTACATCAGGCCGTTGGCGGTAATAAAGCACGTAAATTTGCGGCACTGCTGGAGATGGATTTCAGCGAAATCGATACCCTGATAGGATATGGTTCGGCGCAGGCCAATTCGCTCTATACCATGGCGGCTTTTGCGCAATTGAAAGGTTGTCAGTTGGAATTTTATGTCGATCACATCAGTGATTGGTTAACAGCTCATCCCTGTGGTAACTATCGTGGAGCCCTGCAACTGGGTGCCCGCGTGATCCCGGTTGCCCGGCAAGCTGACAGGGGTGAGTTGAGCGTCGCCGGGTATATCGAGCAAAGGGTCCTGCCGGCGCGAAAGCGGGCTATGTTTGTTCCGGAAGGCGGACGCTTCGCCCTGGCGGCCAGGGGCGTCGAGCAGTTGGCCAAGGAGTTGGCTGATTGGCGCTCGACGGTGGGCAGCCCAAACGTGAAAGTGATTTTGCCGGCAGGAACCGGAACCACTGCACTGTTTTTATCCCGCTACTTTTACCGTAATCACCTGGATTTAAAAGTCATTACCGTACCTGCGGTGGGCGGAATCGAATATCTGCGCAGCCAGTTTACTGAGCTGGAGGCGAATCTTGCCTGTCATCCTCAAATTATCGACCTCGGCCGTAAATACCATTTTGGCAAGCTGTATCGGGATTTTGTGGAGATATGGCAGCAGACGCGAGGCCGGGATGTGGAGTTTGAGCTGCTTTATGATCCGTTGGGGCTGATGGCGCTCAGGCAAATCCAGCGGGAAGATCCATCTGCTTGCCTGGTATATATTCATCAGGGCGGGATCCTGGGCAATGAGACCATGCTGGCCAGATATCAGCGCAAATATCCTGAGTTGTGCTTGTCTTGAGATGTTCACTGGTCAGGCTCATCAGCGGTTGCAGATGTGATCCTGACCGGCTATTGAAAGTGCTGCATATTGAGAGGTTAACACTCGCCCCGGGTAGTGGTGAAGCAGGGCCGTGATGAGAGTGTTTTTTCGTTAGCGTTGATTAGGATTAAGCAGCCATTTCATGAATTTCAGCGCTTCGGTACGTTTGGAAAAGGTTTGCTTGTTTTTTCCCTGTTTGTCTGTAAACGCGATGGAATTCTTGTTGATAGAGATTGAATCGACCGGAAAACAAACATTAATTTCATAGTTATCTACTTTGTATGACATGGTCACACTCCTTTACTTTTACTTTTTCGCCTTAGAGGCGAACAAATAGGTTCAATAAACATATCCTCAGCTTCGTCACCCACGAAGCAGTGATGTTGAGTTCAGGGGAACAGACGCGTAGGCTGATTGACCAGCGCATCTCTTCTTGGCATTGACCCCCAACACCATTTCAGCAAGTCAACCATATCCAGATGACGGTTATATGAAGGCCTGAGATTTGGAGTTTGGCGCGAGAGTTCCCGAAAAGGTCAATCTTGGCGAGATGTCGGGCACTGAATGACTACCTGACGAAGGCTATATTAGCTAAGGTTTTGGGATTGTCAATTTTGTTTCATCAACAATTCGGCAGTGCTCCGAACCGCTGCTTGCCGTTTTAATAGATTAATTCACCAATAGGATTTAAAAGCTTACTTACCCCCTTGGTAAAATAAAGCGGCGCATCTACCAGTGTGTAGCACAGGCATCCTGAGCATGTTTTGGGGGTATGCTCATGTTCACTGCTCATCACGATGAAATCACCGGGCTGATAGTGACTGTACTCATCACTGAACTCGCCGGCTAGCAGCAGTGTCACTTCCTGACCTTTGTGAGTATGGGAGGGGATTTCACCATCCGGGGCGATATGCAGCAAACTGGCTCTGGCGCGGTTTTCACCGGTTGCCAGGCGCAGCCGACTGAGTTTGCCTATTCCGATCCAGTTTTCCTGTAACTGATGACGAAATACCCGTGGCAGGGTGTAGCTGTCTCCGCCAACCTCTATTTGCGGTGGCTTACCCGAGCCTGATGCCATTACCGGCTCCAGTGCGGTGATGCCTGCCAGCATTGCGCCGACATCAAATGCGCTCAACTCAGTTGTGCTGACAGGTGTTTCGTCGAAGACTTCCCGGGCGAAGTCGTCATTCAGCGCGCTTGTACGTGCTCTGCAGTCTTTGCAGAGTTCACAATGGGCGGCGACGGCTGTACTGAGCACCAGTGGGAGCTCGCCTGCCGCATGGGCCTGAAGCAGGGCATCATTGGGATGGAAATTAATCATGATGTTTCTCCAGATAGCTTCGTAACTTTTCCAAGCCCAACCGCAATCGTGACTTGACTGTGCCAATGGGAATGCCCAGTCGTTCTGCCAGTTCCTGTTGACTGAGCTCCTGCAGATATACACCCTGAACCACCTGACGCTGCAGCAAAGGCAGTTTGTCCATGTTCTCCAACAGCTTTTCCGACAGCATATGGTCACCAAAACCATCGACGTTGTCGCTGTCTTCAAACAGGGGCCAAATGTCATCTCCGTAGGCGTCTTCCCGGTTGTGCTGAACCCGTCTGAGCATGTCAAAGCACTGGTTACGCATGATGGTGAACACCCAGGTGCTGACAGCGCCCTTTTCACCATTAAACAGGTGTGCTTTGGTCCACACTGTGGTCATGGTTTCCTGTAACAGATCCAGAGCCAAACCTTGCTGGCTAAGGCGCTGAACGCCAAAAGCCCTTATTTTTGGGGCAAAATGTTTAAACAGCAGGGCAAACGCCTGTTTGTCCCTGTGGCTGGCTACCTGCGCTAGCAGATGTTGCAACTGCTGAGCCTGCAACGATGATGCTTCCGCTTCCATACTGATCCCTGTTGAGCGACAACTGGTTTGATGGTAACTGGAATTGGCAGCCGATGTCGTGACTTTTTCCATGTTTCTGTCCGGTTCTCGCTGATAAGTTTCGGTACGCATTCAATGCCGGTGTGGATCATTCCTGAAACAGGGTTTTCAAAAAATCCAGCGCCAGATGGTGGTCGTCACCGGCAATACAGATCTGCTTGTCTTGGACACTGACGGGTATAATTTCCAGCCAGCGCTGACATAGCCAGCTCAGATCATGAAAGTCGCTACTGCTGCAATGCTGCAGTTGGGCGGGAAGTTGATCGAGTAAAGCGCGCAATGGATCAGCCAGCCGCGTATCAGCTTTTGGCAACTGAGCCGGTGGCCAGTCCGGTAACAGGGTGACTTTACCCCGTCTCAGGCCATCTTCTTCTGTCGTCATGGTGTTTATTACAAACCTCTGCTCCCCCCGCACAGTGATGCCAAGCATGCCATCTTCCAGTCGCTCAAAGTCAGTAATATGACAATGAGTGCCAACGGGAAGCACTTGCTTGCCATCGTCAGAGAGCATGCACAGGCCAAAGCCGGTGTTCTGTTTGAGTGATTCACTGATCAGTCGTTGGTACCTAGGCTCAAAAATGCGAAGCTGGGTATAACCTCCCGGCAATAAACACATTCTCAGAGGAAACAGGGGGAGTTGCATAAACACCTCGATGAAACTTTTATCTGCCACCATACGTATCAATTGAGGGTAATGATCACTGCTGGACATTAGGAGACGTCACGATGAAGTTGAATCACCTCGAAAAAAGTATCATCAGCCATCCCCTGAGGCTTTGGGTGCAAACCCGCATTGAGGCTCCTGTATTGCTGTCGATGTTTCCTGCCGGCCCTGGCAACATCGATTGGGCGCTGGAGATAGGCTGCGGCTTTGGACAGGGAGTTGAATTTATCAGACGTCATTTGGGTGGCCGCAGGATTACTGCTGTGGATCTGGACGAGGAGCAGGTGGCATTTGTTCGCCGCAAATACGATGATGATCCGACGGTTGAGGTTTTGACAGCCGATGCGACAGGTCTGCCATTTGCCGACAATCAGTTCGATATGGTCTGTAATTTCGCCGTGTTCCACCATATTGTCGACTGGCAACTGGCCATTACCGAAGTGTTCCGGGTGCTGCGCCCGGGTGGTCATTTCCTGCTGGAAGATCTGTATAAATTGGCTATCTGTAATCCCGTGAGCCGACGACTGTTTGAACATCCACAAGAGAACCGTTTCAATCATGAACAGTTGCTGATCGGACTGCAATCTGCCGGATTCGAGTTGATTAAGGCGCGTTGTTTGCTGGATTTAACCGGTGTCATTCTGGTTCAAAAGCCGATTAGGGACTGAACATCCGATAACTCATTCCAAACTTTGCTATCTTTGAATAAGCAGTACTTTACCGGACGCCGCCCCTGGTTTGGTGGCTGAATTCCAGCCTCTTTTGTTGAAACTCCTGTCGCCAGAGGGCATGTCCTGGTCACAATGTCGCTATAATTGATTAAACATTACATCGGTTGATAAAGATTGTTCGAACCTGCCGCGCATGGGATGTCATATGTCAAAAGTATTGGAAACTGTCGATCAGAAAACGCAAATGGTGGGAGAAAACCGCCTTGAGTTGCTGCTGTTTCGGATAAATTCATCCCAGCGATACGCAATCAATGTGTTTAAAGTGCGTGAGGTGGTGAAGTTGCCCCGTCTGAATCAGTTGCCCGGCAGTCACTCTTACATTTGTGGGGTTGCCAATATTCGCGGTCAGTCAATTCCCGTTATCAATCTTAAAGGCGCCATTGGGTTCCAGCCGATGGAACTGACCCCGGAATCCAATCTAATTATCACTGAATACAACAACTCCATTCAGGGTTTTTTGGTTGGTCAGGTGGAACACATTGTAAATCTGAGCTGGAATGATATCTTGCCGCCGCCAAAGTCATCCGGTGCCAATAATTATCTGACTGCGGTTACCCGGCTGCAGGAAGGTGATCACATCGATTTGGTATCCATTATTGATGTGGAAAAAGTGCTGGCAGAGATTGTCGACTATGGCACCGAAGTCTCAAAAGAACTGCTTGAATCTGAAGTCGCTGCGCGGATGGCCGGTACCCATGTGCTGGTGGCCGATGACTCGAGGACGGCCCATCGTCATGTTAAGGATGTGCTTGGGCCATTAGGGGTTAAAATTACCATGGTCAATGATGGCCTGGATGCCTATAAGTTGCTGAAGCAATGGGCCGAAGAGGGTAAGGTCGACAGCGAGCATCTGCTGATGCTTATCACTGATGCGGAAATGCCCGAGATGGACGGCTACAAACTGACCCACGAGATCCGCCAGGATCCGCTGCTGAAACACCTTTATGTGGTACTTAACACCTCGCTGTCCAGCAGTTTCAACCAGGCCATGGCGGAGAAGATGGGGTGTAACCGTGTTATTTCCAAGTTTCAGCCAGACATGCTGGTGACACTGGTGCAGGAACGCATTGAGATGGTGGGAGACGGCAAGGTCTAAGTGGTTTTGTACATTGCCCCGGGATTCAGGTTGATGATAAGACAGATAGACAAGAGGCTCAGGTTGTTTCGTCAGCCAGTTCCCTTAACAGTCGGTGTTTGTCCCGGGCGCCTGCCGTGCGGTAAAGTTTGGCGAGTTTGAGTGCATAGCCGAAACGCTCTTGCCCCAGCATATTGATAAGCGATGTTAAAAACTCTCTGTCCAGCCCATAGAGCGCCTGATAATAATCCCTCGCTTTGCCGACACTGCCAAAAGAGAGGCCATTGAAGCAGAAATGAGTCGCTCTGTGTTCATCCAGTGCAATCCCATCCAGACTCAGGGACCAGGGGCTGAAGTTCACTCTGCCTTTGGCGATTTCATACATAGTCCAACCACTTTCACGAAATCCCGATAAAATCCGGCAGGAAAATTCCGATGCTTCCAGCTCTTCTCGGGTCCAGTTGTCGCCTATCGCGAGATGTTTGGCATAGCGCTTGATAAGCGCTTCTTTGACGCCGTCAAGATACTCCCAAACTGAAGTGGCAGGGGATGTTGCTGCCAATGCGTGGCATTCAGTGCAACAGGGCAGGTCAAGGGATGGGTGAGGGCTGTTTTTGCCGGCTTTGAAGTTAAACAGGGTACTGCCGGGTTCGCCACAGAACCAGCATATGTGTCGGCATTCAAACGGAATATCAATCACTGACATAACAAAAGGGCTGCCGTGGCAGCCCTTACCGGTTTATGACCTTAATTACTTGCTTTCTTCTTCGATGTCGGCCAGTTCCTGAGCCAGTTCGATAGGATCCAGTTCTGGACAGTCATTCTCGCCGTCCCAATCGATGCCGATCAGTACACCATCATCGTTGAAATCAGATACCCAATACTCGAGGAAATCTACCAGCGGGATTGCGGCTGGCTGATAGTTGGCCCACTCATCGCTGCAGTGTGCTTTGGCTTTGTCTTCGGAAGACCAAAGTGGCATCACATCTGTGTCTTCAAACTCTACTGAGTCACAAACTACCCAACCTTCACCAGTCTCGTCCTGCAGGCCCCAAATACACTGGCCGTCTTTGACGTTTTCAATAAATGCTGCCAGAGCAGGCGTTAAATCAGACATGCTTATCCCCTTTGGTTTATTTGCCTGGGCATTATAGCGTGCCCTGCAGCTTGAGGGTCAATGAAATCAGGGTTACAAAGGGCACTAATTTGCGTCTGATTGGTCAAATTTAAGCAAAACAGCTCTTTCCCCCCAAGATCTTGATTGTTATCCCGGTTTCATTGGGTCAGGATGAAGCACAATTTAACAGGAGTCAGCTGTCTGGCGCTGCGGACAGATAAGTACGGAGTAACGGAATTGAAAAAGTACCATTCGCTTTTCGCCTTGATGCTGGTGGTCACCGGTGCTGGTGCAGAGGTTTTGCCACCACTGGATAAGGCCCAATTTGCCCAGTGTTTGCGGGAATTACAACAAAAAGCCCGAACCGAAGGTATCGATGAGGCCATCGTCACCGGAACCTTGGGCAAGTTAACCATGGTTGATCGGATCATTAAACTGGATCGCAAGCAACCTGAATTTACCCAGACCTTTGCAGGTTATTTTAATAAGCGTGTTACCGACGGGCGGGTGGAGCAGGGCCGTAAATTGCTTAAAGAGCACAGGCCATTGCTGGATAAACTGACCAAAGAGTATGGCGTACCACCTCAGTATCTGGTGGCATTCTGGGGGATGGAAACCAACTTCGGCGGTTACAAAGGAAAAATGCCGGTGCTGGACTCATTGGCCACCTTGGCCTGTGATCACAGACGCAGTGACTATTTTACCCAGGAACTGATACAGGTGCTGAAGCTCAAGCAGAAATACGGCTTCAGTAGCGAGCAGATGGTTGGCTCCTGGGCTGGTGCCATGGGGCATACCCAATTTATGCCGAGCACCTACGCCAATTACGCAGTAGACCATGACGGCGATGGTAAGGCGGATCTGTGGAACAGTACTGATGATGCCCTGTCATCGGCGGCGCATTTTCTGCAGCAACAGGGTTGGCAGCGCAATGAACGCTGGGGTCGGGAGGTAGTGCTGCCTGCCGGCTTTGATTATGGGCTTTTGAGCGATGGCCAAACCCGCTCCCTGAAACAATGGACGGAATTGGGGCTGACTCAGGCCAATGGCGGTAAACTGCCGGCGCTGGACATGCAGGCAACTCTGCAATTGCCTGCCGGTGCCAGTGGGCCTGCGTTTCTGACCTACAGTAACTTTGACGTGATAATGCGCTGGAACCGCAGCGTGTTTTACGCACTGTCGGTGGGGCATCTGGCGGATCGCATTATCGGTGCCGGCAAGCTGAAGGTCGCACCACCAAAGCAAACGCCGTTGTCCCGGGAAACGCTCAAACAACTTCAGACCAAACTCAATGAGTTGGGGTATGAGGTTGGCAAGCCTGATGGTATCCTCGGCCCGAAATCCATTGCCGGCCTGAGGGCATATCAACTCAGTCAGGGCTTGGTGGCAGACGGATATCCGCAGCCACAAACGCTACAGAAGCTGGGCATACTTCGATAAAAATCAGTCAGTGATAATACTGAAGATTAAATATGACAGTACAAGATAATCGGCTCAGTAGCCGTTTCAGTATCAGATCCGGTGCTTGCCGGTTTTTTCTGTCGATGAGGTGGCTAAGGAGGGTGCGAATAAGTCCCGTGCGTGCTCTGCGAGTGCTGACAGCCTCTAGATGCGCGACGTAGCTCGACGTTAATGGCTGAGTCGTTAGCGAGAGCTGCAACCAAGCAGAGAGGGCTGTCAGCCACACCCTTCGGGGCTTTCGGGTAAACACGATGGCTGTGGTATTGCGCTTTGAAAGGCAACCCGCCTTGCTGCAGCTGAATACCTTGAACTCGAATTTGCCCGTAAGCCAGAGCGGTGCGAGGACTTATTCGCACCTTCCCTACGGCTCCTTATACCATCTATGCAGATGGGTATTATCTGAGTGTCCGGAAAATCTATGATCATTGAATTCAGTCAGGGCAGGATGATCCTATCGCCCTTTGAGATCCAGGTACGCCTCAATGCTCCGGGGGTGGTACTGCAGGCTATGGTGGAGGATATCAAACTGTGTCGGGAGGTACTGGTGCTCAGCGCCGATGCCGGAGCGGTAAGCTGGAGTCTGAAACTGGATAATCCGCGGCAGGCTGATGAGCTTATCGACTTTATCGGCGAGCAGATCCTGCTTTAGGAAAGTTGTGCGGTACGGTACAGTACAGATTTTCAGGAGCGGTTCATGACAATTGATGAAGTAATCATTGAACCACCGAAAGCGGCCAATGCCGCGGTAATTTGGCTACATGGACTGGGCGATTCCGGGGATGGCTTCGCGCCCATCGTACCGGCGTTTAATCTGGGCGATGCCCACGGTATCCGCTTTATCTTCCCCAACGCGCCAGAGCAGCCGGTTACCATTAACAAGGGTTACATTATGCGCTCCTGGTATGACATCAAAAACATGAACCTGCTGGAGCGGGTGGATATGGCCGGTATGCTGGGATCTGAGCAGCGCATTCGTGAGCTGATAGCGCAGCAGATTGCGGCGGGGATTTCGTCTGAGCGTATTATTCTGGCAGGATTCAGTCAGGGCGGGGTGATGACTCTGTTCACCGCACTGCGCCTTGAGCATAAACTGGCGGGCATATTGGCGCTGTCCTGTTATCTGCCGACCGAAGATCGTTTGCCTGAAGGGCTTCAAGAGGCCAACAAGGACACAGTTATTTTGCCGATGCACGGTGAGCAGGACGATGTGGTGCCCATCTCTGCTGGCTTGCTGGCCAATCATGCATTGGTTCAGGGCGGGTACCGGGCAGAATGGCAAACCTATGCCATGGGGCACAGTGTGCATCCTGAGCAGATAGTGGCCATCCGTAACTGGCTGTTGACCCGTTTATGAGAGGCTAGGGCTATAGCTTCCGCTGTTGATTTCGTTGCCCTAATCACATTCAATGGCATTAAAGTATGGCTAGGGGTGATATTCCTGTTATCACCCCGTCAGGTTATAGAAGGCTCGGAAATGAGCCGTATTTATCCCGAGAAAAGATTTTATGTCAATACCTTATCGCCCGGTCAAGATCCTCGCCCTGCTCGTCTCTACACTGCTGTTAGCCGGATGTCAGTCCGCAGTACCGCCACAAAATTGCGCACAGGCCGGTGATGAGTGTGTCAGGTTCTCGATACTGCATACCAATGACCATCATGGACGCTTCTGGCGCAACAAATATGATGAATATGGCATGGCCGCGCGCAAGACCCTAATCGATGCGCAGCGGGCACAGATTGCTGCGGCCGGCGGCCAGAGTTTGTTGTTGTCCGGTGGTGATATCAACATCGGTGTGCCTGAGTCTGATATGCAGGATGCCGTGCCCGATTTTATCGGGATGAACCTGATTGGCTATGATGCCATGGCGGTAGGTAACCACGAATTTGACAGCGATATGTCAGTGCTGGAGATGCAAAGGCAACTGGCAGAATTTCCCATGTTGGCGGCTAATATCTTCAAACGGGACGCCACCCGCAGTGTGACCGCTGAGCACTATTTCGCGCCGTATCGTATTTTCAAACTCAATGGTGTCACTCTGGCAGTGGTGGGGATGACCACCAAGGACACGGCTCATCTGGTTCACCCGGATAATGTGGATGCTGTATATTTTGCCGATCCCATCGAGGTGATGCCCTCTGTACTCAAAGAGATCCGCGAAGATCATCCGGATGTGCAATTGGTGTTTGGCCTTACGCACATGGGCCATTACGCCGACGGTAACCATGGCAGCGAGGCGCCGGGGGATGTGAAGATGGCCCGGGCGCTGCCACCTGGGCAGTTGCATGGCATTATCGGCGGCCATTCGCAAAATCCGGTCTGCATGGAGCCGGGCAGCAATCAATATGCCGATTTCAAACCGGGAGATGAGTGTGTGCCGGATCAGCAGAATGGCACTTGGATTATGCAGGCTTACGAGTGGGGTAAGTATGT
>JAJNAU010000113.1 GCA_021462625.1 Shewanella sp.
ACAGCCGGAGAATAAGGATAATCTCGCGCCAGCTACGCAGGCGGGCAAGGAGGACAAGCCATGGTCAGGGTGATCCTTATAAGCCGTGACAGGTAACACAGGGAGAGCAAGATGCAGGTCAGTTTACTGCAGTGTCAAAGCAGCCGGGACGTTACCGCCAATATTGTCCAGCTCGAATCGCAGCTTGAGCAGCTACCTAGGCAGGGCGATGATCCCCAATTGGTGATACTGCCTGAGTGTGTTTGTCTGTTTGGTGGCCACGAAGGTGAGCAACTTGCCCATGCCGGCGAGTTGACGGCCGAGGGCCATGACAGCAAGCTCAAGCGCACTCTGGCAGAATTTGCCAGCCGATTCCGGATTTGGCTGGTGGCCGGTACAATTCCTGCCCTGGCGGCCGATGGCCGGGTCTATAGTCGCTGCTATCTGTTTGATGACAAAGGGCAGGTGCAGGGGCAATATGACAAAATGCATTTGTTTGATGTGGTAGTGGAGGATGGCACTCGCAGTTATCGGGAAAGCGATACCTTCTGCCCGGGCGAGCATGTAAGCGTCATAGATACGCCCTTTGGTAAGCTGGGGCTGGCCATTTGTTACGATGTGCGCTTCCCGGATCTGTTCCGCGCCCTGCGCCTGGCTGGTGCTGAGATCATTGCCCTGCCTGCGGCCTTTACTGCTGTGACCGGTGAGGCTCACTGGCAAACCCTGGTGCAGGCCCGGGCACTCGACAGCCAATGCTTTATGCTGGCGGCCGGACAGTGGGGACGACACAATCAGGACAACCGGGAAACCTGGGGACAGAGTATGATAGTCGACCCCTGGGGGCGAATTTTGGCCCAGCAGGCTCAGGAAATTGGCTGGGTACAGACCAGACTGGATTTTACCGAGCTGACCAGGGTCCGACAGGCTATGCCGATTGTCAGCCATAATAGATTTAAGGCGCCACAGCTTCGCACGAGCGCCGCTAAGTAACCTATCCCAAGCGGATTAAAGAGAGAGTCGATGCCATTTCTAACGCAAGTAGGACAAAGTCTGTTACAGCAAGGATTGCAGCTGGACGATCTGCAGTCGTATCTGGATCTTATTCATCAGCACCAGATTAATTTTTCTGATCTCTATTTTCAGGGCAGTCGCCATGAGTCCTGGGTGCTGGAAGATGGCATTATCAAAGAAGGCAGCTTCCATATTGAGCGGGGTGTCGGCGTGCGCGCCATTACCGGTGAAAAAACCGGTTTCGCCTATGCCGATGAAATCACCCCGGACGCCCTGAAAGCGGCCGCCATTGCCGCTCGAGGCATTGCCCAGAGTGGTCAGAGCGGCAAACTACAGGCCTGGAAGCGCAGCGGCGTGAATCCCCTGTATGACAGCGCCGACCCCATTGCAGCCATGGTGCAGGACAAAAAGATCGATCTGTTGCGTCAGGCTGATGCTTATATCCGCAGCCTGGACAGCCGCATTATTCAGGTGGTGGTGAGCCTGTCCGGCGTCCATGAAGAAGTGCTGGTGGCTGCCAGTGATGGCACTTTGGCGGCCGACATTCGTCCTCTGGTGCGTTTTAACTGCTCTGTGATTATCGAAAATAATGGCAAGCGCGAGCGCGGTGCCGCCGGTGGTGGCGGCCGTCATGGCTATGAAGTCTTTATGCAAACCGGTGCTGATGGGCTGCCAGCCTGTTTTGCCCATGCCCGGGAAGCGGTGCGTCAGGCACAGGTATCCCTGGTTGCCATTGATGCCCCTGCCGGTGAAATGCCTGTAGTGCTGGGTGCCGGCTGGCCGGGCGTGTTGCTGCACGAGGCTGTGGGGCATGGTCTGGAAGGCGACTTTAACCGCAAGGGCTCCAGTGCCTTCTCCGGCAAGGTGGGGCAGCAGGTGGCATCAAGGCTGGTCACTGTGGTGGATGATGGCACGATAGTCAATCGCCGTGGATCACTGAGTATTGACGATGAAGGTACCCCGACCCAGAAATCCGTGCTGATCGAAAAGGGTATTCTTAAAGGCTATATGCAGGATAAGCTGAATGCAGGCTTGATGGGCGCTTCCCTGACCGGTAACGGCCGCCGCGAGTCCTATGCCCATCTGCCGATGCCACGTATGACCAACACTTATATGCTGGCCGGCGAAACAGATCCCAAAGAGATCATCGGTTCGGTGAAAAAGGGCATCTACGCCCCGAATTTTGGCGGCGGTCAGGTGGATATCACCTCAGGCAAGTTTGTATTCTCCGCATCAGAAGCCTACCTGATTGAAAACGGTGAAATTACCCAGCCAATCAAGGGCGCGACTTTGATTGGTAACGGCCCTGAGTCCATGAAACAGATCTCCATGGTGGGCAATGACTTGGAGCTCGATAAAGGCGTCGGTGTTTGCGGAAAAGATGGGCAGAGTGTTCCAGTTGGTGTGGGACAACCGACGCTTAAATTAGACTTGTTAACTGTTGGGGGAACGGCGTAAGCCTTTGCTCTTGAATGGTGTATGTCTGCACAGCCAGGGCTATTTTTCCCCCTGGCTGTGTCGGCGGCTCCTCGTGTAGCGGACTACACGTCGAAGCCATCCTCCTTGCCAGAAGAAAAAATCTCTCCCGGCCATCGTCTGTAAGTTTTTGATAAAGAGTTTTGTCTATTCCAACTTTTTGTTAGTGGCCTTTAAGGCGATTGCATAAACTACGCTTCAGGAATCGCAATAAGCTCTCCTTCTACGTCAAACATAATCCCATCCACAACAGTCTTTACACGTTTATTTTGAAGAAGCACAAGTAGTTCTCGTACATACTCTTTGGTTTCTTCTATAACGATTTTACCATTATCATCGAACTGGATTTTCCAATTCCCTGCGGCTGTTGCTGCTTCACGCAACTTTCTTAACCAGACTTCATTCGCAAAATATCGCTTTTCATATGCTGAAGCTAATTGTCTCATTAGACGTTTATCTTCTCCGATAATGTTAATAAGCTTTTGAGATTCTTCAGCAATCATTGCAGCACTGTTGCCTAATGCAGCAATAGCCTCAGTTTTCTTTTCTTTCAGTCGTTCATGATAGTTCATTGCAGTTTCAAACTGTTGTAGATCTGCGATAAACACATCATCCTGATATTGAATGAAATCAATGTATGGAGTGATTTGAAACTTAGGCGTTGAAGCCGTTGGGGGTGTGGAACGTGATATGCTAGTATGTGCATACAAGACTGGCCCCCGAACCTGGGAATTTAAACTGCTGAGTTTCAATAAGCGGGATCGGGCGACGCGCAGAGTGGAAACGTTCAGCTATACATATGGAGATGGAGGTGCTGGAACATTCTGATGTAATTATCAACCCCAACACAGGGAGTCCGGATTTCCTGTGGGGCCATTACTGAATAAAGTACCGAAATCGACTCAGCCAAGAATGAAAGAGTCTCTTCAGAATGTCTGGATGGCACAAACCCGTGAAGATGCCTATTTTGCTTTTGATGCATTCGAGAAAAAATACGACGTGAAATATCCGAAAGCTACGGCGAGCCTGATAATAGACAAAGACGAGATGGTGGCTTTCTATATTTCCCGGCAGAGCACTGGACACATATTCGCACCTTCCTTAGTAAATCCTGTCACGGAGGTTTATATGACACTGGCCGAAGTTATTGAACTAAATACACGCGACAAAGCTGATCTTTCTTTCAATATTAAACTGCTTGGGAATCTTATCCTTGGACGTTCGGCAGTGAATCCAAAGGGAAAAACGAGAGTGTTTTATAACGAATTTCCCATTAATGGGAAGATTCAAATCAGCACATACCACTTTACAGGCTCGTCGTTTGACGACATTTACTGGTTGCCCTGGAAAGACAAGTCTGTTGAATCGGTAAGCTGGGAACAGTTGGAACTATCTGGTTGCTCATGCTTTTTAACCTCAGAGTTGACAGGGTGTCGTTTAACTATTACCGATAGGGGAATTGTGCATACAGCTTTCGTTCAAAACGTGTGGGGGGCAATTTTTTTATGTCAATATGGTCGGGATACGGCGGAAGCCGACAACCCTATAGCATCAGGGAGGATGATACGTCGCTGGTCATGCACGGATAGAGGAGGGTCTTATGGCGCTAATGCCGTTGGGGGTGTGGAACGTGATATGCTGGTATGTGCATACAAGACTGGCCCCCGAACCTGGGAATTTAAACTGCTGAGTTTCAATAAGCTGGATCGGGCGATGTGCAGAGTGGAAACGTTCAGCTATACATATGGAGGTGCTGGAGCATTAGGGTAATGTACTGAACAAGGTCCCTAAATCAGTTCAGCTAAGAATGAAAGAGTCTCTTCAGAATGTCTGGATGGCACAAACCCGCGAAGAGGCCTATTTTGCTTTTGATGCATTCGAGAAAAAATACGACGTGAAATATCCGAAAGCTACGGCGAGCCTGATAATAGCTGTACTGGTTCTAACCTGATCTGACAGTTACCCGTTTTTCATTGGTGCCTGTCAGATTAAAGTTGAGCTAATTTCTTATCTGCCCAAATCGATTTCTCTGCAAGGCATTCAGACTCCTGTCTATCAGAGGCGAGCTGGCCGTTAAACAGCGGCCGAGCAACGCCCCTGACCCGGCAAGTGAGGGCAAAAACCACGACTTTGTATCGCTTGAAAGGCGATTAATCAGCTTCCCGCAGGGACAGGACTATAGTTCTGGCAAGCTCAGCTTGTCAATCAAAAACCACAGGCAACTGGAGTTGCACGCCCAGCACGTCAGGCCGCGACTAGGCCCAAATCTAACCAAAGGGTATAATTCCCAGCAATTACGACTAAGTTTTTCAGGTCTCATCGTGGCGAAAACCGCAGCAGCATTACACATCTTGGTTAAGCATCAGGAGCTTGCCGAGGACATCATCAAGCAGCTCAAAAAGGGGGCGAAGTTTGATGTACTGGCCAAGCGTCACTCCACCTGCCCATCGGGCAACAAGGGCGGCAGTCTGGGTGAGTTTAAGAAAGGCCAGATGGTGCCTGCGTTTGACAAAGTCTGCTTTACCGGTGAACTGCTGACGCCGCATCTGGTGAAGACTAAATTCGGCTGGCATGTGGTGAAGGTTCTCTACCGTACCTGAACAATCCGGCATAATTGAACTAACAATAAGCGGCGTACCCTGAATGACAGAGCTGGAAAAAATGATTAGCGGCGAGGCCTTTGATGGCGGCGATGCCGAGATATGTGCCCTGCGTGATCGGGCGTTTGCCCGGGTGCATGAGATAAATCAATGTGTTGATGTTGATAAGGCTCAGCCCCTGCTTGTTGAACTGCTGGGCGGTATGGGGGAAGAGTCATTGATTCGGCCGCCTTTTCGCTGTGAGTTTGGCAAAACCATACGCATTGGTCGCAAGAGTTTTCTCAATTCCGGTGTAACCATGCTGGATGGTGCCCCCATTACCATAGGTGACAATGTGATGGTGGGGCCCAATGTGCAGTTCTATACGGCGTCTCACTCATTGAATCACCTTGAGCGTCGTAACTGGGCAACCCATTGCCGGCCAATCACGGTTGAGGATGATGTCTGGATTGGTGGCAATGCGGTAATCAATCAGGGGGTGACGATAGGGGCTCGCTCAGTGGTAGCTGCAAATTCAGTGGTAAACCGGGATGTGCCTCCAGACTGCTTGGTTGGGGGCACACCAGCGCGGATTATTAGGCAGCTGGTGTAAGCCAAGTACAGAAAAGCCTGTGGTGATGCCGCAGGCTTTTTACTTTTCTGGTGTGGCGGAGATACCGCCACACCAGAGTCATTTCTAACAACTGACTCTGACGGGCAGTATGGTGTTAAACCAGAGTCCCCAGCATTGCATCTGAATATTCCACCAGAGGTTCACCAGCCTTCACTTTGGCGACATAGTCAGGATTGGCGATAAAGGGGCGGCCGATGGCCAGCAGATCGAATTTTCCTTCTGTAATTGCCTGACTGCCGGATTCCGGCGTGTAGCCGCCTACCCCCACCAGGGTTTTGCTGTAGTGGGTTCTCAGGTAGCTGGACGCTGTACCTCCCAGGTAGTCAAAGGTCATGCTGTCATCAAAGATCCCCAGATGCAGGAAGGCCAGTTGCCGATTTTCCAGCTCAGCCAGGAAGTAATCAAAGACTTCGCGGTCTTTGGCATCGGTTCCCATATTGAAATAAGCCCCTGGTGATACCCGAAGTGCTGTGCGTTCAGCGCCGATGCGATTGCTGATAGCATCCACCACGGCCAGCGGAAAGCGGGCCATATTTTCAGGTGATTGCCCATATTCATCGGTGCGGATATTGCTGGCGTGGTGCAGGAACTGATCGATGAGATAGCCGTTGGCACCGTGGATCTCCACGCCATCAAAGCCGGCATCAATGGCATTGGCTGCAGCCTGACTGTAATCTTCCACCAGTTTGGCGATCTCTTTCTTGCTTGCTTCCTTGGGCAGGGTATAAACCAGCTCACGCATACGGGGCACAGTGCCTTCCACAGCAATGGCAGAAGGCGCCAGTACGTATTCACCACCAAAGAAGTGTGGGTGTGCCACGCGGCCAGTGTGCCAAAGCTGAGCAAAAATTTTACCGCCTTTGTCATGTACAGCGTCGGTCACCTTGCGCCAGCCCTGGATCTGCGCACTGCTAAACAGGCCGGGGGTGTTTGGGTATCCCTGGCCATCGGCGCGGATAATGGTGGCCTCAGAGATAATCAAGCCGGCATCAGCACGGCGGGCATAGTAGTCAGCCATGGCTTGGGTAGGCACCAGATTATCATCAGCCATGCAGCGGGTCAGGGGGGCCATCAGAATGCGGTTTTTCAGGGTTAGGGTATCGTTCAGTTTGAAGGGGTGAAACAGATTGTCCATAACTCAGCCTTATGGTTGGTTGTTGAATGTCCGTTCAAGTTAGACCAACTTGAATAAGCTTTCAAGGTTTTTTTTGAGCGTTCATTCAAACTAAGTTAGAATTCAGAGTGATCCAAGCCATCAGAGAATCTAAATGCGAACTGCAGAGTTTGACCGTCAGCAAGTGCTGGCAGCCGCCATGAATGCCTTCATTTGCAAGGGATTCAGCAAGACCAGTATGCAGGACCTGAAACAAGCTACTGGTCTGCATCCCGGGTCTATTTACTGCGCCTTTACCAACAAGCGCGGCCTGCTACTGGCGGCACTTGAACATTACCGGGCACAGCGCAGTACGGAGTTTGAAACCTTTTTTGCAGGCAAAGACTCTGTGCTGGACGGGATAGAAGCCTATCTTGCCGGGGTGCTGGATGAATGTGAGCGGGATGAGATCAAAGATTGTCTGCTGCAAAAGGCGCTCAGCGAACTGGCTCACCAGGATGAGGAAGTCGAAGCACTGATAGGCTCGATGCTAACCGACTGGCAATCCGCTTTCACAGAGAAATTACGTCAGGCGCAGCGCCTGGGCGAACTGGCAGAAGGCAGAGATTGCGAGGCGCTGTCACAGTTTCTGGTGATGGGCATTTATGGCATGCGTACCTATGCCCATACCAAACCAGCCAAAGGGATACTGGCTTCTCTGGCCGGGCAGTTGATGATTTACATTCGTGGCTGAACAGTTCGGTTTTGGCTTGGCAGCCCAGATTGATTAAGAGCAGGGCTTGATAGTATAGTTTTAGTGCTTCGGCTATCGCTGCTTGCGCTGTCCCATGCCTTTTGTCTGCTTGCTGTTTGCTCCTTCCTGTTGTTTATACCAATGCATAAAAGGTTGATCTCCTCAGAGCGATGCCAGCCATTCAAGTACCAGCCAAATGGGTGACGACATAGGGAAGGCGCGAACAAGTCCTCGCACCGCTCTGGCTTACGGCAAATTCAAGTTCAAGGTATTCAGGTTCAGCAAGGCGGGTTGCCTTTCAAAGCAAAGTACCACAGCCATCGTGTTTGCCCGAAGGGCAGGGCTGACAGCCCTATCTGCTTTGTTGCTGCTCTTGATAACGACTCAGGCCATTAACGTCGAGCAGCGCCGCGCATCTCGACGCTGTCATCACTGGCAGAGCACGCACGGGACTTATTCGCACCTTCCATAGTGATGCTATGGCGAGACGATTTGGTCAAGTAATACCAGTTATGGTGAGGCTGACACGCTCCCAGAGGGTGAGTTTAACAGGCGTGAATGCTGCCCAGACCCTATCTTTAAAAACAATAGGTGATTTATCCCGATAAACCTCAATTGTGCTGATTGCCTTCAAGCCTTTTCTTTCTCTCGCAGTGAGTTAACTCCTATGCGGATAGGTATTATTCGTTTTTCGCCTGCTGGTTTATAAAGTGATTGGTACTCAGAGGTTTTAACCCTGTGGCAGAGATTAAACTCTATTAATAATCAGATGATAAAAAGTACATTTTTTGCAATATTAGGTGTAGAATTTCAGCGTTTTAGAGCAAATGCTCTAAATTGAATTCACTCTGATGTCTGTTGATGTTATTTCCAGGCGCGAGGAATGTCAGTGAGATTATCAATTTTTGCGCTCTGCCTGCTGCTGCCCCTGTCTGCGCAGGCGCAGCAACAGCGGCAAGAGATCAGCTTCGACCAGGCCTGGCGGCAGTTGCAAACAGTCAGCGACAAGCTCAAGGCCAATGAGGCTCAGGTGAGCCGAGCCGCGGCGCTCAAGCGTAGCGGTGATGCGCTGGATTACCCCAGCGTGGGGATCAGTGGCACTTATACCCATCTGGATAAGCCGGTTGAGCTGGATCTGCGGGATCTTAACCCGTTGGCCTCCCTCAATAGTGGTGAGCTGCCTATTACCATTCCACCAGCGTTGGGCAATTTGCTGCAAGGTCTGCCCATGGTGACACCTTTGACCGAGCAGGACATTTTCCGCGCCAGTTTGCAGGCGCTTTGGCCTATCTATACCGGCGGCAAGATCAGCGCCGCCCAGAGCATTCAAAAGGCGCAGGTGGCCAAGCAGCAGCAGGCGTCTGAGCTAGCGAAACGGGAACTGTTTACCACCCTGGTGGACAGATATTATGGCGTGATTGTCACTCACAAGGCCTGGCAAACCCAGCAGTTGCTGGTGGATGCCCTGAGCGAACATCTGGAGCATGCCGTTAAGCTCGAAGCCCAGGGACAGATCGCCAAGGTCGAGCGCCTCAATGCCGAGGTAGCCCTGTCCAACGCCAAAGTGAATGCGGCAAGCGCTATGCGTCAGTATCAGATGGCGCAGTTCGCGCTGAATCGTATGCTTCATACTGAGCAGAGTGAACCCGACTCTCGCCTGTTTATGCTCAAGACAGATCCATCTTTGCCACAGCTGACGCAACTGACTTTGGCACAGCACCCGGCGCTCAAGCTGCTGGAGGCCAAAGAAGCTCAGGCTCAGGGACTGGTGGAAGTGGAAAAGAGCCTGTACCTGCCAACCGTATTTTTGTACGGCAATTACACCCTTTATGAAGATGACAGCCTGGCGTCGCAGATGGAGCCGGATTGGCTGGTTGGGGTGGGCGTGAAGATGCCCATCATCAGTAACTCAGGTCGTGGTGACAAGGTGGAAGCCGCCAAGAGCGCGCTGTTGCAGGCCAGATACACCAAGGCCCAGACCCGGCAGGATTTGAGTCTGCTGCTGGATCAGAGTTTCCGTCAGCTGGAGCAGGCCAGAGAGGAAGTGATCTCGCTTAACACCTCGTTGACACTGGCTGAAGAAAACCTGCGCTTGCGAGAGCTGGCCTTCAACCAAGGCATGTCCACTTCGGTTGAGCGAGTGGATGCCCAGGTGAAATTGACTGGGGTACAAACCCAGCAGCTGGCGGCCACTTATCGCTATGTACAGGCCTATGCCAAACTGATGGCGGTGTCAGGCCAACTGGATGAATTTATTGCAAGAAGCAGCCAGAGTACTGAATGGCGCCTACATACTGAACACAAAGATGGGGAGAATCACGATGCGCGCTAACCGAACCTTTGCCCTGGTGGTATTACTGGCGCTGGTTATCGTGCTCGGATACGGCCTCAAACTGGCATATAGCCCCAAGGCGCAGGTATTGCAGGGACAGATAGAAGCCCGTGAATATCATGTATCCTCTAAAGTGGCGGGGCGCATTGATCAAGTGATGGTGCGCCGGGGTGACAGCGTTAAAGAGGGCGATCTGCTGTTTTCCATCAGCAGCCCCGAGCTGGATGCCAAGCTGATGCAGGCTCAGGGTGGCCGGGATGCCGCGTTGGCACTAAAAGATGAAGCCGATGCCGGTGCCCGCAAACAGCAGATCATGGCGGCCAGAGAGCAGTGGCAGAAAGCCAAAGCTGCGGCCGAGCTTGCCCAGACTACCTTCAAGCGGGTGGAGAACCTGTTCAATGAGGGGGTACTGGCCCGTCAGAAGCGA
>JAJNAU010000114.1 GCA_021462625.1 Shewanella sp.
TATGTAGAACAACTACACCACAATCGCGTTGCTTTGTATAAAACAACGACAAAGTGCTGCAAAAACCATCTTCAAAGGTCAACAGACCCTAACAAATGTATTTTTAGCCCCAATTGTATTGCAAACCCGTGATGCTGCAGCCTTAGCCATCCTTTTGAGGACACAAAAAAACGCCTGCATCTGGCAGGCGTTTGTGTGTCATCAGAGCTTGTCAGCTTAAGGCATAATGCTTGGCTGATCGGCACCTTCTTTTTCCACTTCCACTGGCATCATATGCTCGCGATTTACTCCCAGCTTGTAGGCCATGTAACTAGCGACATAGATAGAGGAGTAAGTACCGTACAGGATCCCCATCAGCAATGCGGTGGCAAAGCCGTGGATCATGGTACCGCCCTTGAGGAACAGTGCCACTACGGTAATCAGCGTGGTACCTGTAGTAATGATGGTACGGCTCATGGTCTGGGTGATCGCCGCATTAATCACGTCATAAGGTGTAGCTTTACGCATCTTGAGGAAGTTTTCACGCACCCGGTCATAGACCACGATGGTATCGTTGAGCGAGTACCCCACCACTGTCAGCACACCGGCCAGTACAGTCAGGTCGAATTCCAGTTGCAGCAAAGAGAACAGACCCAAGGTCAGGATTACATCGTGAGCCAAAGACGTCACAGCGCCCGCGGCAAGACGCCACTCAAAGCGGAAAGAAACGTAGATCAAAATACAGATCAGCGCCACCAATACCGCCAGACCACCCTGTTCGGCTAGCTCTTTACCTACCTGAGGACCAACGAACTCTACCCGTTTCTGAACCACACCTGGATCCAGTTTTTGGGCAGCCGCCATTACATAAGTCACCTGAACATCACTCTTGATGCCTTCTTTAGCCTGCAGGCGCACAAGTACGTCGCGGCTTGAACCGAAGTTCTGTACCACGGCACCTTTGACTGCATCGGCTGTCAGGGTGGCACGCAGTGCCGGCAGTTCCGCAGGCTTGGAAAACTCCAGCTCCACCACGGTACCACCGGTAAAGTCCAGCCCCCAGTTGACCCCCTTGATCCCCAGACACACCAGCGCAGCTATGGTCAGTACCACAGACAGTACGGCAATCACCTTGGCATGCTTAAGGAAGTCGATGGTGTTTTTAAATGCGGTTAATTGCATCATGACAGTCGTCTCCCCTAAATCGACAGTTTCTTCACGCGCTTACCACCCCAAATGGCATTTACAATAGCGCGAGTACCAACAATGGCAGTAAACATGGAGGTGGCGATACCTATCATCAGGGTCACGGCAAAGCCTTTGATGGCACCGGTACCCACAGCAAACAGGATCAGCGCTGTGATAAAGGTAGTGATATTGGCATCGGTAATGGTTGAGAACGCGTTGCCGTAACCTTCGTTAATGGCCTGCTGCACAGAGCGACCTGCGCGAAGTTCTTCACGGATACGTTCATAAATCAACACGTTACCATCAACCGCCATACCGACCGTCAATACCATGCCAGCAATTCCCGGCAAGGTGAGCACCGCCCCCGGGATCATGGACATGATACCGACAATCATAATCAGGTTGGCACACAGAGCCAGGTTGGCGATCAAACCAAAGGCGCGGTAGTAGACCATCATGAAGATCAGGATAATCACCATACCCCAAACCATCGCCTGCAGACCGGATTCGATGTTCTGTTGACCCAGGCTTGGACCAATGGTGCGTTCTTCAACGATAGATACCGGGGCGATCAGCGCACCGGCACGCAGCAGCAATGCCAGATTCTGGGATTCGCTATGGGTCAGACCGGTAATCACAAAGTTACGACCCAAGCGCGCCTGAATGGTGGCGACTGAGATCACTTCTTCGATCTTCTTCATCTTGATGCTGCCATCAGGGTTCTTCTCACCGGTATCTTTATACTCGATGAACAGCGTCGCCATTGGCTTACCAATATTGTTTTTGGTGACGTTGGAGAAGATGTTACCGCCTTTGGCATCCAGACCGATAGCGACCTGAGGACGGCTGTATTGATCGAAGGTTGGCTGGGCACTGGTGATATGGTCACCCGTCAGCATCACTTCTTTATACAGCACCACTGGCTCACCGTTGCGACGCTGATACAGTTCGCTGCCGGCAGGTACACGACCCTCCAGGGCATCTTTCAGATCAGCACGCTGATCGACCATATGGAATTCAATGGATGCGGTGGCACCCAGAATTTCCTTGGCGCGGGCAGTATCCTGAACGCCTGGAAGCTCAACGATGATACGATCAGCGCCCTGACGTTGTACCACAGGTTCAGCTACACCCAGTTCGTTTACCCGGTTACGGATAGTGGTGATGTTCTGGGTTAGCGCCTCTTCCTTCACTTGCTTGAGGTAAATTTCACTCATGGTTGACAGCAGGGTGTATTTGTTGCCTTCTGTCACATCAGTAAATACCATCTCATTGCCGTTACGGGACTTGAGGAAGCTTTCGGCCTTGTTCAGGTTTTGTTCATCACGGAAACGGATTTCGATGCCTTTGGCAGTGAGGCTGATGCCGGAGTAACGGATACGCTCTTCACGCAACTGACTACGAAAATCTGCTACTTTGGCTTGTTCAATCTTGCGAATGGCTTCGTTCATGTCCACTTCCATCAGGAAATGCACACCACCACGCAGGTCCAGCCCCAGTTTCATTGGGCTGCCGCCCAGATCCTCCAGCCACCTTGGAGTAGCCGGAGCCAGGTTGAGGGCAACGGTATATTTGTCACCCAGCGCGGCCGCGATAACTTCTTTGGCTGCCAGTTGCTGATTTGCATTCGTCAGGCGAACCAACAATTGACCGTTTTCCAGATCCGAACGCTTGATCGCTATACCATCTTTGCTCAGCAGATCATTAACTTGGGTCTGGGTTGCAGCAGTCACCTCAACTCCGCGGGTGCCCACTACCTGCACAGCATGATCCTCACCAAAGAGGTTTGGCAGTGCGTAGAAAAAACAGATGCCGATGATCAGAATCACCATCAAATTTTTCCACATGGGGTATTTATTTAACACACCTTCACCCTCTTGGCGTTAAAGTGACTGAATAGAGCCTTTTGGCAGCACAGCGGCAATATAGTCCTTTTTGATGGTGATCTGAGTGCTGTCATTCAGGTTCAGCAGCACATAGTCATTGTCATCGCTGATCTTGGCGATCTTACCCAGAATACCGCCGCTGGTCAGGACTTCGTCACCCTTACCCAGGGCAGCCATCAGGTTCTTGTGTTCTTTAACGCGCTTGGCCTGAGGACGGTAGATCATGAAGTAAAAGATCAGGCCAAATATGACTAGCATGAAAATCAACTCCATGGTTCCACTACCCTGTGGTGCACCGGCAGCGTTGGCGTAAGCGTTTGAAATAAACATTGTCTTCTCTTCTTGTTGATAAAAAATTAATCTGCAAATTGAGGCACTTCACGACCTTGACTGGTGTAGAAGTCTACCACGAAGGCATCTAATGTACCTGTCTCGATCGCACCACGCAAACCTTCCATCAAGCGCTGGTAATAACGCAGGTTATGAATGGTGTTCAGGCGAGCCCCCAGAATCTCGTTACAACGATCCAGGTGATGCAGATACGCCCGTGAGTAATTCTTACAGGTGTAACAGTCACACTTGGCATCCAAAGGTGAAGTGTCATCGCGATGACGCGCGTTGCGGATCTTAATCACGCCTTCGCTGGTAAACAGGTGACCGTTACGGGCGTTACGGGTTGGCATCACGCAATCGAACATGTCAATGCCACGACGTACGCCTTCAACCAAATCTTCCGGCTTACCGACCCCCATCAAATAACGTGGTTTGTCAGCAGGGATTTGCGGACAAACATGCTCCAGCACACGATGCATGTCAGCCTTGGGCTCACCCACAGCTAAACCACCAACGGCATAGCCGTCAAAACCGATTTCCAGCAAGCCTTTTAAGCTCTCGTCACGCAAATCTTCGTACACGCTGCCCTGAATAATGCCAAACAGGGCATTGGGGTTTTCTAGACGGTCGAACTCGTTGCGGGAGCGCTTGGCCCAGCGCAGCGACATCTGCATGGACTTGCGGGCTTCATCGTGAGTCGCAGGGTAAGGCGTACACTCGTCGAAAATCATCACAATATCTGAGCCCAGAGCATGCTGGATCTGCATGGACTTTTCCGCGTCCATAAAGATTTTTTCACCATTGATGGGCGAGCGGAAGTGCACACCTTCTTCAGTGATTTTACGGATATCACCCAGACTGAATACCTGGAAACCACCTGAGTCAGTCAGAATAGGACGCTGCCAGTTCATAAAGTCATGCAGGTCGCCGTGTTTGCGCATGATCTCTTCGCCAGGGCGCAGCCACAGGTGGAAGGTGTTACCCAGCAGGATCTCAGCACCGGTGGCACGCACCTCTTCCGGGGTCATGCCCTTAACGGTACCGTAGGTCCCCACAGGCATAAATGCTGGAGTCTCGACCGTACCACGCTCAAACACCAATCGGCCGCGACGGGCACGTCCACAGGTTGTATCCAGTTCAAATTTCACCATATACCTCGTCAGAGAAACAGTCTGACACAGCAGAAAGTCGCGAATATCAAAAAATAGATGGGGTCAAATTGCCTATCTTCGAGAGTGGCAAAAGAAAAATACCCATCCGTAAGGGATGGGTATTTTAAATCAATTTCTGCTGTTATTGGGGCTTTTTAGTCACAAACATCGCATCCCCATAGCTGAAAAAGCGGTATTTTTGCGCAACTGCATGCCGATAAGCCCTGATCACATGGTCAAACCCGGCAAAGGCGCTCACCAACATGATAAGAGTGGACTCTGGCAGGTGGAAGTTGGTAACCATGGCATCCACCACTTTGAACTTAAAGCCAGGGTAGATGAAAATATCAGTATCGCCACTGAATGGCTCAAGCTCGCCCGGGCTTGCTTTGGCGGCGCTCTCAAGCGAGCGCACAGAAGTGGTGCCCACAGCGATCACCCGTTTGCCAGCGGCTTTGGTGGCCTTGATTTGCTCGACCACCTCGGCAGGGACATTGGCCCATTCCGAGTGCATCTTGTGCTCTAGGATGTTATCAACCCGCACCGGCTGGAAGGTACCTGCGCCCACATGCAGGGTCACAAAGGCTGTATTCACGCCTTTGACTCTAAGAGCTGCCAGCATGGCATCGTCAAAGTGCAGACCGGCAGTTGGCGCAGCCACGGCGCCGGGATTCTGGTTATAAACTGTCTGATAGCGCTCTTTATCGGCATCCTCATCCGGACGGTCGATATAAGGAGGCAGCGGCATGTGGCCAACAGCTTCCAGCACCTCCAGAATAGTCAGTTCAGACTGCAGCTTGAGCTCAAACAGGGCATCATGTCGGGCCAGCATAGTCATTTGATAACCGCCGTCCAGATTGATTATTGCACCTTCTTTAGGCGACTTGGAGCTGCGCACATGGGCCAGAATGCGTTTGTCATCTAACATGCGCTCAACCAGGATCTCCAGCTTGCCACCGGTAGCCTTTTGACCAAACAGGCGTGCAGGAATAACCCGGGTGTTGTTAAACACCATCAGATCGCCGGGCTGGATCATCTCCAACAGATCTGTGAACTGCTTATCCGCCAGCGCGCCGGTTTCGCCATTGAGCGTCAGCAAACGGGATGCAGTGCGCTTGGCCATGGGATAGCGGGCGATGAGCTCATCGGGAAGGTCAAAAGTATAATCTGAAACGCGCATGAAAATACGACTCGGCTTGGCTTAAAACGGCGGCTAGTCTAGTGTCAGTATGCATGAAGATCAAGGAGATCCGCCGCCGCGCCCAGGCCTTTGTCAGCGCTACCCCCTGGATTCAGGCCCACGACCGGGCCAATGCGGTATCGCTGCGCTGCGTCGAGATCACATCCTCCAGGCGATAGGGGTGACGCTGAACCAAATATCAATATTGTTTGGGTGCCGCCGCTAAAGCCGGATAACCAGGTATAGTCAGGCAAGTCATTATTGGCGTAGCTAAATATCTTCCATTCTAGCCCACCTTCATCTGGCTGACAACAGCCAAACCAACCTGGCCGGTGACTTTGCCAAGGGCAATATCCAGGATTTTGCCAAACCGCTGCAACAGGGGATCTGGCTGCACAGACAACTGGATCAATTGACTGATGAGCATGAGATCAGCCGTGACCTTGTCCGCCAGTTTCCCAGGAAATACAGCCGCATCGCGCCTGTGTTGATGGATTTGGCCTTTGATCATATGCTCGCCCGCTACTGGGATGAGTACCACGGCGACACCCTGGAAGCCTTCACCCAGCGGGCTTACGAGGAACTGGCGCAAACCCGGGAGCGGCCGGAAAAACTCAGTAAAATGATACCTGTCATGCGTCAGCAAAACTGGTTGCAGGCCTATGAGTCCCGTGCCGGTCTGAATGATGCTATCATGGGGGTTGGACGCCGCTTCTCAAAGCCTGAGCTGTTTGTCGGCGCTGACAAAGTGGTTAAACAGATGGATACCGACATTGAAATCTGGATACCGACATTGAAATCGCTTTTCGGACCCTGTATCCACAATTGATGGCCTACAGCCGCATTCTGAGTCGCAAAACTCCCGATGCTTATCTATAACCCGCTTTCAAACCTGAGTTAAGGCATGCGCAGATCGTTTTTATCCCGTTTCCATCAAAAGTCCTTCTGGTTAAAGTTGCTCAGGGATCTCGCTTTGATGGGCGCTGTCATCTATGGCATCAGCCTGTTTTTGCAGCGGGATATGGCAAGCGGTCAGGCGCCAGCGCTGGCCGGGGAAGCAATTCATGGCACGCCAATAAAACTCAGACCCCATGAAACCACGCTGGTATACTTCTGGGGCACCTGGTGTCCGGCCTGTAAAGTCACTTCACCGGCAGTCAACGCGCTGAGTAAAGATTACAAAGTGATTTCGGTGGCTGTTGCTTCAGGCACCCGCGACGAGATCAGCGACTATATGCAAAAACACAATTACCGCTTCCCGGTAATGGAAGGGACTCAGGCGATGTCTGACGCCTGGGGCGCATCTGCCCTGCCAGCCATCTACATTGTCAGGGATGGTGAGATACAGTTTGTCACCCGGGGCGTAACCAGTGAGTGGGGACTGGCCTTGCGACTTTGGCTGAGCAACTGGCTTGCCTGAAAGCGCTTTTCGTTAGAACAAGATTTAATCACAGAAGGTCAACAGACCCTAAAACCAAGCGGAGCCTTCATGCAGATTTTTGACTATCACCCCCCCTCCCTACCCTGGCTGGACATTCGTTATCGGGACCGGGACATGATTGTGATATCCAAGCCCTCTGGTCTGCTGTCCAATCCAGGGCGTGCCGAAGTGACTCACGACTGCGCCCTGACACGATTGCAGACTCTGTATCCTGAAACCATTCTGGTGCACCGACTGGACTGCGCCACCTCAGGTATCATGGTGTTCGCCCGCAATAATAAAGCCGAGTCCAATCTCAAGATCCAGTTTCAGGACAGAAATATGGAGAAAGTCTATATCGCCGAGGTGGATGGATTGCTGGAGCAGAATGCAGGTGTTATTGATCTGCCTATTGGCCCGGATGTCGAGCATAGACCACTGCAGAAGATTGATGTAAACGGCAAGTCAGCCATCACTGACTTCAGGGTGCTGGAGCGCCGGGAACACTCTACACTGGTTGAGTTGCGGCCACACACAGGCAGGACCCACCAACTGAGGGTACATATGAAAGCACTGGGCCACGTGATTTTGGGAGATGATTTCTATGGTGATGAGCGAGTGCGCAGCGCCCGCCAAAGGCTATGCCTGCATGCCCAAAGCCTGACGCTTACTCACCCTTTTAAAGGCAAAACCCTGTGTTTTGCCAGTCATCATCCGTTTTAACTCGGTAATACCGTTAAGGAAGTTGCGAACAAATCATCGCGGCACTTATATCATTCCGCATAAGAGGTTAGGGTCTGTTGACCTTTGAAGATGGTTTTTGCAGCTTTTTGTCGTTGTTTTATACAAAGCAACGCGATTAAAGCGCGTCTAGAACGAGCAAAATTCAACCATGAAAGGTCAACAGACCCTAGTCACTAAGCGAGAAAGAAATATTTGCACCTTTCTTACTCAGTCAATATCCCCGACTTTACCCGCGACACCAGGCAAACCGGTACGCCTCTGGGCGTAGTCTCTCCGGCGCAGTAGTGCTGGTCTAGCGGCGCAGGCTTCATCACGTGGGCTTGGCGCCAGGCTACACCACTTCAATAGACAGAATATGCAGGGTGAAATCGCCACCCTGCTTGTCAGCAATAACGAGACCGGCCCCTGAAATGGCGCTCAGGTTGAGCTCAACTCCAAGGACCCGCTGCCCTCGGCGATATGCCACAAACCCAGCCAACGGCAAGTCCACCTGTTGCCAAAGCCCGTCATCCTCACGGGTACTGAATACCTGCTGAAACACTGGGCTGCCCGGCGCAAATGAATCCCTGAGATTGACTTTATATTGCTTGCCATCCCCTTTGACCAGCAGCCTTAAGGCGGCAAAGTCACTCAAATCCTTTGGTTGAAAATCACAGCCAACAGAAGCAAAACCGCCACCATCTGCCAGCGAGACATGACCACTGAAAATGCCAAATCCCAGCGAGGATGCCGACAATCGGCTGCGGGAGAGCCCCCCCATTACGGCATCATTGATGCTGTACCAGCCATGGACAGTGTCGAGGGTTGAAAAATCAAACAAAAGCATGAACCAATCCATCAACAAAAAGGGAGCCTGTGGATCCCCTTTAATCAAATTAACCCAGCCCTTGTCATCAGGCTGACTTGCGCTCAGCCGCCTCACAGGCTGCGGCAGTGAACACCACATCGGTAGAAGAGTTCAGTGCAGTTTCAGCCGCATCCTGGATCACCCCGATAATGAAGCCCACAGCAACCACCTGCATCGCCACATCGTTGGAAATACCAAACAGACTGCAGGCCAGCGGGATCAGCAACAGCGAACCACCGGCAACACCGGAAGCACCACAGGCAGATACGGCAGCCACGACACTGAGCAGCAGTGCCGTAAAGATATCCACCTGAATGCCAAGCGTGTGCACTGCAGCCAGGGTAAGAATAGTGATGGTAACGGCTGCACCGCCCATGTTGATGGTGGCTCCCAATGGGATAGACACAGAATAAGTGTCTTCGTGAAGTTTCATTTTCTCACACAGTGCCATATTCACCGGAATATTGGCCGCTGAAGAGCGGGTAAAGAATGCCGTCACACCACTTTCACGCAGACACTGGAACACCAGTGGATAAGGATTGCGACGAATATTCAGATACACAATCAGCGGATTGATCACTAGTGCAATGATGGCCATAGCACCCAGCAGAACCGCCAGTAAATGGGCATAGCCTGTCAGTGCCGAAAAACCGGTTTTGGCAATGGTGCTGGATACCAGACCGAAAATACCAAGAGGCGCCAGACGAATGATGAAACGCACCATCTGAGAAACGCTGTGGCTCATATCCAAGAACACCATTTTGGTAGTATCGTTGGCATGATGCAGTGCCATACCCAGACCGACGCCCCAGGCAAGAATGCCAATGTAGTTACCGGTCAGCAGCGCATTTACCGGATTATCCACCAACTTAAACAGCAGAGTGCTGATCACTTCCGCGATACCCTGAGGCGGAGTTGCCCCTTGTGCCACAGCGGCCAGTACCAAATCAGTCGGGAACAGGAAACTCATCACCACGGCCGTCACCGCGGCGGCAAAGGTACCCACCAGATACAGCAGCACGATAGGACGCATGTTGGTCTGGGTATTTTTCTTCTGATTGGCAATGGAAGAAGCCACCAGAATAAACACCAGTACCGGCGCGATGGCCTTCAGCGCGCCAACAAACAGGCCGCCAAGAACCTCGACCTGCAACGCAGCAGACGGAGCCAGTGTCGCCAACAGCACGCCGGCAATAATCCCCATTAGAATTTGCAGTACCAGACTGCCGCTGGCAATACGTGCCAGCAATGATTGTTGTTCCATATTTGACCTTAAATAACAGTAACGGAGTCGTTTTATGACCCAATAGCAGGCAACTCTTTATAATATTGTTGATTGCATACAAAAAGGTAACCTGGCTTTTTATCGAATGCCGCCCGCTTTGTCTAGGGTCTGTTGACCTTTGAAGATGTTTTTTGCAGCACTTTGTCGTTGTTTTATACAAAGCAACGCGATTGTGCTGTAGTTGTTCTACATAAATGAGCGTTAATGCAGTAGAAAGCG
>JAJNAU010000115.1 GCA_021462625.1 Shewanella sp.
CCCGCAAGGGCTGTCGGTCTCTCCAGAGGCTCGTCCAGTAACAGTCCACGCAAGTCTGACTCTATAAAGCTCAGCCTGGCACCTGAAAGAGTGCTTTCCCGGCAAACATGGTTTGCAGCTGTTGGGAAAGTTGCCTCGTCGGTGTGGGGGCGATTCCCCACTCTCCTGCTACCTTCATCCGAACGGATTGCCCCAGCTAAAATGGGGCAGGTCGGCAATTGTGAAATAAATCGGAGCCGCAGACAGTGACGCAGGTCACGCATTGATGTTAGGGAATCAATAATTTTTAGTCAGTTACACTGCTGTCCAGGGCGGGGAATTGGGGTATTCTGATAGGGTTGAGAATATCATCAGCCTGCCACAGGGAGTCGGTAAATGGCGTCAGCAGCCCGTTTTTATCAGGTTAGTAAAGGTTTTAACGATGGTTCGGAATATCACTCTGTGCTTGACGGAGTGGACCTTAATCTTGAACAGGGCGACACCATAGCCCTGACCGGCCCCAGTGGCAGTGGCAAAAGCACCTTGCTGAACCTGATGGCCGGCTTTGAAATCGCGGACAGTGGCGATATTGAACTGGGCAAGGAATCAACCAGACACTGGAAAGACAACAAGTGGAGTGAGTTTCGTCGCCACCAGCTTGGGGTTATTTTCCAGCAGTTCAACCTGCTCACCCCGTTAAACGTCAAAGACAACATCGCCTTTCCCCTGCACTTAATCGGCCAGGACTGGTCTCCCTGGTGCCAGCACCTTATCGATAAGCTTGGGCTGAGCGGGCTGGAGCACAGAAGTGTCGAGCAACTGTCCGGTGGCCAGCAGCAAAGAGTCGCGGTGGCTAGAGCCTTGGCCCACAAGCCCATGCTGCTGCTGGCAGATGAGCCCACAGGTAATCTGGACCAAAGCTCAGGGCTGCAGGTGATGTCCCTGCTGTGCGAGTTGGCCGCCGAGGCAGGCAGTACAGTGCTGATGGTCACTCACTCCAGCGAATGCGCCGCCTTTATGCACAGGCACTGGCAACTGAAACAGGGCCAGCTGCTGGAGATGCCAAATACAGCCCCATCGGAGGACTGATTGATGCCAGAGTCCGTCGGTTCCCCCTCCTTGGGTACAGGCTCCCAAAGTACAGGATCCATAGCCACACAATCAGCAGGCACATTGCGCGCTATGCTGCTCAGTCTTAGGGTATTTGCCGCACATTATCGCCATAAGCCGCTGCAGGCGGGAGCCATTCTGCTGGGGATAGTACTGGCCGTGACCCTGCTGACCGGGGTCAAATCCACCAATGAAAACGCGGTGCGCAGTTATGCCGATGCCACTGAACTGCTCAGTCGTCAGGCCAATGGCTATATCGTTCCGCCCGGAACCACAGGCAGCCTTGACCAGAGTCAGTATTTCCGGTTGCGTCAGGCGGGGTTACCCGTACTGGCGGTACTGGAGGGTTTTGTGCTGGATGAACAGGGCCGGCGCTGGCACCTGACCGGCAGCGACATTATTGCCGCCACTGCGCTTGCCACCCATCAGGATCAACAACAAGACAAAGACAAGAGCAACGAAGACGCCCGACAAACCGGCGCCATGGCCGACATTCCGATGGCGGCTCTGCTGCGGGGCGAGCCCCTGGCGCTGGTGGCTCAGAGTCTTGTCGATCGCCTGGGCAGCGATAGCCTGCTGCTCAACAATCAGGCGGTGACCCTGCTCCCCCTGCCCAGGGATGCTGGGCTTGGCAGCAGCATTTTGCTGGATATTGGCTTTGCCCAACAACTGCTTGAGCGCCCCGGGCAGCTATCTTACATCGCCCTGATGACAGATGACCCGGCGCAGATAAGCCAGGCCACCGATCTGTTGCAAGCCGGTAATATTTTCCGACCCGGTGACAAAGGCGAGGCGCTGACCGAACTGACCGCCAGCTTTCATCTCAATCTGCAGGCCATGGCCATGCTGGCGTTTGTGGTGGGCCTGTTCATTGCTTACAACGGTATCCGCTACAGCCTGATGAAACGCCAGCGGTTGATGCTCAAACTGCTGCAGGCGGGCATTACCCGCAAGGCACTGATGGCGGCACTGCTGATAGAGCTGATTATTCTGGTGCATCTGGGTTCGGCAATTGGTTTTGTACTTGGTCTACAGCTCAGTCAATGGCTGCAACCTATGGTCGCCTTGACGCTGGAGCAGCTCTATGGAGCCCGCCTGCTGCCCGGCCACTGGCAAGCCGCCTGGCTGCTGGAAGCTATCACCTTGACACTGGCGGCGGCATTACTGGCCTGTGTGCCGCTTTACCGGGCGCTGACCAACCAAAGCCTTGCCAGAGCAGGCATGCAGTACTGCCAGAACTTAATCCAGTACCGAAGCCATCGGCTGCAGTTTTTGTTGGCCTGCGGCCTTATTGCCCTTGCTGCTGTTCTGATCCCCATCAGCAGCGAGTATCAAACCAGTCTGGCACTGCTGGGACTGTTAACCCTGGCCTTTCCACTGCTGCTGCCACAACTGATGCTATGGCTCACCTCAGCCCTCGAAAAGGTCGCTCCCAAAGGCAGTTGGTGCTATCTGGTTGCCGAAACCCGGGAGCTGACAGCTCCGCTGGCACTGGCCATGATGGCCCTGCTGCTGGCGCTCAGTGCTAATGTTGCCATGAATACCCTGGTGGGCAGTTTTGAGCAGACTCTCAAAACCTGGATGGATCATCGATTGCACGCCGATCTCTATATCCGCCCTAACCCAATAGACGCCGATCGCGTTGAGACTTGGCTACGAAATACTGACGGAGTGGATCCGGTTGCGATTCAGTGGGAGGCCTATTCCTATATAAGACCCGACATGGCAGACGAGTCTGACCGCCACAGAGTTATGTTGCTGTCCCGTGATGACGCTGCCGTGCTGGAAACCGTCTCTTTGAAAACCTCTGAAGCCGATACAGGACAAGAAGAGCTTTGGCCAACCTTCTTTGCCGGTGACAGCCTGATGCTGAGCGAACCTCTGGCGCTGCGCCACAACATTCAGGTGGGAGACAGATTACTGCTGGAAGCCACTGAAGCGCTATATCCAGAGGGACTGCCGGTTGGCGCCATCTATTACGACTATGGCAAACCCATAGGCGAAGTGATGATCAGCGAGAAACTCTGGCACAGGGCTGGCGTGCCCGGCAATAACCGTAACTTTGCCGTAGGTTGGAAAGGCGATACGGATAAGCTGCAGACCATGCTGAAAGATCAGGGAGTGTCCCCTGCCATGATGTACAGCCAGAGCAAAATCAAGAAAGAAGCGATTAAGATGTTTAAACGCACCTTCTCCATTACCGTAGTGCTCAATAGTCTGACCCTGCTGGTCGCCGCCATTGGCCTGTTCAGCGCCAGCATGATGCTGATGCAGAGTCGTCAGGCGCCACTTGCCAGGCTCTATGCACTTGGGGTGTCACGCCCCCGCTTGTTTGCCATGGTGAGTATGCAGATGCTGCTGATGGTGTTCATCACTGCCCTACTCTCCCTACCAACCGGCGCAGTGCTGGGATGGCTGCTTATCCATAAAGTAACCCTGCAGGCCTTCGGCTGGAGTATTACCATGGTCTGGGATTGGTGGGCCTACCTGCAGGTGGTGCTTCTCGCACTGGTGGCTTGTGCCCTGGCAGTTTTCATTCCTTTGATTCGACAAACCCATAAGCCTCTTATCAGCAGTTTGCAACAGGAGGTGCTTTGATGTTTAAGCCGGTATTGGATCTGCTGAGCCTGTCACTGGCGGCCCTGCTGCTGACGGCCTGTGAGCCCGTCCCTTCGCTGGAGAATTCTCAGGGTATGGGGAAACTGATGGGCTCAGATCAGGCGGATATTGAGCGTTATTCCAAGGTACTGCCCGAAACCCGCCTGAGCTTTCCCGAAGATCATAGAGCTCATGAGGATTTTCGTCAGGAGTGGTGGTATCTCACGGCAAACCTGGAGACTCTCAATGGGGAGCCCATGGGATTGCAGTGGACTCAGTTCCGTATTGCAGTTACCCCCGAGTCTGGGCTCCCCAAACTAGGCGCAAATAACAGCTGGGCCACCGGCCAGCTGTATATGGCCCACAGCGCAGTCACCACCAGGACAGAACATCTTGCTGCCGAGCTTTGGTCCCGCGGAAATCCTGAACTGGCGGGCGTCGAAACTTCACCCCTGCGTATCTATCTGGATAACTGGCAATGGCAAAGCCGCAGCAGAGATCTGTTCCCGGCCGTGCTGGAAGGCGGCGGTGCCGACTTCAGTTATCGTTTGAAACTTGGTAGCCACGCACCATACCAATTGCAGGGCAAGCAGGGATTCAGCATCAAGAGTGCCGATGGCGCTGTCGCATCCCACTACTACAGCCAACCTTTCATCAGCATCAAAGGTGAAGTCACTGTCCGGGGAAAGGTACATCAAGTCCGTGGCAATGGTTGGCTGGACAGGGAGTGGAGTTCTCAATTCCTTACCGGCAGCCAACAGGGGTGGGATTGGTTTGCACTGCGGCTTGGTGAGCACAAAGGTCAGGAGGCCGCACTTATGCTGTTCCAGCTAAGGGGCGGCGGCGACCCATCCTCAAACCCGGAAACCAGCCATTTTTTTTCCGGTCGCCTAATGTATAAAGATGGCACAGGCCATAGTATCAGCCCGGACGAAATTCAGATCCAGGCTCAGGAAACCTACATAACGAAGGGAAAGAAGATCCCGGTAAAGTGGCGTTTACAGGTGCCCAAAGAGCAGATAGACGTGACCGTTTCAGCCCTGAACCCGGATGCCCTAATGCCCCTGACCATTCAATACTGGGAGGGGCCGGTGCTTATCAGCGGCAGTCATCAGGGCACAGGTTATATGGAACTCACAGGTTACTGATGTCACGCCATATCCGTTCCCTTGCTCGAAAATTGACTGGCATCTGCGGCAGGTGACTGTGGGATCTGTTTGCCCCGGCTCTGCCGGCCATTGCCCTCACAAATCTGAAGCTCTGATCGCAACAGCGCCGGCAGTCAAAATCCAGACGCTGAAATAACACTACCCAAAAACTGGACGCTGTCACGCTCGACCACACTGGGTTCGATATCCATAAATTGCGGCGCCAGCTGTGGATCCTGCAATCGAGCCAACAGAGCACTGACGGCCTCTGCCCCCAACTTACCCTTGGACTGGTGAATGGTGGTCAGCGCCGGAGTCATATAACGGGCCAGATGGATATCGTCATAGCCGATAACCGATAGTCCCTGCGGCACTTTAACGCCATGCTGTTGCGCGGCATGGAGTACACCTATCGCCATCATGTCATTGCAGACAAACAGTGCGCTGGGCAATTTCGCCTTATCATGGCCTGCTCTGGCATACATCTCGGTAAAGGCTCGCTGACCGCCATCGGATTCAAAGTTACTCTCGACCACCCAGTCAGGATTAATCGCCTGCCCTGCCGCCTGCATGGCATCGGCAAAACCCTGATAGCGCAGATCCGCCTGCTGACGGATGCGCGGGCCGGTAATACAACCTATACCACGATGACCTTTGTCCAGCAGATAACGGGTCGCCAATTGGCCCCCTTTGCGGGAGTTCCCCTGAATGCGATCGCAGGGGAAGTCTGCTTCCCCCCAGTCCATCACCACCACCGGCAGGTTGTTGAGCCGCTTATAGACTTTGGCATCATCACCTTCGAGCATGGCACACATCATGATGAGGCCATCAACCCGTCGCTCCACCAGAGTGGCCAGCGAACGTTTGAGGCGCTGCACATCCCCTTCGGTATTGCACAGAATAAGGTTGTACCCACGCTGATAGCAGGCCTGCTCCACCCCGCGCACCACTTCGGCGTAGAAAGGGTTGGTGGAGGTAGTAACCAACATGCCTATGGTGTTGGTGCGACAGGTTTTCAGACTGCGGGCCACGGCAGAAGGCCCGCGATAGTTGAGGGCCCTGGCCACATCCTGTACCCGCTTGGCAATGTCTTCACTGACAAAGCGGGTCTGGTTCATCACATGGCTGACCGTCGAGGTCGATACCCCGGCAAGTTTGGCGACATCTTTCATGGTAGCCATGGGATTTGCGCTCCAGTAAACAAGGTAAAAATCAATAAATCAACGAGATACAATAAAGCTATCGACCTCTTCCCGGGTAGGAATTGAGGTCTGGGCACCAAAGCGTGTCACCGAAATCGCAGCGGCAGCATGGGCAAATACCAACGCCTGCTCCAGCTCACAGCCTTCCAGCAAGGCGGTGACCAGCGCGCCGTTAAAGGTATCACCGGCGGCGGTGGTATCGGTAGCCTCAACTTTGAAACCGGCGATGATTTTACCCTTGTGCTCGTCACATTCATCAGAGGTTGCCCTGCTCAGATAGACCCCTTTGGCCCCCAGCGTGATGAGCACAGTGGCAATGCCTTTGGCGTGGAGCACGCTTGCAGCGCGCTCAGCAGAGGCATCATCTGTCACTTCAATACCGGTGAGCAGATGCGCTTCTGTCTCATTGGGAGAGATCACATCCACCAGCGACAGCAGCGAATCCGGCAGTTCACGGGCAGGCGCTGGGTTCAGGATCACCTCAGTGCCGTTGGCTTTGGCGATACGGGCCGCCTGCTCAATACCACACAGGGGCGTTTCCAGCTGCATCAACAGGTAATCGGCTGCAGCGATTTGCGCCTGATGCTGCGCGACGAGATCGACAGTCAGCAGCGCATTAGCCGCAGCATCCAGACAAATGCTGTTCTCGCCATTATCGGCCACTTGGATCATGGCAATGCCTGTCATGGCGTTTTCCATGCAGTGCACTGCAGCCACATTCATGCCATCTTTGGCAAATTCCTGCACTATGTTTTTACCAAAGGCATCATCACCGACACAGGCGATAAAACCGATATCGGCACCGAGACGGGCAGCGGCAACCGCCTGATTGGCACCTTTGCCACCCGGGATCACCTGATAATTACGGCCATGCAATGTCTCGCCCGGACGGGGAAAAGAAGGTACCTGAAGTACATGATCAGCATTGACACTGCCTAACACTACTAACTTATTCATCTGATCTTCCACAAAATAATTTCGATTCGGCCAGCTCTCGGATCCCGGTACGCACGCTGAAACTTCTTTCCTCACCCGCTGCCAGATACACCAGAGTGTCACTGGCTTTGGCGGCCAGAAAGCCCTCCGGACGGCAGGTGGCCGGCAGTGCAAATGCCGCTACCTGTTGGTCGCTATTACACAAAATCCAACGGGTCAAGTGATTGAATTCTTTAGTATCGAACTCAGTAATCAGACACTTGTCACCTATTGCCATAGCAAGCTCTGCCCTCTGGGTATAGCGGTCGATGCTATCGGCAAAATAGACGATTTCCGGGTCATGCAGCTGTGGCTTATCAAGGATGCCGAAAGGCGCTGCGGTTTTCAATGCCTCGTTATAAGCCAGCCACTGCTCAGTCGGGCGCACATGGGCAGGCACGCTCTGACGCAATACAAAGGCCTCATCAGGCAGGTTCTGGCTCATCACCGCCCCTTCAACATAAGTGGCATTGATATGACACATGTATTGCAGCGGCATGGGCTTGGAGGCCAGGTTCCTCACCACCATGCCAATATCAAACTCGCTGGCATCGGCAGCCAGAGTGACAGAGGGCATCGCCAGGTAGTGATCGCCAAAACCCATCAGATACTCGTAGCTGCCCTTGATGGTGACGCTGGTGTCACTGATCTCAAGCCAGGCGCTGTCCATAGTTGCACAGGGCATTTCACCGTGCAGCACATGGTCATCCTGGGGCGTCGGGCAGCCCATACGGATCATCCCGGCATGGAAGGCAAAACAGCCGTAGGTCTCGACTATGGTTTTGGCGGGTTTGGGTTCTCTGAACATATTCTTCATGCACAGGTTGGTGCCCAGAAACTCCGCATGCCACACCATCTGCCCCATAAATGGCAGGATAATCAGATGGCCTTTGGCGTTACGGATCTCAATGGCATGAACCCCGGAGTTATACACAAAGGTATGGATCTCAAAAGCATCCGATTTGGCAATCAGGCTTCTCTCTTTTGAGAAGCTGTGCTTGTACAGAGGCAGAGTAAACATATTCAATCTCCTGCAAAAAGCGGTCACCCGGGTACTCCTGAGGTGGCCGCCTTATAAGCTTAAGCAGTCGCTTCAACGGTCGCTTCAGGCAAGGTTTGTGAGCGTTTGAACTTCTTCTCACTCAGGAAGTAAGCAAACACCAGCGCAAAACAGACGGCGCTGACAACAAAGGAACTTTGCATGCCAACCCTGTCTGCCACGAATCCCTGAATCGCAGGTACGACAGCACCGCCGATAATGGCCATCACCACAAAGCCGCCTGTAGTTTCTGTGTAACGGGTATCAACTGACTGCAGGGTCGACGCGAAGATGGTGGCCCAGCAGGGAGCGAACAGAGCCGATGTACCTACCGCAACCCAAACTGCGCTGAAGTTTGGTACCAGCGCCACATACATCAAACAGGCGAAACCAATGGTGGAATAACCCATCAGCACATTTTCCTGAGAAGTGCGGGTGAACAGATAGTTGGCCAGCAACTTGCCGAAGAAATACATAATAAAGGAGTACAATAGATAGTTGGCAGCATCGTGTTCAACCATGTTGCTATCCATCTCCAACGCCAGACGAATAGTGAAGGACCAGACCGCCACCTGCATACCCACGTAGGCAAACTGTGCGCCAATACCTTTGAAGAAACGGGCATTACCGGCCAGATAAGACAGAGTCTCACCAAAGCTTGGCTGATCCGCCTTCCGGGCCGTTGCCACTTTACAGCTTGGGTACTCAGTCACGGCGATCATAGCGGCCACAGTAGCAATCACCCCCACCAGCCACTTGTATGGCTCCAGCGTTTGCTGCAAGACCTGAGCTTTAAAGGCTTCCAGCTCGGCACCTGTCAGGGTCGCCATTTGATGCTCGATATCGATGCCTTCCTGGAAAATCAGGTACTTGCCCAGCAGCAAACCCACGATATAACCCATGGCGTTGATAGTATGGGAAATATTCAAACGCAGGGTGGCACGCTGTGGCTCACCTATCATGGCCGAATAGGTATTACAGGAGGTTTCCAGGAAAGACAGGCCGATGGCGATACAGAAAATCGCCGCTAGGAACATAGTGTACGTACCCGCCACAGAAGCCGGGAAGAACATCAGGCAGCCAAAGATATAGAGTGCCAGCCCCAGCAAAATTGCCAGCTTGTAGGAACTCTTCTTCACCACCATGGCGGCCGGAATCGCCACCAGGAAGTAGGCACCGTAGAACGCTGATTGCACCAGCGCAGAAGCAAAATTGGAAAGGTGGAATATCGCCTTGAACTGAGTAATGAGCACATCATTCAGGGCGGCAGCGGCCGACCAAAGCGCAAATACGGTGGACAACAGCAAAAACTGGAACAGCGGGGTTTTATTCAGATAACCGTCCGGCAACTGAGTTGAAGCGTTTTTTATCAACATATTTTTTCTTCCGGGTACTGGAGCTGGGTTAAAAGATCACGCCAGACTGAAAAATCACGTTGGCGTAAGGTGTACATTCACCGGTTTTGATAATCGCCCGGCTATGGGCTGTGCGTTGTTTGAAGGCATCATGGGCAACATAAGTCACTAGGATATCCCGGCCGGTGCACTGAGCTTCCTTATCCAACTCAGCCAGCAAGGCCTGGTGCAGATCCGGACTCACCTTGGCAAATTCCTCGGCCATCACCACAGCCTCGACCTGACAGCTTGCCAGCCAGACTCTGACCGTTTCCAGAAAACCGGGAACGCCATAGGTCAGCGCCAAATCAATGCGCTGCACTGCGGCGGGGACAGGCAAACCTGCATCACCTATGGTGATCTCATCTGTATGTCCTAGAGTAGCCGCCAGTAGGTTCATGTCGGCGTTGAGCAGTGGGTGTTTAATCATCTTTGCGCCTTTAACTCAGTTAGTAGGGTCTCTGACTGGCCCGTGGGTACAGAAATACACCAGTAATTGCCCGCCAGGAGACTTCCCGGCATCTCTGCCTGTAGTCGGCAAATACACCATCGAAACGTTTCGATGGTGCAACGAATCATAATCGAAACGTTTCGATGGCAACTAATAAGAAATAGGGATCCTGTGACTGGGATCGCCAATTTAGTGACTGGTTCGCTAGGGTCTGCTGACCTTTGAAGATGGTTTTTGCAGCACTTTGTCGTTGTTTTATACAAAGCAACGCGATTGTGCTGTAGTTGTTCTACATAAATGAGCGTT
>JAJNAU010000116.1 GCA_021462625.1 Shewanella sp.
ATGTTGCAGGCTTACGACGAAGGCAGGCTGGATCGTCTGTACGTGGTGTACAACAAGTTTGTAAACACCATGACTCAGGCCCCCGTGATTGAACAACTGCTACCTTTGCCAAAATCCGAAGAGTACGACCGGGAACACAGTTGGGACTATATATACGAGCCGGATCCAAAAGAGCTTTTGGATACGCTGTTGGTGCGTTATGTAGAGTCTCAGGTTTATCAGGGTGTTGTAGAAAACATTGCATCTGAACAGGCTGCCCGAATGGTGGCTATGAAGGCTGCAACTGACAACGCCGATAACCTGATTGACAACCTGCAACTGGTGTACAACAAGGCCCGTCAGGCTGCGATTACGCAGGAACTGTCGGAAATTGTTTCTGGTGCTGCTGCGGTATAAGCAAGGTAACGAATACAAGTTTTAGAGGATTAATCATGAGCACAGGTACTGTTGTCCAAGTAATTGGCGCGGTTGTGGACGTAGAGTTTCCACATGATGGCGTACCTCAGGTATATGACGCTCTGAAGATCACAGGTGAAGGTGCCTGTAACGGTTTGGTGCTGGAAGTTCAGCAGCAGCTGGGTGGTGGTGTAGTTCGTACTATTGCCATGGGTTCTTCTGACGGTCTGCGCCGTGGTATCGAAGTGGAAAACACAGGTTCTGGGATTATGGTGCCAGTAGGTACTGCAACCCTGGGCCGTATTATGAACGTATTGGGTGAGCCAGTAGACGAACAGGGTCCAATCGGTGAACAAGAGCGTTACGTCATTCACCGTGCAGCGCCTTCCTATGAAGATCAGTCCAACACGACTGAACTTTTGGAAACCGGCATCAAGGTTATCGACCTAGTATGTCCGTTTGCCAAGGGGGGTAAAGTCGGTCTGTTCGGTGGTGCGGGTGTTGGTAAGACAGTTAACATGATGGAACTGATCAACAACATCGCCAAGGCCCACTCAGGTCTGTCTGTATTTGCCGGTGTAGGTGAGCGTACCCGTGAAGGTAACGACTTCTACTTCGAAATGCAGGAGTCTGGCGTACTGGATAAAGTCGGCATGGTTTACGGTCAGATGAACGAGCCACCAGGTAACCGTCTGCGTGTTGCTCTGACCGGCCTGACCATGGCCGAGAAGTTCCGTGACGAAGGTAAAGACGTGCTGTTGTTCGTGGACAACATTTACCGTTACACCCTGGCCGGTACTGAAGTATCCGCACTGCTGGGTCGTATGCCTTCTGCGGTAGGTTATCAGCCGACACTGGCTGAAGAAATGGGTGTTCTGCAGGAACGTATTACTTCTACCAAGACAGGGTCTATTACCTCTGTTCAGGCAGTTTACGTACCCGCGGATGACTTGACTGACCCATCTCCAGCCACCACCTTCGCTCACTTGGATGCGACCGTGGTACTGTCCCGTCAGATCGCTTCTCTGGGTATCTATCCAGCGGTTGACCCACTGGATTCCACCTCTCGTCAGTTGGATCCTCAGGTTGTTGGCCAAGAGCACTATGACGTGGCAAACGGTGTTCAGACTGTACTGCAGCGCTACAAAGAGCTGAAAGATATCATTGCGATTCTGGGTATGGACGAACTGTCTGACGATGACAAGATGACTGTGGCACGCGCCCGTAAGATTGAGCGTTTCCTGTCTCAGCCATTCTTCGTGGCAGAAGTCTTTACCGGTTCTTCTGGTAAGTATGTTTCACTAAAAGACACTATCCGTGGCTTTAGGGGCATTCTGGAAGGCGAGTTCGACAACATCCCTGAGCAGGCATTTTACATGGCTGGCTCTATCGATGAAGTTATCGAGCGCGCGAACAAGAAATAATCAGGTTTTTGCTTGATTCAAAGGAGAACAGGATGGCAGCCATGACAGTACATCTTGATGTAGTCAGTGCAGAAGGTAGTATCTTTTCCGGCTTGGTGGAAACCCTGCAGGTAACTGGTGCTGAAGGTGAACTGGGTATTTTGCCCGGTCACACCCCACTGCTGACCAGTATCAAACCTGGCATGGTGCGTATCGTCAAACAATTCGGTAAAGAAGAGGTGTTCTACCTGTCCGGTGGTATGCTGGAAGTACAGCCTTCTTCTGTCGCTGTGTTGGCTGACGTGGTCGTACGTGCTGAAGATATTGATGAAGCCAAGGCAATTGAAGCCAAGCGTCGCGCTGAGTCCGAAATGGCTCAGGCCGGTGCTGATTTCAATTACGACAAGGCGGCTATTGAGCTGGCTCAGGCCATTGCTCAGTTGCGTGTTGTTGAGACCATCAAGAAGCACATCAGTCGTTAAGCTGAATGTTGCTGTACAAGGCGTCCCTCGGGGCGCCTTTTTTGTTTTCCGCAAAGCATGTTAACCCCGAGCGTTAAACGCGGTAACTGGCTATGGTGGCCGGTTTTCCTGCTGTCCGACTGAAATAGTTATTTTAAAACATGCCGCTTGACGTCATGGTCTCTGCTTGAAACCGGCGGTGATACGCAAAAAAGCCCTACATCTGAGTTGGTTGGCATGAGTGATGTCAGGTTTGTGAATTTCATTTGCTGGTTAAATTGTCGCCACATGGTCGCTGCTTTGTAGTTTAATTACATTATTTTAGCCATTTGTGAACTAGCTGCCGGTTTTTTGTTGCTTAAGTACTTAGGATCACGCTCAGAGCATTTTATGAGGGAATAAACGCGATCATGGCAGATTATTCTGACGCGATAATCACAGTAACAAAGGGCCTGGATGTACCCATAGCCGGTGCGCCGAGGCAAGAGATTGAGCCCGCGGCCAAACCTTCGCAACTGGCCTTGCTTGGCAAGGAGTATGTGGGGCTTAAGCCGTCCATGTTGGTGGAGGAAGGTCAACGGGTCGTCAAGGGACAGCCGCTGTTTGAAGACAAGAGCAACCCGGGTGTGTGTTTTACCGCGCCCGGCGCCGGCACTGTCTCGGCCATTCACCGTGGTGAAAAACGCCTGCTGTTGTCTGTGGTTATCGATTGTGACGGCCCTGATGAGAGCATAGATTTTGGCGCCGAGTCAGATCTGATCGGCCTCTCCCGCGAACAGGTGCAGGACAAGCTGCTGCAAAGCGGCTTATGGACGGCCCTGCGCACCCGACCTTTCTCCCGCGCGCCTAAGCCAGGCTCTACTCCCGCGGGTCTGTTTGTCACCGCCATCGATACCAATCCACTGGCGGCCGATCCCCGCGTGATTATCGATACCGATCCTGCGGCATTCCGCAGTGGTATGCAGGTGTTAACTCATCTGACCGATGGCCCGGTCTTCCTGTGCCAGGACAGTCGTCACGGTACCCTGCCCGGCGCCGAGCTGGACAAGGTGCAAACCCACAGATTTCAGGGGCCCCATCCGGCGGGTCTGGTTGGCACCCATATCCATCTGCTGATGCCAGTAAGCATGGAGCGTCAGGTATGGCACATCGGCTATCAGGATGTGATGGCCATTGGCCGGTTATTCACCACCGGAAAGCTGGATAACCGCCGCATTGTGGCGCTGGCGGGTCCCAATGTGCTGCAGCCTAGACTGATTGCCACCGTGCTGGGCGCCAAAGTCAGCGACATTGTCAAAGGCGAGCTGAAAGATGAGGTGCACTCCCGAGTGGTGTCCGGCTCGGTCTTGTCTGGCCACACTGCCCAAGGGGCATTTGATTTTCTCGGTCGCTTCCACCCGCAGATTTCGGTGATCACCGAAGATGACAGTGAACACCTGCTGCCATGGGTACGCCTGGGCAGAGATAAGTTCTCTATCACCCGCACCGTACTGTCCCGCTTCCTGCCTAAGAGGCTGTATGACATGACTACCCATACTGGTGGCGCCAAGCGCGCCATGATGGCTTTTGGTCAGTTGGACCGGGTGATGCCACTGGATATTCTGCCAACCCTGCTGGTGCGGGATTTGGTGGTGCGTGATACCGACGAGGCACAGCTGCTCGGAGCTCTTGAGCTGGATGAAGAAGATCTGGCGCTGTGCACCTTTGTTTGCCCCAGTAAGTACGATTTTGGCCAGGAGCTTCGCGCCTGCCTGACAATTATCGAGAAGGAAGGCTAATGACCAAGCCGACGACTAAACTCAACGGCCAGGACGCCTATTACGCGCCGGGCCTGACGATTAAAGACTATTTCCGCTCGCTGTTTATCGGCCATGGCGCCAGCACCCAGGATACGGTGCACGTGCGCGATGCCATTGAAGTGAAGCGCACCATGACCCTGGTGGGGATTTGTTTGCTGCCGGCGATTCTGTTTGGCATTTATAACATCGGCCTGCAGGCGCAACTGGCGTTTTTGGCTGGTGGTGCGTTGGAGGATAGCTGGCAACAGAGTCTGTTCAATGCCATTTCGGGAGGCTTTACCGAACAAACCGGTGTGCTTGGCCTGATGGCCTACGGCCTCTCCCACTATCTGCCCATTTATCTGGCGGCCCTTGTCACTACCCTGATTTGGGAAGTGGTGTTTGCTCGGGTAAGACGACAGCAGATACAGGAAGGCTTCTTTGTGACCGCACTGCTGTTCAGTCTGTGTCTGCCTGCCAATATCAGCCTGTGGCTGGTGGTGATGGGCATCAGCTTTGGGGTGGTGTTTGCCAAAGAACTGTTTGGCGGAATGGGCTACAACTTCCTCAACCCAGCACTGGCCGGTTTGGCCTTTATCTATTTTGCCTACCCCAGTGAAGTGACCACCTCTGCGCAACTGGTCACAGTAGACGGTTACAGCTCGGCGACGACCCTGGCCAGTGTGGCGGCTAACAAGATCAAATTTGTTGATTATCACTGGTATTCGGCGTTTACCGACGCGGCTTGGTGGGATGCCTTGCTCGGGTTTGAAGTGGGTGCCATTGGTGAAACCTCGGCGCTGGCCATTCTGGTCGGTGGTTTGCTACTGATCCTGACCCGTCTTGCCGACTGGCGCATTGTCGTGGGTGTGCTGTTGGGCATGATTGTCACCTCTGTGCTGTTCAACCTGTTTGGCGACAGCAAAAACGCCATGGCTGCCATGCCCTGGACCTGGCATCTGGTCACCGGTGGTTTTGCGCTGGGGATGATGTTTATGGCGACAGATCCTGTTACCACAGCCTATACCCGTCCGGGTAAGCTGATGTTCGGCGTGCTGGTTGGCGCCATGGCCATCCTCATTCGTGTGGCCAACGTTAAACAGCCTGAAGGCATCATGCTGGCGATTCTGTTCGCCAATCTGTGGGCGCCACTACTGGATTCCCTGGTAGCCCGATTCAATATCAAGCGGAGGCTGAAGCGCAATGGCCTTTAACAAAGACAGTGTTCTGGGCACCATGACCTTCACGGTTGTGCTGTGTCTGGTGTGCTCTTTTATGATCACCGGCACCGCTGAGGTGCTTAAAGAGCGCAAATTGGTAAAAAAACGTAGTGAGCTGATGCAAAACGTGCTGCTGGCCGCCGACATCAAGAATGTCAGCGATGTGCCTGCCACGTTTGAAGCCCGCGTGCAGCCAATGATGGTGGATCTGGCCACCGGCGAGATGAGTGAACGTGACAATATCCTGGATTTCGATGAGCGTATGGCTGCGATAAACGCGACGACCTCAAGCAAGATCGGCAAGGATATAGCCCGTATCAAGACCCGCGCCAATGAAATCCGGGTGTTCAAGGTGCTGGACGACAAAGGCCAGCTGCAGGCGTTGGTGGTACCGGTTTACGGTAAAGGTTTGTGGTCCATCATGTACGGCTTTATCGGTGTAGGGGCCGACTTGAATACCATTACCGGCGCGGTGTTCTATGAGCATGGTGAAACCCCGGGTATTGCCGACTTTGTCAGTGATCCTGAGTGGCTGGCGAACTGGCAGGGAAAGCAGGTTTTCAATGCTGACGGCAAGGTAGCCTTTAACATTGTTAAGGGTGGTGTCAAACAGGGAGATATGAGCGCAGTGGATGGCGTCAGTGGTGCCACCCGCACCGGTGTGGGTATGGCTAAGGCGGTGCAGTTCTGGTTTGGTCCTGAGGGCTTTGAAGTCTTCCTTGGCAAGCTGAAAGCGGCGGGGGTGTAACATGAGCGCTGTATTATCCAATCGTGAATTGCTGATGCGCCCGGTGTTTGCCAATAACCCGGTCGCCATGCAGATGCTGGGGGTGTGCTCGGCCCTGGCGGTGAGTAACTCAATGCAAACCGCGCTGGTGATGACACTGGCGGTGACCTTTGTATTGGTCTGCTCCAACTTCTTTATCTCGCTTATTCGGGCACTGATCCCCAACAGCGTGCGCATCATTGCCCAGATGACCATTATCGCTTCCCTGGTGATCGTAGTGGATATGGTGCTGCAGGATGTGGCGCCGGACTTGTCCAAGCAGTTGTCTGTGTTTGTCAGCCTGATCATCACCAACTGTATCGTGATGGGCCGCGCCGAAGCCTTTGCCATGAAAGAACCGCCGCACCTGTCAGTGCTGGATGCCCTGGGTAACGCCGCAGGTTACGGTTTTATCCTGCTCAGTGTCGCCTTTGTGCGTGAATTGCTGGGCTCAGGCACCCTGTTCGGTCACACCATTTTCCAGACAGTGGCGGATGGCGGCTGGTATCTGCCAAACGAAATGTTCAGGCTGCCACCGAGCGCCTTCTTCCTGATCGGCGTGATTATCTGGGTGGTTAACATAATGCAGCGCAAGCGCGCCAAGGCTTAAGGGTAACGTCATGGAACACTACATTAATCTGTTTATCCAGGCGTCATTTATCGACAACATGGCGCTGTCTTTCTTTTTGGGGATGTGTACCTTCCTGGCGGTGTCCAAGAAGGTGTCGACCTCTCTGGGTCTCGGGGTTGCCGTTATCGTGGTGATGATGTTGGCGGTGCCGCTCAATCAGCTGATCTACGTGGCTGTACTCAAGCCCGGCGCACTGGCCTGGGCTGGCATGCCTGAGTTGGATCTGTCTTACCTGCAGCTCATCACCTTTATCGGGGTGATTGCCGCGCTGGTACAAATTCTGGAGATGGTGCTCGATCGCTTCGTGCCTGTGCTGCATCAAACACTGGGGATTTTCCTGCCACTGCTGACTGTAAACTGCGCCATTTTTGCCGGCGTGATCTTTATGGCTAACCGCGACTACAACCTGACTGAATCGGCGGTGTTTGCGGCGGGCGCAGGCACGGGCTGGGCGGTAGCCATTGTGCTGCTGGCCGGTATTCGTGAGCGGTTGAAGTTCAATGCCATTCCCGAAGGGCTGCAGGGCATTGGTATTACTTTCATCATCACCGGACTGATGGCGCTGGGCTTTATGTCTTTCGCCGGTATCAGCCTGTAACGGAGGAACATCCATGGAAATGACGATTGGAATGGGGATGTTCACCGTGGTGGTGTGCATTCTGGTGGCAGTCATCTTGATTGCCCGCAGCAAGCTGGTGGCGAGCGGTGATGTGCAGCTGCATATCAATGAGGATCCAGATAAGAGCGTTGCCGTACCTGCCGGTGGCAAACTGCTTGGTGCACTGGCCAGCAAAAACATTTTTGTACCTTCTGCCTGTGGCGGCGGTGGAACCTGTGGTCAGTGCCGGGTGACGGTCAAGTCCGGAGGCGGCGATATTCTGCCAACCGAGCTTGACCATATCACCAAGAAAGAGGCCAAAGCCGGTTGCCGCCTGGCCTGTCAGGTAGCGGTGAAATCCGATATGGAGCTGGAGCTGGAAGAAGAGATCTTTGGCGTGAAGAAGTGGGAGTGCGAGGTGATCTCCAACCGTTCTACCGCCACTTACATCAAAGAGTTGCTGCTTAAAGTACCGGACGGTGAAGAGGTAGACTTCAAAGCCGGTGGTTACATTCAAATTGAAGCGCCGGCCCACGAAGTGCATTACAAGAACTTCGATATCCCTGAAATCTTCCGTGATGACTGGGAAAAGTATGGTCTGTTCGATTTGGTTTCCAAGGTGGATAGCGAAGTGATGCGCGCCTACTCCATGGCAAACTATCCCGAGGAGCGTGGCCGCATTATGCTGAACGTGCGTATTGCGACGCCGCCCAAGCCTGAGTTGCCACCGGGACAGATGTCTTCTTTCATCTTTAACTTAAAGCCCGGCGACAAGGTCACTATTTCCGGTCCGTTCGGCGAATTCTTCGTCAAAGAGACAGAGGCGGAGATGGTCTTTATTGGCGGTGGTGCCGGTATGGCGCCAATGCGCAGCCATATCTTCGATCAGCTTAAGCGGGTGAAGACTTCCCGTAAGATGAGCTTCTGGTACGGTGCCCGCTCGCTGCGCGAAGTCTTCTATCAGGACGACTTCGACGGACTGGCGGCAGAGAACTCCAACTTTGAGTGGCACATTGCCTTGTCTGAGCCTTTGCCGGAAGACAACTGGACTGGCTACACAGGCTTTATCCATAACGTGCTTTATGAGAACTACCTGAAGCACCATAAATCTCCGGAAGACTGTGAGTTTTACATGTGTGGCCCGCCTATCATGAACAGCTCGGTCATCGCCATGCTGGAAAGCTTAGGGGTCGAGCGCGATAACATCCTGCTGGATGACTTTGGCGGCTGATACCTTTGTTTTTGATAAAAATCCCTGCCATGTGGCGGGGATTAATTAGATGGTCCGCCTCACCTCCAAACCGTTAGGTTAGGAGGTGAGAATTTAAAGAGGCGAACCATACATTTTTTGTTGGTCTGGTAATACCAATCTGCATAAAGATTAAGTCAGTTTTGCCCATTCTCTTGTACACATATTTTTCACCCTGTCAGGTATCATTAGTCAAAACTACTGTTGCTTGATTTACGTCTCCAGCTGTAGCTTTAATAACAGTTTTAAGCTTTATACCGTCAACTGTAAACTTTTTAGTATATGGTTTGTAACCATATTTTGCCATGAACTCCCACACAGACTTACCTTCCGTACCCACACCTACCTTATTTGTGCCCCAGTATGGGTTTGAAAAAGCAATGGTAATCATTCCAGAATGCCAAGTATAATTAACGTAACCAGAGCATCCCTCAAGTGTGTTATCTTTTTCATATAACTCAACCTTTGCTTCGGCTCCATTACCTGGTATCTCGGTTGGCCAAAACCAGCCATCTCCTAATCTGCCAGAATCAAACCAAGCGGCAGGGTTTGAAAGTTCGAATTTTGTATTATTAGTAATGGATAATATTATTTTATGCGTTTTAACCAGTGCGTTAGGGGGGGAGTTAGAGCTATATCCTTCAAGCGCATGTGCTTGGCTACCAATGACAACACAAGTCAGTAAAGATGTTTTTATAAAGCAATTTAATTTGTTCATTACTACCTCTACACACAAGATATACCACATACAGAAGCAATGTTAGGAAGTTTTAGCTAGTGACAAACGCTAGTTAACACTTTATAAATTAATACATATTTGAGTGCCAACAGACTCTGCCCACCTAATGGGCAAGGAAAAGATTTAAAAACATTAAGCGTTAATCTTAAAATATCAAGGCATAACAGTTATACATTATTGCGCTGGTAAAGCATATATCATTCCTACTAAAATAACTCCCTTTTACAATGATTGTTTTTTACGATAAATAATAGCTTTTCTTATATTTCAATTTAATCATGTTTACACAAATTTTTATCTTCTGCGGCAAGGGTAATATAAATACCGTAAAACTGTCATTGAAATTAATTCATTATGGCATACGTCGGTGGTGGAAAAGTGAATAGATTAAAAAAGCCATTGTTTTGAATTAAAAAATGACGAACTATGGTTAAACTGGTGTACGGATCCAAGAAAAATACCCTGATGCTTTTTCTTGTTGGTTTCGCGAATGCTATCTTGGAATTGTATTCCTCTGCTCAAGCACCCCTTCATAAAAGTTAGCTATATTAACGGGTCGGTAGGTTAATGTCCCACGTAGTGAGTTCTCAGTAAAGCCTTATCTCCGGTCCTCATTATCCTTATTCAGAATTATTTTTACATTATTTAAGTCCCCTCCAGTACAACTACAAACAGCTTTAAGCTTTATACCTTTAACCGTGAATGTTTCAGTAAAATGCTCGTATTTATGGTTCGACATATTTTTCCACACTGACATTCCATCCACACCCACACCCACCTTATTTGTGCCATAGTATGGGTTTGAAAAAGCAAAGACAATCGTTC
>JAJNAU010000117.1 GCA_021462625.1 Shewanella sp.
AGGCACTCTCACAACTCGCCATATTTTTTGAAGGGCGTTTGGATAACGTGCTGGATATTTAATAACCTGACACAGAATTTTGAACGCCCTCCATTCTGCTCTACGCCAGCACATATTCCAGCATAAATGCAAACAAAACGCGGACTTAAACTCCGCGCTAATATTAAGATCAATCAAGAAAAATGATCATTTTTTCAGCATCATTTTAAGATCAGCGAACGGATTATAGGTCGCTGCCTGTTGTTTGGTCTCACTGGTAGCCCCATACTGCACCAGCTCTTCATATCTGGAGTGCTCATTGTCATGGCAATAGAGACACAGCAATTCCCAGTTAGAGCCATCAGACGGGTTGTTATCATGGTTGTGATCCCTGTGGTGTACCGTCAGTTCACTCAGATTTTTATGGTTAAACTCACGGGTACAGCGACCACAGATCCAAGGATACATTTTCAGCGCCTGTTCGCGATAGCCTTTTTCCCGCTGCGCCTTGTACGCTATGGCCTGCTCCAGTACCCGATCCAGTTTACTTTGACCTTGATTGCTCATCTTAACTTCCGACTTATGGCAAATATGCCTGTTACTCATCAATAGACTCAGACAACGACAGGTGCAGATAATGCAGATGTTTCTCGTACTGAGTCACCACATCGGCAATAATCTGCTCTTCGGTATAGCCCATCACATCATAATGCTGGCCGCCGTGTTCCAGAAACACCTCGACCCGGTAATAACATCCTTCCTCTTCATCCGGCCCGTTAGGCAGGGTGAACGCCCGCATCCGCAAGCCATAAAAAAAATCAGGATAGCCTTCGTTTTCGATAACCAGACGAACCTGGCCATCGAGGTAACGCAAATCAGGCTGTATACCTTTAGACATAAATTCCTGGCACACCTTTGACAGGGCTGGCGTCGCAACATTATCCAAAAACCAGAGGGCTTCTTCTTTACTAGGGTGTGACACCAGTACATCAATACGCTCCTGCCAAGGAATACTGGTTTTGGCATACTGGACACTGGTGGTATGTGACTGCACGCTGCTAATTTTCAGAAAATCATCCTGAAGTGCCTTGAGCATCCCAAAGCACATGAGCAGCATCACCAGCAAAAACGGCAAGGCACTGGCGATAGCGGCGGTTTGTAGCGCTTGCAAGCCACCGGCAAGCAGCAATACTGAAGCCACCAGACCCTGGGTCAGTGCCCAGAATACCCGTTGCCACACAGGAGCATTGGCATCGCCCCCCGAGGTCAGGTTATCGATTACCAGCGAACCTGAATCCGACGAGGTCACAAAGAAGGTCACCACCAGACACACAGCAATCACGGACAGCAAAGTGGGCATGGGCAGGTGCTCAAAGAACTTGAACAGCGCTACAGATACATCGGTCTCGACCGCATCCGACAGATAATTTGCGCCATGATACATGATGGCGTCAATGGCTGAGTTACCGAATACTGTCATCCACAGGAAAGTAAAACCGGATGGCACAAAAAGCACACCCACCAAAAACTCGCGAATGGTACGGCCACGGCTGATCTGGGCGATAAAGGTGCCAACAAAAGGAGACCAGGAGATCCACCAGCCCCAGTACAGCAATGTCCAGCCCCCAATCCAGTCATTTTTCTGCTCATAGGCATAGAGGTTAAAGGTTTTACCGACAATATCACTCAGATAAGCCCCCGTGTTCTGTACAAAAGCCTGCAGTAAGGACACGGTCGAGCCTAAAGCCAGCACCACCGCCAGCAGCAGAAAGGCGAGGATGAGGTTAAGTTCACTCAACAGTTTGACCCCTTTATCCAATCCGGACAACACCGACAAAGTCGCGATCAGGGTAATACCAGCAATCAGCGCCACCTGCACCTGAGGGCCGATAGGAAGCCCCAGCAGATAGTTCAGGCCGGAATTGACCTGCAACACACCAAACCCCAGCGAAGTCGACACGCCGAACATAGTACCGAGCACCGCAAAGGTATCAACCACATGACCGATGGGCCCGTAGATGCGGTTTCCGATAAGCGGATACAGGGCGCTGCGCGGCAACAAAGGCAGCTTATGCCGGTAACTAAAATAGGCCATACTCAGAGCCACCACGGCATAGATAGCCCAAGCGTGAATGCCCCAGTGAAAGAAAGTGATTTTCATCGCCTCTTTGGCTGCTTCAATGCTTTTGGGTGAGGCATCCGGTGGCGCAAGAAAGTGCATCACCGGCTCTGCCACACCAAAAAACATTAACCCTATGCCCATGCCGGCAGAAAACAACATAGCGATCCAGCTTTTGTAGCTGTAATCAGGCTCGGAGTGATCCGGCCCGAGTTTGATATCACCAAATCGGCTGACCATGACAAAAAGTACAAATAACATAAAGACGGCAACGCCCAGGATATAAAGCCAACCGGCCTTGTGTTCCATCCAGGCCTGTACGGATTGGAAAACCTGTTGGGCTTGCTGAGGCCAAATGGCGCCAATAATTACCAGCAAGGCGATAAGAATAACCGATGGGAAAAACACCGGCGGATTAATACTTGATTTAAAGCCTGATTTGGTATACATCCGTTATCCTAATTATCCTGAACTTAACAGCAGAATGTCCGCTCCAGAGAAAAGAAATTAGATTATTGTAGCAGAGCGGCAGAGCAGAAATAAGAAAAAAGTCTGGCCAACCTCAACCTAAGGATGGTGCGAATAAGTCCCGTGCGTGCTCTGCGAGTGATGACAGCCTCTAGATGCGCGGCGCAGTTTGAAGTTAATGGCCTGAGTCCTTAGCGAGAACTGCAACAAAGCAGATAGGGCTGCCAGCCTCGCCCTACGGGGCTTTCGAGCAAATACGATTGCTGCGGTATTGCGCCTTGAAAGGCAACCAGCCTTCCTTTATCTGAATACCTCGAACTCGCTTCTGCTCATAAACCAGAGCGGTGCGAGGACTTGTTCGCACCTTCCCTAAGGACGGTCTTTGCAAATATAGCTGTAAGCCTACGCGGTGCACGCGCAAGACTTATTCGCAACCTCCCAGACTGAAAACTGATTGGGATTAAATTGGTAACGTCTGCCTGAAAATAAACAAGAGCCATTCAGGCCCTTGTGTAACCTACACCCTGTGACTGAAACAGGCAATAGATGATGGCCGGCATGAGAATTGTGCCGCCGATGTGTAAGGAATTACTGCTGTCGCAGATCTTTTTCCATATCTTCGTATGAGGTATGGCGAACATCCTTTCCCTTGACGTAATAGATGACGTATTCACAGATGTTTTTACAGCGGTCCCCCACTCGCTCGACAGCTCGGGCAGCCCACAGCACGTCCAGCACTTCAGGAATAGAGCGAGGATCTTCCATCATATAAGTCATCAGTTGCCGGATAATCCCCTCGTATTCTTTATCGAGACGGGCGTCCTGCTTGTGCAGCTCCAGCGCCGCCTCGGCGTCCATACGTGCCAGCGCATCCAGGGTGCTGTGCAGGGTACGGGTAGCGTGCCGTCCCATGTTTTCGATACTCACCAGCAGCGGCCGCTGATTGTTGCCCCGCTTTTCCACCGCTGCTTTGGCAATGCGGACACAGGCATCACCGATACGTTCAAGATCTGTGATACTTTTGGTGATGGTGATAATCAGCCGCAAATCGCTGGCAGCAGGCTGGCGTTTGGCGATGATTCGGGTGCATTCCTCATCGATGGACACTTCCATGCCATTGACCTTGTGGTCGCCGGAAATCACCTTCTGGGCAAGCTCTGCATCCAGCGTAGCCAGCGCATCCAATGCCTGCTCCAGCTGACTCTCAACCAAACCGCCCATGGCCAGCACGCGGTTGCGAATATCTTCCAGTTCAGCGTTAAACTGGCCTGATATATGTTTGTTCTGATTCATTTTTTCCATTTATATTCAAACCCTTTGCTCAATTTACTGCAGAGTTATCCCTGCCACCAGCCATCCCAAAAGCGCGGGAGACCTTAACCGTAACGACCTGTGATGTAGTCCTCAGTACGGCGCTTTTTCGGGGTAGTGAATATGGTGTTAGTATCGGCATATTCCACCAGCTCCCCCATATACATAAAGGCTGTCTGATCTGATACCCGCCCGGCCTGTTGCATATTGTGGGTCACAATCACCACTGTGTATTTGGCCTTCAATTCAGAGATCAGCTCTTCAATGGTCAGCGTGGAGATAGGGTCCAGTGCCGAGGTGGGCTCATCAAGCAGCAGTACTTCCGGCTCAATGGCAATGGCTCGGGCAATCACCAGACGCTGCTGCTGGCCACCGGACAGGCCAAACGCATTGTCGTGCAGTCGGTCCTTCACCTCATCCCAAATGGCCGCGCCGCGCAGTGAACGCTCACAGGCTTCATCAAGTTGACGACGGTTGTTGATACCCTGCAATCGCAGGCCATACACCACATTCTCATAAATTGATTTTGGGAAAGGATTAGGCCGCTGAAACACCATACCCACATTGCGGCGCAGCGCCGCCACATCGACTCTCTTGTCATAGATATTCTGGCCGTGCAGCAAAATTTCACCACTGATATGACAGTGTTCCACCAGATCATTCATGCGATTGATACAGCGCAGCAAGGTCGATTTGCCGCAACCGGACGGACCGATGAAAGCGGTCACCTGATTGCGGGGGATTTTCATCGAGACATTAAACAGCGCCTGCTTGTCACCATATCGAAAATCCAGATTACGGATCTCCAGTGCTGTCTGGGCTTCACTCAATGTCGCCAAATCCTGCCTGGCCGCTTTGTTCGCTTGAGTATCTATTGAAATCATTTGCTCTACCATTTGTTCATACTGCTATGGGTTAGTGTTCAAGGGCGCTGAACTTCTCGCGCAGGTGGTTACGAACGCTAATGGCCGTCAGGTTCAGCACCACAATCACAGTCACCAGCAGGAAGGAAGTTGCGTATACCAAAGGCCGCGCCGCTTCCACATTGGGACTTTGAAAGCCCACATCATAGATATGGAAACCCAGGTGCATAAACTTACGCTCCAGGTGCACGAAGGGGAAATTCATGTCGATAGGCAGGGTTGGCGCCAGCTTCACCACCCCCACCAGCATTAAGGGGGCCACTTCACCGGCAGCACGGGCCACCGCCAAAATAAGTCCGGTCATAATCGCCGGACTGGCCATGGGGATGACGATGCGCCAAAGGGTTTCAGCCTTGGTCGCTCCCAGTGCCAAACTGCCCTGACGTAACGCACTGGGTATACGAGACAGCCCCTCTTCGGTGGAGACTATCACCACAGGCAGCGTCAGAATCGCCAGCGTTAGCGCTGACCAGATCACCCCGGGGGAGCCAAATGTCGGTGACGGCAGCGCCTCAGGGTAAAACAGCTGATCCAGCGAGCCCCCCAGCATATAGACGAAGAAACCCAGACCAAATACCCCGTATACAATAGAAGGCACACCGGCCAGGTTGATCACGGCGATGCGGATCATCCTGGTGATCGGGCCCTTTTTGGCATATTCGTGCAGGTAAATGGCGGCGATAACCCCAAAAGGCGTCACGATAATCGCCATCAGCAGCACCATAAACACAGTGCCGAAAATCGCCGGGAATACCCCGCCTTCAGTATTGGCTTCCCGGGGATCGTCCATAATAAAGCCGCCGATACTCTTGAACCAGTGGCCCAATTTGGCCATAAAACCCATGGTATTGGGGTAAGTCACATCCAGTACCTGTGACAAATTAAGGGTCACCTCTTCGCCCCGCATATCCCTCACCACAACGGCATCACGACCGGCAGCCGCACGCAGCTCAAACAGTTCTTTCTCCAGCACCTGATAGTCTGCGTTAAGCGCTTCACGCTCAAGTTTCAGCTCAGTTTTGCGGGTATCCGTCAGCTCGCTGTCGAGCTCATAGCTGCGCTCTTGCAGACGCAGACGCTCCAGCTGATAGTTGATGGCGCCGATATCTTGCTTCTGCAAGGTCATGGCATCCGAATTCAGCGACACGGCCCGCTCAATGTGCTCGGCCAGCGTCAAGGTAAGCTCATCGGTCACCAGACGCTTACCGTCTTGGATCACCGCCACCGGATAACCGTATAAGTTGCCATTTTTGGTGCGCTCAAACACCGCCAGATCAGCAGGTTTGGATCTATGCACTATGTCAGTTGCGAGGATCCAGCGAAAATCCAGCCCGACATATTCACGGTTACCGGTTTTCACCAGATAGCGGGTCACAAACTCGCCAGGATATGGGTTGAAATGAAATCCGGCCGACTCAAGTCGCGCCGTGGGCACCCGCTCCTGATCATAGAGCTGGCCTATCAGTGTGCTTTCAGCGCCATTACTGTCCCTCAATTGCCACTGATAGATTTCAGCTGGCCAGAAGTAACTCAGCCCCCGCCAGGCAATCAACAGCAGCAACCCCAGCACGGCAATCAAACTCAGGCTGACCGCGCCCCCTGTCATCCAAATCCAGGGAGAGCCTGACTTAAACCATTTACCCATTCCTATAACCTCGTCATTCGAGTTGTTATTGCTTACAGGGAACTGTAGCGTTCACGTAGACGCTGCCTGACCACCTCTGCCAGCGTATTAACGACAAAGGTGAACACAAAAAGTACGAAGGCCGCCAAAAACAGCACACGATAGTGAGTACTGCCAATGGCCGATTCCGGCATTTCCACCGCGATATTGGCCGCCAGGGTGCGCATACCTTCGAACACACTCCAATCCATGATGGGAGTGTTACCGGTGGCCATCAGCACAATCATGGTCTCTCCCACGGCGCGGCCCAGCCCCATCATCACCGCCGAGAAAATCCCCGGACTGGCGGTCAGCAGCACGACCCTGGTCAGGGTCTGCCAGGGGGTTGCACCCAGTGCTAGCGAACCATTGGACAAATGACGGGGCACAGAAAATACCGCGTCTTCGGCGATGGAAAATATCGTGGGAATTACCGCAAAGCCCATGGCAACGCCGACCACCAGCGCATTACGCTGGTCAAAGGTAATGCCCAGCTCATTGGTGATATACATACGGGTATCGCCGTTGAACAGCCACAGCTCGAGCAGTGGGCTGAATTCGAAGGCCGCCCAACCCACCACACAAAGAACTGGCACCAGAAACAGCTCTTTGAACTCCTCCGGTAGCCAGGATTTCAGCGGGGCAGGCAGCAATTGCCAGATGAGCCCTGTGCCCAGAATGGTAATGGGTAACAGCATCAGCAGCAGGATCATGCCGGGCAGATGCTCTTCCACCAGCGGCGCCAGCCACAGACCGGCCAGAAAACCGAGGATAACGGTCGGCAGCGCTTCCATAATCTCCACGGTAGGCTTTACAAAACCACGGACTTTAGGCGACATGAAGTAAGCGGTGTAAACCGCCCCGGCAATCGCCAGCGGCACAGCAAACAACATGGCATAAAAGGCGGCTTTCATGGTGCCAAACACCAGCGGCATCAGGCTCAGCTTTGCCTCAAAATCGTCGGAACCCGAGGTGGATTGCCACACATACTGAGGTTCGGGATAGCCCTCGTACCACACCTTCTGCCACAGGGCACTCCAGGATACTTCCGGATGCTCATTTTCGACCTTGAGCAGATGCAGCTTATTCGAGGCATCCACAACCAGCGCGTTGGCCCTGGGGCTGAAGCCCAGCGCACGGGTGTCTTTCAGCGCAGTAAACGTTTCATCAAACAGATCGCGTTCACTGGTGGCATAGTGCAGTGACAGTTCACCCGAAGGAGTAATAGTCACAAAGCTCTTGCGGAAAAACTCAGGTGCAATCCCCGCTACCGGGCCGCCGGCACTGAAGTCCCGGATTTGCCTGTACAGTCTGCCTTTTTCGCTGTTTACCTGAAAATACTGTGAGACTTTGCCATTGTCATAACTCACCAGAATCGAGCTGGCTCCTGCCAACAGGCTCACATTGGTGACTTTAGTATTCTGCTCCTCAACATCGATCACCTGCAGCAGACGCAGCTCATCCAGATAACGAATGTCGTACACAAAAATCTTATTGCCGCTTTGCAGCATAAGCTGACGCTGATCCGGCGTTATCAGCTGCTGACGCACGATTTTTGGGGTATCCGGGATCACCTCGCGGGTACTGGTCCACTCCACCTCTTCGGTAAGCATATTCTCTTCACCGTTCATGCGGGTAACCATCCACACGCCGGCGCTGTCCCGGTAGGCAAAAGTGATCTTGTTGCTGCTATAGCCAAAGGCCAGGTTGGTCACCGGCGAGCCATCCTCAATCACCATCAGAGGTTTTTCCCCCTCGGGGTACTTAAGTCTGGGGGTGATCAAGCGCACATTGCCGGGATAAGTGACACCAAACGCCACCCGAACCAGCAGCACACCACCATTACTCAATCCGAGTGCGTATTTTTGCTCTGCCGCCGATGCGACCGCTGCACTGGTGACGCTCACCCCCTGAGGCAAAGTGGGCGCAAAGTTCCCCAGATGCATCCCATCAATGGCACGGTAAAACTCAACCATGCCTGAGTTTGCCACCCGGAACAGGATTTCATTCTGCTCGTCACTGCCGATCATCAGTACCGGACTCTGGGTTTTCTGGTAACTGATCTCTGCCACCGGGATTACGCTGGCGCCGTCAAAAATCGGCTTAACCACATACAGCAGATAAAAGAAAATCAGCAGCAAAGCGACAAATACCATAATGCCGCCGAGGGTTACCCCCAGGGCGGTCGCTTTGTCGAAGAAGGCCCGGCGACTGGTTCTGTGCCCGGCCTTTAAGATGGAATTGGCAGCCCTTGACAAACTTTGCTCCATTTAATACCCCAGGTGTATTGGTATGAGTCGATGTTCTGACACGTGTTCTTTATCACTTTTTGCTGGGATTGTGACAGACGCTGTGTTACCTATAAGTCGTAATGGCTACCGCCAGAAACGGTTATAACTTTGATGTGGCCGCAAGTATATGACGCCAATATGACAGCTTTGTTACACAGCCCACGAATTAGTACAAGGAGTGCCGTTATGCTGCGTTATCTGATCACTTTGCAGGCACCAGACCGACACGGATTGGTTGAACAACTGGCCCATGCCGTCAGTCGTCACGGTGGAAACTGGCTCGATTCAGAGATGCGCCACATTGACGGTGTCTTTGCGGCTGTGCTGGTTGTGGAAGTTCCCGCACTGAAATGGGATAAACTGGTAGAAAATATCGGGTGTATTGAAGGTATTGCCCTCACCCACTGCAAGCTCTCAAGCCACCCGGCACCGCTATACCACTGCAACTTCCAGTTTGTTGCTTATGACAGGCCGGGATTAGTTCTGGATATCTCAAATAAAATCAACAAGCTTGGCATCAATATCGAGCAATTCAGCAGCCAGTATGATGCGGCCGGACACACAGGTGTGCCGCTGTTCAAGGCCAGTTTGGGGCTTAGTATGGCGGATAAACAGCAGGAAGATACACTGCGTCAGGAGCTGTATGAACTTGGGGATGATGTGATTCTGGATAAAGTCTGATAAACCGGGCACCTTCCTTAAGGGAAGCAAATGCCTCCCTTAATCACTCAGGCCATACTCAAGATTATTCAGACCATATTAAGTCAGCCTCGGTTTCAAACCGGCGCTTTAGGGTTAGCGCCGTAATCATTTTCGTCCTGACCCTCCTAGGCCCAGAACACAATCAGTACGATTATGCCTACCACTGGGATCAGCATCATCAACTGCCACCAGCCGCTGCGGCCAGTATCATGCAGACGACGGGCACGACCATCAAATGTAGGCAAATTTCTTCCACGCCCCAATGTAATACTCCATAACCACTCCTTTGTCATTCTTGAAAGCAGCTAAGTGGGTATGTGTTTCAGGACAAAACCAATGGCTGCTAGACACCAACCCCCTGGGAACCTAATACCCTCCAAATACTTGCCAATCACACGAAATAATTAACCTGAAGAGGCCTTACCAACCAGAGTAAAATCTGTATATCACAGCTTGCAGTGGCCAACTCCGGTCCGCAGGGCAACAGGGCATCTGAGTTTCCAAGATAAGGC
>JAJNAU010000118.1 GCA_021462625.1 Shewanella sp.
GGACTTGCGTTTGTTCTTTGATTTCATTGTTCACCTCGTCGAGCGATTTTACTCGCTTAGCGTGGTGTCCAGAACTACTGGTACGGATCAATGCTCTTACGGGCAAACTTTAACGCTTGCGGGTAAACTTTATTGTCTCTACACATGACTAAACAGCCTCGCCTGCGGCATAGCCACTGGACCAAGCCCATTGAAAATTATAGCCACCCAGCCAACCACTCACATCGACCACTTCGCCAATAAAAAATAAACCTGGCTGACGTTTAGCTTCCATGGTCTTGGAAGACAACTCATCGGTATCCACCCCGCCCAGGGTCACCTCGGCAGTGCGGTAACCTTCGGTACCATTGGGCGCGATCTGCCAGCCATGCAGGTAGTCGGCGATCTGCTGAATTTCGCCCTTACCCAGCTGGTTAAGACTCTTCTCAGGCAGGTCTCCCAGCTGCACCAATCGCTCCACTAAACGCTTGGGCAGCAAGCGACTCAATGCATTTTTTAGCGACAGTTTTGGTGATTCCTGAGTGATTGTTTTACACCAGTCTACAAAATTTGTCTCGGGCAGCAGATCTACACTGACTTTCTCACCCGGTTTCCAGTAGGAGGAGATCTGCAAAATTGCCGGACCACTAAGGCCTCTGTGGGTAAACAACATGGCCTCTTTAAACTGTTTGCCACACTCAGCGGTCACCACCACAGGCAGCGCAATGCCAGACAGCACTTCATACCGAGCCTTGTCGTCCGGCTGCAGGGTAAAAGGCACCAGACCGGCAGTAGTCGGCAGCACCTTTAACCCAAACTGCTCAGCCACCTTATAGCCAAAGGGGGTGGCCCCAAGCCTGGGCATGGACAGACCTCCAGTGGCAATCACCAACGAGTCGCACGCATAAACCCCTGCGGAAGTCTCCAAAGTGAAGCCGCTTTCCTGCTTGGTGATCTCCAGGATTTCGGTACGCAGCTGAGCCGTCACGCCAGCCCACTCACACTCAGTGGTGAGCATGCTGACGATATCCTTGGCCGACTCATTGCAGAACAGCTGACCCAGGGTCTTCTCATGGTACTCGATACCATGTCTGTCGACCATATCGATAAAGTCCCACTGGGTAAAGCGGGCCAGCGCTGACTTTACAAAGTGGCTGTTGCGGCACAAATAAGCTGCGGGCTCGATATTCTGATTGGTAAAGTTACAACGGCCGCCGCCACTGATCAGTATTTTGCGACCGAGCTGTTTGGCATTATCCAGCAGTAAGACGTTGCGTCCCCGATAGCCCGCAGTCAGAGCACACATCAGACCCGCCGCTCCGGCACCAATAATAATGACATCAAACTTTTGCACTGCTGACATGGTTCTGCTCTGCATTAAGGGAACAAAAAAGGGCGCTATTTAGCACCCTTGGGGATTTGCTTAGCGGCCTGCTCACACCAATCCGCATAGGAGTTAACTCACTCAGCGAGAAAGAAAAGGCTTGAAGGCAATCAGCACCATTGAAGGTTTATCGGGATAAATCAACATTGTGCCGGACCGCATTCGCGCCTGTTAAACTCACCCTGCGGGAGCGTATCAGCCACACCATTACTTGTATTAGTTCACCAAATTGGCTGTACTTGAATAGCTGGCCTCGCTCTGAGGAGAGCAATCTTCTATGCGGGTTTTATCAGGCCTTGGAAGACTCGGCTTTTTTCTCGCGGGCCAACAGTTGTGCCGCAGCCTCAAAAGGCGATTTACCTTCGTACAACACCTGATAGATCTGCTCGGTAATCGGCATTTCAACACCTAAGCGCTGGGCCAGAGTATAAACTTCTTTAGTGTTGCGATAACCTTCTACTACCTGGCCTATCTCAGCCTGGGCAGTATCAACATCGCAGCCTTTACCCAGTGCCAGACCAAAGCGACGGTTGCGGGATTGATTATCGGTACAGGTCAGTACCAAATCCCCAAGACCTGCCATCCCCATAAAGGTTGTGCCCTTGGCCCCGAGAGCCTCACCCAGACGGGACAACTCCACCAGACCCCGGGTGATCAGTGCAGTTCTGGCGTTGGCACCAAAGCCGATGCCATCTGACATACCGGCGCCAATGGCGATAACGTTCTTGACGGCACCGCCCAACTGCAAGCCGATAAAATCATCGTTGGCATAAACACGCAGTCGTTTGGGGCTGTGCAACAATTCCACCAGTTCCCCGGTAAATCCGGGATCAGTTCCGGCAACTGAAATGGCCGTCGGCAAACCGGCTGCTAACTCTTTGGCGAAAGTTGGACCGGACAACACCGCCAATGGATAACCTTCCCCCAGCTCATCCCGGGCTACATCCTGCAGCAGACGACCGGTTTCCGGCTCCAGCCCCTTGGTTGCCCATACAATACGGGCATCCGGGCGCAACAGCGACTTAGCCTGGCGCAGTACCAGCCCAAATACATGGCTGGGAACCACCACAAGCACGTTGCGACTGGCTGCCAGAGCTTTGGCCAGATCCGCCTCAGGGATCAGTTGCTTAGGAAATTTAATACCAGGCAGAAACTCCCGGTTTTCACCATCTCGACTGAGGTTAGCGATGTGCTCAGGCTCATGGCCCCACAGCACAGTGTTGTGACCGTTACTGGCCAGAGAAATAGCAAGGGCGGTACCGTAAGATCCCGCCCCCAGTACCGTAATGTCAGCAGTGTTGTTCATAAAATTATGCGTTAGCTTCTGCAGATTGCGCCGTCTGATTTTCTGTCTGACGCTGCTGCACATATTGGCCAAACAGGGCATCGAAGTTAACAGGTGCCAGATTCAGCTGAGGGAATGTACCACGGTTCACCAGGCTGCCGACCAATTCGCGGGCATAAGGGAACAGAATATTCGGGCAGTATGCACCCAGTGAGTGGGCCAATTGCGGCTCGCTCAAACCAGAGATAGAGAAGATACCGGCTTGTTGTACTTCACACAGAAAAGCGGTTTCTCCACCGTTTTGTGCCGTCACTGTCAGCGACAGAATGACTTCGTACACATCTTCAGCCAGTTTGTTGCTGCGGGTATCCAGATCCAGCTTAACCTCAGGGGTCCACTCTTTCTGGAATACAGCTGGACTATTAGGTGTTTCAAAAGACACATCTTTGGTGAAGATGCGCTGAATGTTGAACTGAGGGGCTTGTTGTTCGTGATTGACTGCTTCAGCCATAATTTCCTACCTATCCTTCTCTTGATTGGGCTTTACTGAAAAAGCCTTTTTGGGCCTGGGGAGTGCATTCCCCCAGTTCCTCCCGGTTATAACGGTATATCTGTCAAAAAAACACTCTTGGGTCCCTAATCGACTGCATTTAATGCAGGACGGCTTCTGACGGCCGTCGCGAACCTTATCGCTTGCTTTTCTTCACAGGCAAATTCGCTGCCTGCCAGTCACTCATACCACCTTTCAAATTCAACAGGCTCTCAAACCCCTGTTTTGCCAAAAGCTGAGCAGCCTGAGATGAAGTCATGCCAGTGTTGCATACCAGAACAATGGGGGTGGATTTGAACTTTTCAAGCACAGACAGCTGGTTGTTTTTGATATCGGCCATTGGCACGTTCAGCGCATCAACAATATGCCCTTTTTTGAACTCCTCTTTGGCGCGCACATCAACAACCTTAGCATCTTCACGATTGACCAGAATAGACAACTCCTGGTTCCCGATATTCTTCACCCTGGAAAAGGCTGATTTAACCGTCATCACGATAACGGCGATAAACAAACCCACCCACGCCAGACTCAGCATTGGATTAGCTTTAAAAAACTCGATGTACTCTTGCATGATTCAGTGCCTTCAATAATGGCGAAAGACCTTTCAAAAGCCAAGAGTATACCTACTGCTATGTCAGATTGCAGCAAAGTAACACAGGAAGCAGCTTTGGCTGATCATCGGCCAGAAATTGAGGCACCCACTGCCAACCACGATAACAGTAATCACCGAAGAACATTTTCCCATCCGGCAAACCATAGTAGTATTTAAGCAATTTCCGTTTTATCAGCTTTTAATTTCACGCTTTAGCCTATGTAAGGAATTTCGATGAAAGCAGTAAAACGCCCGCTGGCGCTCTTGATCCTCGATGGTTGGGGATACCGCGAAGACACCCACCAGAATGCGATCTATCACGCCAACACCCCGGTGTTGGACAAACTATATCAGCACTATCCCCACACTTTGATCTCCGGCTCGGGTCTTGATGTCGGCTTGCCAGATGGTCAGATGGGCAACTCAGAAGTGGGTCATATCAATATTGGCTCTGGCCGAATCGTTTATCAGGAACTGACCCGCATAGGAAAAGCCATTGAAGACGGCGAATTCGATGCCAATCCTGTACTGTGCAAAGCCATTGATGAGGCCGTCAAGGCTGATGGTGCAGTTCATATCATGGGGCTACTGTCGCCCGGCGGTGTACACAGCCACGAAGATCATATAGAGGCCATGTGCCGTCTGGCAGTAAAACGTGGTGCTACCCGGGTTTACCTGCACGGCTTCCTTGATGGTCGGGACACCCCGCCGCGCAGTGCTAAAGGCAGCCTTGAACATTTCAACACCCTGTTCAGTGAGCTGGGTCAGGGCCGGATCGCCTCTATTATTGGTCGCTACTATGCAATGGATAGAGACAACCGCTGGGAGCGGGTACAACAAGCCTATGACCTCATTACTCAAGGCATTGGCAAGTACAGCTACAACGATGCCCTAGCTGCACTGCAGGCCGCTTACGACAGAGGCGAAAATGATGAGTTTGTAGCAGCATCTGCCATTGTTGATACCCAGGGAAATACAGCCGCACTGCAGGACAATGATGCGCTGATTTTCATGAATTTCCGCGCCGACCGCGCGCGTCAGCTCAGCCGCGCTTTCGTCAATCAGGATTTCGACGGTTTCGAGCGTAACGTTCATCCGGCAATCAACTTCGTAATGCTGACCGAATACGCCACAGACATTGATGCACCGACTGCTTTTCCACCATCAGAGTTAAGTAACACCCTTGGTGAAGTGCTGCAAAAAACCGGTAAGACTCAGCTGCGCATTTCTGAAACCGAAAAGTACGCCCATGTAACCTTCTTCTTCAATGGTGGCAAAGAGCAAAAATTCGAGGGTGAAGACAGAATTCTTATCAATTCACCCAAGGTGGCAACTTATGATCTGCAGCCAGAGATGAGTTCAGTTGAGCTAACGGATAAATTGGTGGAAGCAATTGAATCTGCCAAGTACGATGTCATCATCTGTAACTATCCCAATGGCGACATGGTAGGCCATACCGGAAATTTCGATGCCGCAGTCAAAGCCTGCGAAGCTGTCGACACCAGTATCGGTCGCGTAGTCGAAGCATTGCAAAAAGTCGGCGGTGAATGTTTGATTACCGCAGATCACGGTAATGCTGAGCAGATGGTCGATACCTCAACCGGACAACCGCATACTGCCCATACCAGTGATTTGGTGCCTTTCATTTATGTAGGTCGTAAAGCCAGACTCAAACAAGGCGGCCGTTTAAGTGATATCGCGCCCACCATGCTGACATTGATGGGGCAGAGTGTACCTGCCGAAATGACAGGTCAGCCATTGATCACAGTTGAAGAGTAACCCGCGACCAGTGCTTAGATATTTTCCGCTAAAAGCCTGCCTGCTGGCAGGCTTTCTCATTTTTTCCAGCCAACTGCAGGCGACAGATCTCAAGGACCGTCAGGCTGAGCTTAAGCGTTTGCAGTCACAAATAAGTAAACAACAGAGCTCTTTGCAAAGCACCGGTAAACAAAGAGAGCAGTTACTGGCGTTGTTGAAGCAGGATGAGCAGGCGGTTGCCAAAGCCGCCCAGAAGGCCAACGAAACCCGCAAGGCGTTGACCGCTGTCGATAAAGAACTGACAGAAATCGCCGCACGCCAAACTCAGCTCAACAAGCTCAGAAAAACCCAGCAGGAAACCCTGTCAAAGCAATTAGCCAGTGCCTATCTTGCGGGTAATCATGACTACACCAAGATGCTGCTCAACCAGCAAAACCCAGCCACCATAGAGCGCATGCTGACCTATTATCAGTACCTGAACCGGGCGAGAATTCAGGCTATCGACAGTCTGAAAGCGACCATGGAAGAGTTGACTACCCTCACAAACAAAGAGCAACAGCGCAAAACCAAACTCAATGCCCTGATGATCGAGCAGCAGCAACAGGCGAAAGATCTGGGTAAAGAACAAGATCAGCGTGAACAGACACTGGCGCAATTGCAACGGGTATTACAGGACAAAGGCGCTCAACTGGAGCAGCTACAAATTGAAGAGGCCAGCCTCAAACGTGTGCTCAAACAGGCCGAAAGGGCGACCAGGCAAAATGGCAGCATGGATGGACTGGCCAAGAGCCGGGGTAAGCTCAAATGGCCGGTCAGAGGCAGCATACGCCACCGCTTCGGCACTAAGCGCTCCGGTGGTGTGACCTGGAAAGGTGTCATTCTGGCTGCGCCGGAGGGACGGGAAGTCAAACCGGTAGCGCCGGGGAAGATTATCTATGCTGACTGGCTGCGCGGATTTGGAATGGTGATGGTAGTAGACCATGGCAAAGGTTATATGAGCCTTTACGGTCATTCCCAGGCTCTGCTCAAATCTGTCGGAGAACAAGTCAACACCACGGACTCCATTGCGCTCGTTGGGCGTTCAGGTGGTCAGTCTAAGCCCGGTCTATACTTTGAGATAAGGCACAAGGGGCAGGCGATTAACCCGGCAAATTACTGTCGTTAATCCACAGGTCCCCACAACTCAACGGGGACCTGCATGTTACCAATACTCCGCTACTTGAGCTTTATCCTGTTAGGACTCATGCTGGGATTATCCATTACCCTGTCAGGCAAGGAAAACGCGACTCCAACCACCCACTATGATCTCCCGCTGCTAGTTGATGTCATTGAGACGATAGAAACTTACTATATCGACAAGATAGACCGCAATGAGCTGATAGCAGGGGCAATAGAGGGCATATTCAATAAACTGGACTCCCATTCAGACTTCCTCGATCATGAAGAACTTCAGACCCTGCGTAAGGCCAACCGTGGTCAGTACTTTGGATATGGCTTTGAAATTGCCCAGGAGCAACAGCTGATCAGAATAGTAACTCCTTTCCCCCGCTCTCCGGCCGAGCGCGCGGGAATAGAAGCCGGCGACATCATACTGAGCCTGAATGATAAACCTGTCACTGAATTGCCAACCATACTCCAAGAAATTAAGGCCGCCAGTACCGGAAAAAACAGCATTCGCATGGCGCTGCAGCAGGATAATGGTAAAACCTATCAGGTAACCCTGCTTCCTGAGGTAATCTCAATTGAGTCCGTTTACAGCCAGTTACTGGACAACAATATAGGCTATATCAGGCTGCTATGGTTTCAACGCAGCTCTGCAACAGAAATGCGAACCTTACTGCAACGCTGGCAAGCTCAACCTCTTAACGCGCTGGTACTGGATCTGCGTAATAACCCAGGCGGCCTACTTGAGCAAGCCGTTGAAATTGCAGATATGTTTCTTGATAAAGGCAAGATAGTGTCAACCCAGGGGCGCTTCTTTGATAGTAACTCTGATTATTATGCATCGCCGGATGTGCTGGCTGGGGAGATCCCGCTGTTGGTGTTGATTAACAAGGGCTCAGCTTCTGCCACTGAGGTGCTGGCCGGAGCGCTTCATGAAAATAATCGGGCGACGCTGATGGGACAACAGAGTTATGGAAAAGGCACAGTGCAAAGCCTCATCCCGACACTCTACTCAGCCAATGCGGTAAAACTGACAATCGCCAAATACACCACTCCCAGTGGAAATAATATCCACAGCAAAGGGATTCTGCCTGACATATTATTTACCGCTGAGGGTATTACTGAACAAAACAATGTGCATATAATCGCATCAGGGCAAGCTGATAGTCGCATTATTGATGACATTGAATTAATACAGGCCGTCAGTTGGATAACGCAACAACATTAAAATCCGGATTCAGTGCGCTACTTATTATTCTTACTAATTTTGTTGATGTCAGGCATGGCATCAGTGTCGGCAGCACAGGTTGCCCTTATTATCGATGATATTGGCTATCGTCAAACTGATAAGGCCGTCTTGTCTTTGCCATCCGGCGTTACTCTATCCGTGCTTCCTCATACCCCCATCGGGGCCGAATTGGCCAGGCAGGCTCATGCCAAAGGACATGAGATCATGATGCACCTTCCGATGCAGGCGCTCAATGGTAAAAAATTGGGTCCGGGGGGCCTGACCAATCAACAGGATGAAACTCAAATCAAACAAGAGGTAACTTCCGCACTTGCAAGCATCCCCTTTGTCAAAGGGGTAAATAACCATATGGGCAGCTTGCTGACTCAAATAGAGCAGTCAATGAATTGGGTAATGCAAGCATTAAAACAGCACCAACTTTATTTTGTCGACAGTATCACCACCAAATACAGCACGGCCGGAAAACAAGCGGATATTATTGGCGTTCCAATGCTCAAACGTCAGCTATTCCTGGACAATGACACCAAAGAGGCCGCACTAGAACAACAATTCAGGTTAATGATTACCAAGGCGCATCAGGGGGGTCATCTGGTAGCTATTGCTCACCCGTACCCCGAAACCATTAAGTTTTTAACAGAAAACCTGCCCAGACTTGAGCAGGAGGGTATCAATCTGGTACCACCATCGGCACTACTGCCATACCAGCTGCCCAAAAAACAGAAACTCAGCCCTGAAGTACAACTTTAATCGGAAACCCCGGAAGCAGCGGTTTCAACTCTTCACTGTGGCTGACAACATCCTGCAAATTGTACTTGTCCAATACACCGAGGTAAGCATTAACCGCTTCAGACAATACCCCTTTGAACTGACAGGCTGGAGTGAAAATACAGTAAGGTTTTTCGCAATCTATCGGTGCCAGTGAGTTTTCCAACTGCCTGACTAGGGTACCGATATTAATTTGATTGGCTGGCATACCAAGACGAAATCCCCCGTTCTTACCTCTTATGGTGTCCAGATACCCAAGCTTCCCCAGATGATGGACCACCTTGGAAACATGATTGGCTGACAACGCAAAAACTTCAGTGATCTCAGCGATACGAAACAGCTGAGTTCGATCAGGCTGAATCGCAACGTACATCAGGGTTCTTAAGCCATAATCAGTATATCGGGTCAGTTGCATATTATTGTCCGCTGCCAGTTGCCTGTTCCAGAGAAGTAATCAGCCACATAGCTTCATCATTGGTTGTACCACAAACGTCGGGTGTCGCGTCAAATTCACTGCACACCGCTGGTCTGTCTTCCCTGCCAAAGATCATACAAAGGTTATCCACTGACAACTGAATGCATCGATCGCCAGCGACTTTACCGTCAGGCATTCCGGGAATTGGGCTACTGATAGACGGTGCTATACAACAGGCACCACACCCCATTCGACACTGCATCACTTTATTGTCTCCGTTAATATCTAAGGAAGGGGCTGACAGCCCTATCTGCTTGGTTGCAGCTGTCGCCAAGGACTCAAGCCATTAACTTCGAGCTGCGTAGTGCATCTAGGCGCTGCCATCACTCGCAGAGCACGCACAGGACTTATTCGCACCTTCCCTAATAAACAGGCGCAAGATTATACAGTGAATCACCCGCCAGGACAGTAAGACAAACCTGGAAATCCATTATAAAGCGATATTGAAGGGAAATGCTGCAACTGGATATTAAGGCCTTAAGAATTGAGTCCAGGAAACGCACAAAACAAAAAGGCCACCCGATTGGGGTGGCCTCTCGTTTTTGATCTCACTTTTTTACAAAAAGTGGAAACCAGAATTGGGCGCTTGGCAATGACCTACTCTCACATGGGGAAACCCCACACTACCATCGGCGCGAC
>JAJNAU010000119.1 GCA_021462625.1 Shewanella sp.
CGCTTCGTGGTGAACTGCTTTTCAAAAACAAAAAGAGCCCTGCTTTAGCAGAGCTCTTTTTATATTCGCCTTAACTGAACGGTATTGCGAAAAGTGAGGCTGACAGCCCTATCTGCTTTGTTGCAGCTCTCGCTAAGGACTCAGGCCATTAACGTCGAGCTGCCTCGCGCAACTCGACGCTGTCATCACTCGCAGAGCACGCACGGAACTTATTCGCACCTTCCCTAATTAAGCCCGTTTAATTGCTGACTTTTTGAACGGAGTTGACAATCTAGCGACTGATACCGGCTAACGCCTCACGACAAAGCTCGGTAATACGATCCCAATCACCGGATTCCATCGCATCAACAGGCGCAATCCAACTACCACCAATGCAATCAACATTGGCAAGGGCCAGATAATCCAGATAGTTTTCAGGACTAATCCCACCGGTAGGGCAGAAACGGATATTGGACAGCGGGCCACCGAACGCCTTGAGCGCATTAACGCCGCCTGATGCTTCAGCCGGGAAGAATTTGAAGTGGGTGTAACCCTGCGACATACCTTCCATCACTTCCGAAATACTGGCGACACCAGGGATCAATGGCACTGAGCCTTGCTTGGCAACCGCCAGCAAAACAGGTGTTGCACCCGGGGTAATCACAAACTGAGCTCCCGCATCAGTAGCTTGCTGTAATTGCTCCACATTGAGCACCGTACCTGCGCCCACAATGGCTTCAGGCACTTCCTGAGCGATACGACTAATGGCATCCAGCGCACAGGAAGTGCGCAATGTCACTTCCAACACTTTAATTCCACCGGCTACCAGGGCTTTCGCCAATGGCACCGCATGTTCAATTTCCTTGATGACCATAACAGGAATAATAGGACTGCGACTGAACACTTCTTGTGGCTGTAAACACCAGTTATTAATTTGCATCTCGACATTTTCCTTAATCATCAATAATATTCATCAATCGCACTAGTACAGCGCGCGCCGGTTTCCGGACTTGACAGATTGGCGCGCAATGCGCCAAAAAGCTCACGCCCCATCCCGTAACGCTGCGGACGCAGGTCGATAACCCCGGCCTCCCGTGCAAGTAACTCGGTTTCATCCACCAGCAAAAAGATCTCCCCAGCATTGGCATCAACACGCACCAAGTCGCCATTTTGGATCTTGCCAATCAAGCCATTTTCAAGGGCTTCAGGGGTCAGATGTATGGCCGCTGGCACCTTACCCGACGCGCCGGACATACGGCCATCAGTCAGCAATGCCACCTTGAATCCTTTATCCTGCAAGGTTCCCAGCATTGGCGTCAGTTTGTGCAGCTCAGGCATACCATTGGCCTTAGGTCCCTGCCCTTTAACCACCACTACACAGTCTTTATTGAGCTCGCCTGCCTTGAACAGTGCATCCAGCTTGTTCTGATCATCAATCACCACAGCTGGCGCTTCGACCACACGGTGTTGGGGTGCCACGGCAGATACCTTGATAACCGCCCGGCCCAAATTACCTTTCAGCAACCGCAGACCACCATTGGGCTGGAAAGCGTTATCAACTGAAGTCAGCACCTCTTTATCCAGGCTCTCGGTAGGCCCATCTACCCATACCAATTCGCCATCCAGCAGCCTGGGCTCCTGGGTATAACGCTCAAGGCCAAAACCGGTCACAGTGTTGACGTCCTGATGGAGCAGACCTGCAAAGAGCAGCTCACGGATAAGGAACGCCATGCCGCCGGCGGAATGGAAGTGGTTGATATCCGCATGCCCGTTTGGATAAACCCGCGCCAGTAAAGGCACCGCATCGGACAGTTCAGAGAAATCATCCCAGTTTACAATAATGCCCGCCGCGCGAGCCGCAGCCACAATATGCATGGTCAGGTTGGTCGAGCCACCGGTGGCCAGCAGCGCAACAATACCGTTCACCACAGATTTTTCATTGACGAGCTCTCCAATGGGCGAATACTGGCCACTGGTTTCAGTCAGTCGGCAAACCTGCTTTGCGGCCATCTTATTAAGCGCCTCACGCAGCGGTTCGTCAGGATTTATAAATGATGACCCCGGCAGTTGCAGCCCCATCACCTCCAGCATCAGCTGGTTAGAGTTGGCTGTACCGTAGAAAGTACAGGTACCGGCGCTGTGGTAACTTTTGGATTCAGCTTCCAACAATGCTTCACGGCCAACTTTTCCCTGTGCAAACTGCTGACGGATTTGGGCTTTTTCCTTATTGGGAATGCCTGATTTCATTGGGCCAGCGGGCACAAACAGCATAGGCAGGTGGCCAAAACTCAGCGCGCCAATCAGTAGACCAGGGACGATTTTATCGCAAACCCCCAGCAGCAGGGCACCATCAAACATGTTGTGTGACAGACCTACAGCGGTTGCCATGGCTATCACTTCTCGGCTGAGCAGACTCAGCTCCATACCAGGTTGCCCCTGAGTTACCCCGTCGCACATGGCGGGCACGCCACCCGCCACCTGGGCAACACTGCCGATTTCAGCACAGGCTGCTTTCAATATCGCCGGATAGTTACCGTATGGCTGGTGTGCTGACAACATATCGTTGTAGGCGGTAACAATGCCAATATTGGCCTTTGTCAGGTGTCGCAATACGGATTTATCGGTTGCATTACAGGCTGCATAGCCATGGGCCAGATTGCCACAACTCAGGCTGGCGCGGTGGACACCATGAGTCTGGGCTTGTTTGAGTGCTGCCAGGTACTTCTCGCGACTGGCCTTGCTGCGGGCAATAATCCTGTCTGTGACAGCTTGAACGACTGAGTGCATCTTGCCTCCTTAAGCACTCCAGTAGACGTCTACTGGAGTCTTGTGTTGGGCCAGAACCGCACGGATCGGCATGGCCTTGACATCGTCGCTCTCCAGAGCCTGACGATAGACTGCTAATTTTTGCTCTCCCGCCAGATGCAGATAGATCTGGCGACTGTCGAGAATCGCCTGACGGGTAAAGGTAATACGGGGATGAGACGCACTGATCGGATTAACCGCAGCCAGCAGCGCATCACTATTGAGCGCATGGTCCAGCTCAGCTTCGGGCGCACAGGGGAACCAGGAACAGGTGTGACCATCGTTGCCCATGCCAAGCACCACCACATCAAAAGGACGCGGAAAATTGGACAATGACTCGACGGCCATAGCCAAACCGGCCTCAGGGGTGGCAAACATATTCTTCAGGCCACTGAACCTAGCGTTAGCCGCCTGACCGTGCATTAGGTTGGCGCGCACCAACGACTCATTGGAATCTTTGTCGTAATTTTCAACCCAGCGTTCATCTACCAGCGTTACATACACATTGCTCCAGTCAATGGACTTTTCACTTAACGCCTGGAACAGCTTGATGGGCGTGGAGCCGCCGGATACCAGTAAAGAGGCGCGACCTCTTGCATCAACGGCTTCCTGTAGCTGACGGGCGATACGCTCGGCCAGTTGGGTTTCCAGCGCATCGGTGCTGTCAAAAGATTTGAATACAGCTTCATTGATCATCCCCTGTCTCCTTACTCGTCCCAGGAACGGCCATCTTTGGTGATCAGTACCATAGAAGCAACAGGCCCCCAGGTACCTGCCGGATAAGGCTTGGGACGTTCATTGGACATTGCCCACGCATTAATAATGCCGTCCACCCAGGTCCATGCCTGCTCCACCTCGTCGCGGCGCACAAACAACGCCTGATTGCCCATCATGGCCTCAAGTAGCAAACGCTCGTAGGCATCGGCAATACGCTTATTCTTGAAGGTATCTGAGAAGCTGAGGTCAAGCTTGGTGGTTTGCAAACGGTTTTTCTGCTCAAGCCCAGGGACCTTATTCATCATTTGAATTTCAACCCCTTCGTGAGGCTGCAGACGAATGGTCAGCTTATTAGGTGGCAGATTACGGTAACTAGAGCGATAAAGGTTGAGGGGTGGATTCTTGAAATACACCACAATTTCTGAAGACTTGAACGGCATGCGCTTACCACTGCGTAAATAAAATGGCACACCGGCCCAGCGCCAATTGTCGATATCTACTCTCAGGGCAACAAAACTTTCAGTGCAGGAATCGGTGTTGGCACCCTCTTCTTCAAGATATCCGGGGACCGGACTGCCACGCAGGAAACCGGCTGTATACTGGCCACGCACCGTGTTTTCAAACACATTATCCATATTAATAGGACGCAGCGACTTGAGCACTTTTACCTTTTCATCGCGGATGCTGTCAGCATCCAGGTTTACCGGTGGGTCCATCGCAACTAGGGTCAGAACCTGCAACAGGTGATTCTGAATCATATCCCGCATCTGACCGGCTTTATCAAAGTAACCCCAACGGCCTTCAATACCAACTTCCTCGGCTACAGTGATCTGCACATGGTCGATGGTTCGGTTATCCCACTTAGAGGCGAACAGCGAATTGGCAAAACGCAGGGCAATCAGGTTCTGTACTGTTTCTTTACCCAGATAATGGTCGATACGGTACACCTGATTCTCTTCAAAGTAGGCCGAGACCTGATCGTTGATCACTTTGGATGACGCCAGATCAGAACCAATTGGCTTTTCCACTACCACCCGGGTGTCAGGCTTAATCAGGTTTTGTTCGTGAAGGCAGCGGCAGATATCGCCAAAAATGGCAGGTGGAGTGGCGAAGTAGTTCACCATAACATGGCTGGGTTCAAGCAATTCGTGGAATGCGGCATAGCCTTGCGAATCGGTGAAATTGGTTCCTATATAATGACATCGGTCAAAGAAACGGGACATGGTGTCCTCGCACAGAGGCTCTTTCACGAACGTATTCAACGCGGTTCTGACCAAATCCAGAAATTCTTCCCGGCTAAAATCGTCTTTAGCCACCCCAACAATACGAGTCTTATCCTGCAGTAACTGTGCCTTGTCCAATTGATATAGAGAAGGCAGCAACTTCCTGCGCGCCAGATCGCCTTTGGTACCAAAGAGGACAAAGTCACAGGCTTTGGTGGCTGATGAAGAAATACCCATTGCTACAAGCTCTCCTTAATTAGGGGCACCAGGGTTGGTTTTGCTAATAAACCCACCACTTTGTTGTAATATAACAACAGCGCATTGTAATTGCACTCAGAAATTTCAAATTGTTCCGGCTTTCACCTATAGGCAGTTCAACCGTGATTCTGCTATGCTTTTCAAGGCTTAAAGACTCTTGTCAGTAAATCCTTGCAAGGCTGGACTGTATTGAATGTCCCTTATGGTGCCTGATAGAAATGTTGTTTTTCTGTAGAACTGGCACCGTTGTCTATAAATAAAACTACACTATCGGAATTTAGCGGACGTACGCGTATGAATACCCTGGAAAAGGTTCAGAAAAGCCTAGCTCATTTCAGTAAATCTGAAAGAAAAGTCGCTGAAGTCATTCTGGCTTCACCCCAAACGGCCATCCATTCCAGCATTGCCACTCTGGCAAAAATGGCGGATGTCAGTGAGCCGACGGTTAATCGTTTTTGCCGCAGACTCGACACCAAAGGCTTCCCCGATTTTAAACTGCATCTGGCGCAAAGTCTCGCCAATGGTACCCCTTATGTAAGCCGCCATGTGGAAGAAGACGACTCTCCTGATTCTTACACCACCAAAATCTTCGAATCATCAATGGCCTCGCTGGATACCGCCCGTCAAAGTTTGGACATCAGCGCGATCAACAAGGCCGTTGATATTCTGACTCAGGCCAAGAAAATCTCCTTCTTCGGTCTTGGCGCCTCCTCCGCGGTCGCCCATGATGCACAGAACAAGTTTTTCCGGTTTAATGTACCGGTGATCTGCTTTGATGATGTGCTGATGCAGCGCATGAGCTGTATCAACAGCACTGAGGGCGATGTAGTCGTGTTGATCTCCCACACCGGCCGCACCAAGTCACTGATTGATATCGCCCGTCTGGCGCGGGAAAACGGCGCTGCGGTAATCTGCATTACCGCTCGTAACTCGCCATTATCAGCCGAATGTACCCTGCCGGTCACTATTGAGGTACCGGAAGACACAGACATGTATCTGCCGATGGCATCGCGTCTGGCCCAGTTAGTGGTTATCGACGTGCTGGCTACCGGCTTTACCCTGCGCCGCGGGCCCAGATTCCGTGACAGCCTCAAACGGGTCAAAGAGGTACTGAAAGAGTCACGTATTACGGTCGATCACAGTCACGTCTGATCATTAAATGACAAACAGCAAAAGCACCTTCGGGTGCTTTTTTGTTATCAGGTTACCAAATCATTTTCATGAAACCGCTCTAGCTATCAGCACTCAATACTGTTTGAGTTCCGGATTTTCTAAGCCATCGAATCCAGATGATGCCGCTCAAACCTGATACTGTAGGGATTTTTCAAAGAGGCGCTGATCCGGACAACAAATTCTGCCACACCTCACAAAAATCAATTTTGAATTTTGCGGCCTTTTATTGTAATTTTCCTACAATTTCAGATGGAAGCTGATAATATAGCGGACAGACAATATGAAATTAACGGAGTGTCATATGTTCCGCAGAACCAAAATCGTGACCACACTCGGCCCTGCAACCGATCGCGATGACAATCTTCGCCGCATCATCGCCGCCGGTGCCAACGTCGTCCGCATGAACTTCTCCCACGGTTCCCCTGAAGACCATCTCATGCGTGCCAACACTGCCCGTCAAATTGCCAAAGAACTCGGTACCCATATCGCTATCCTGGGCGATCTTCAGGGTCCAAAAATCCGGGTTTCTACCTTTAAGGACAACAAAAAAATCCAGCTGAACATTGGTGATACCTTCGTACTGGATGCCGAGCTGGGCAAAGGTGAAGGCGATCAGCACGCCGTGGGTATCGACTATAAAGAGCTGCCGGACGATGTCGCTGTTGGCGATATCCTGATGCTAGATGATGGTCGGGTTCAACTGAAGGTGGAAAAAGTGGAAGGCCGGAAGGTCATCACCAGCGTGGTGGTGGCCGGTCCCCTGTCCAACAACAAAGGCATCAATAAGCAAGGTGGTGGTTTGTCTGCTGCGGCACTAACCGACAAAGACAAAGCTGACATTCTGACCGCGGCCAAAATTCAGGTGGATTACCTAGCAGTGTCTTTCCCTCGCTGTGGCGCCGATTTGGACTATGCACGTAAACTGGCCCGTGAAGCCGGCAGCAATGCTCTGATCGTGGCTAAAGTGGAGCGTGCCGAGGCCGTCGCAACTGACGAAGCCATGGATGATGTGATCAATGCATCTGACGCCGTGATGGTTGCCCGCGGAGACCTGGGTGTGGAGATCGGCGATGCAGCACTGGTTGCTGTTCAGAAGCGTCTGATTGCCCGCTCACGTCAGCTGAATAAAGTGGTGATCACCGCCACCCAGATGATGGAATCCATGATTTCCAACCCTATGCCAACCCGTGCCGAGGTCATGGACGTTGCCAACGCCGTATTGGATGGTACTGATGCGGTGATGCTGTCAGCCGAAACTGCTGCCGGTGACTTCCCGGAAGAAACGGTAAAAGCCATGGCCAATGTATGTTTGGGCGCAGAAGCACATCCGAGCGTACGCGTATCCAAGCACAGACTGGATGAAACTTTCTCGACCGTGGGAGAAACCATCGCCATGTCAACCATGTACGCAGCCAACCATCTGCCAGGCGTTAAAGCCATTATCGCGCTAACCGAGTCAGGCTCAACCCCACGACTGATGTCCCGTATTACTTCTGCATTGCCCATTCTGGGTCTGTCACGTCATGAGGCGACGCTGGCCAAAATGGCGTTGTACCGTGGTGTACAGCCGATATTCTTTAACTCCACTGTCTACACAGCGGATGAAGTGGCTTCCAGCGCACTGAAGATGCTTAAAGAAGCTAATTATCTGCAGTCTGGCGATCTGGTGTTGATGACGAAGGGTGATGTCATGGAAACCATTGGTGGAACCAACACCTGTAAGGTGCTGATCGTTGCCTGATAAACCTCAACTCTGGTTAAGAAACAGCGTAATTTATCGATTTAACAACAAACTGTAATTAACTCTCTTTCTAGTTGGAGGTTTTTGTTGATCGCAAGGCGAATTTGCGCGTCAGTCAATAATGGGGCTACTGCAAGTAAACTCAACGCAGTTAGCTGCAAAAACAGCCACTAGAAAGGCGTTCTGTTATCCCGAGCTGAGGTTGATAAGGCACTCTTAAACAGAAAAAGGAATGCATTACGTTCCTTTTTCTGTTTGTGCCCGGTCGGGCTCACCCGATTAACAGCCAGGATATTGGCACATAATATATTGCTAAGCTTTTAGGCTTTCAGAGTTTCAAACCCATCCACAGCAATAGCATTGCTGCGCAAACTATCCGCCTCTTTAAGTGCCGCGCAGCCCTCTTCATCAATGATTCCGGCAGCTTGCGCTGCATCAAAACGGCATTGATCGGCAGCAACCTTCAGTTCGCCTTTACGCACCGCAGTATCCACCCGGCAACGCAGCGCCCTGGTCTGATACATGGCGTGAAATGCCTGCTCAACCAAAGCCATGCAGGCGATCCCAGTTGGGCTTACCGCTGAACAGTTCGCCTTCCCACCAGATATCACCGGCTTCCATGGCCTGTATTTCAGTGTCAGATAAGGGCGGCAGAACCCGTTTAAAAAAGCCAAATGCCGGTCTGGATATCACCGGCCTGCGCACACTGCTCACACCCAGCAGTACTACCAGCAGTACTACCAGCAGTGCGGCCAGCAATAACAGAAAGCTAATCATACAACACCTACTTATCAACACCCAGTGACGAAGCCTTCACACCGGCGGTCATATAAGGAATGACCCGCCGGATGACCGCCTCAATATCATTTTGCTCATTGAAATCTGCAGCGGCGATCTCCATCAGGGCATCTGCCGATGCCATGGTGAACATTATAGTGCCCAGGGTAAAATGTAGTCGCCAGAACATCTCTGCCTTTGGGATCTCCGGCGCACTGGCGGAAACGGCATCCACAAAATACTGCTGATGTTCACCATAGTGCGTTGTAATGAACCAACGAAGATGCCCCTGACTTTCTATGTAACCCCGTCCAAGTAACTGCAAAAATAAGGCAGTCCCTTCCGGTCTGAGACGATTCAACTGCAGCAGTGGATTAACCAGTACAGAGAATATCTGTTGCAGTGGAATGTTATCGCTGCTGGCTCGCAACGCTTTTAATTCATCGGTCGCCTGTGGCATAAACACATCAAGATAACGGGCCAACACCGCCCTGATGAGTTCTTTTTTCGACCCAAAATGATAGTTTACAGATGCCAGATTAACTTCAGCTTTACTAGTGATAAGACGTAACGAGGTTTCCGAAAAACCTCGCTCGGCGAACAACTTCTCGGCCGCATCAAGAATTCTGCTTTTAGTGTCAATTCGGCTTGCCATTGAGTTTACTCGCTTATTTAAAACACTCGTTTAAATTAAATAGAGGTTAATAGATTGTCAAACGGTAAATCATCAATGGCGACAGCATATACCAAGAAAACCAAAGACCTCGGGCTACCCGCCTGATCCAGGATCAAGGTAACCCAACAACAAAAACACAACATATAAAGGAATTATGTTGCTAGGGTCTGTTGACCTTTCATGGTTGAATTTTGCTCGCTCTAGACGCGCTTTAATCGCGACGCAAGGTACGCCGCCTAGTGGGCCTAAGCAAATACCTTGCAACAAAGAGTAAAGCGCGTATAGCCGAGCCCTTCGGGCAGCGTTTGTCGTCGCTTTCTACTGCATTAACGCTCATTCATGTAGAACAACTACACCACAATCGCGTTGCTTTGTATAAAACAACGACAAAAAGCTGCAAAA
>JAJNAU010000120.1 GCA_021462625.1 Shewanella sp.
AAGCGGGATGTACTGGGTGGCACGGCGCCCAATCAGGTGGCGGCAGCTCTGGCAGCCAAGTCCCGTTAATCCGGCTTGAAAACAGGCATAAAAAAGCGCGCCTCATGGTGCGCTTTTTGATTTATCGTGTTTGCCAATCAGCGTTTGGCTTGGTCAATTTCATCTTCCCAGACGACTTTGCCACCGCGAATGCCATCGGTTTTTTCGCTGAAAAGCTTCTCCAGTACATGACGTTTAATCTTGAGTGTGGGGGTCAGTATGTCATTTTCGATGGTCCAGGGATTGCTGACTACCACGATGGCATCAACGGTTTCATGGGACTCCAGATGGGGATTAACGCCATCCAGCGTTTGCTTCAGCGAGGCCCGCACATGCTCCCTAGGCTGGGCGCTTGCGCCCTCGGATAACTGCACCAATGCCACCGGATGGGGCAGACCTGAGCCGATAACGCAGATGAGTTCCACATGAGCATCTTGCGCCAGCATGCGCTCGATAGGCACAGGCGCTACATACTTACCCTTGGCGGTTTTGAAGTTGTCTTTCACCCGCCCGGTAATGCTGATGCAGCCGTCTTCGTCGATGGCACCCACATCGCCAGTATGGAAGAAGCCATCTGCATCGAAGGTTTCTTCGGTGGCCTGGGGCTGTTGGTAGTATTCGCGCATAAGCCCCGGGCTTTTGATCAGCAGTTCATCATTCTTGCCCAGTTTCACCTGACAGCCTTCAATTGGCTTGCCAATAGTTCCTATCTTATTGACATCAAATGGATAATTGATGATCGAGTAGGCGCAGTTTTCCGTCATACCCCAGGCTTCGCAGATATCAATGCCTATGCTGTGATACCAGTGCAGCAGAGAAGGAGGGATGGGCGCACTGCCCGAGCCATTCAGGCGGCAATATTGCAGGCCAAGTCCTTTGTGGATCCTGCGTTTTACCAGCGTGCGCAATAGCGGGATTTTTAGGAAAAGTTCCAGCTTTTTGGCGCTGCCAACCTTGGAGATGATGTTTTTCTGGAACAGACTCCACAGGCGGGGAACCGAAAAGAATACGGTTGGCCGGCAGCGCTGCACATCGGCAACAAAGGAGTCGAGGCTTTCAACAAAAGCGACTGAGGAGCCTGAGTAGAAAGATGAGCCTTCGATTGCGACCCGCTCGGTAATATGAGCCAGCGGCAGATAGGACAGCAGTCTGTCCTCGGGATGAGTTTTCAGATCCCGTACGACGGCCTGGCAGGTCCAGCCATAGGCTGCAAAGGTCTGCACCGCGCCTTTGGGTTTGCCGGTAGAGCCTGAGGTGTAGATGATGGTCATCACTTGCTCAGGTGTCGGTAAGGGCGCATTGGTCAGAGGCGTGCCCAGGGTCAGCAATTTATCCCAGCTGTATTGAGCCGGCATGGTGCCGTAAGGCATGGCCAGACGTAGAATATCGCCCCCCACGCCGGGCTCCTGATCCTGCCAGTAATCCAGCTTACCCACGAATACTGCCTTGGCACCACTGTGCTCGAGCACATACTGAATGGTTTCACAATTGGCAGTCGGGTAGATGGGGACACTGATATAGCCACCATGCATCAGCGCCAGATCCGTGATAAACCACTCGGCACAATTTTTGGAGAGTATGGCTACCTTGTCTCCCGGTTGCAGACCTAGGTGTCGCAGGGCACCGGCGATCTGTTGCATCTGGGATTGAACATCACGCCAGCTGAATTCTTTGTACTGGCCATTGATAGGTTGCTTCAGATAGATATGGTTTCCCTGGGTTTGTACCCAGTATCCCAACATCTCTACCGGGGTCTTAATTGCAGTTTCCATAATGGGTCTCTTGGGATTTTTATTGTTGTTTTTATTAGGTTTAGCCTGAATATCAGTGTCGCCGGAACAGTATGGCGATTTTTGTGATCAACCGCAAATTTTTGGTCTGGCAAGGTGGGATTATTCAGGCCGGAAGATAACTGCAATCATAACTTGTATATACAAGTTGAGAGTCAGGCCTTTGGCGCCTCACGCATTCTGGTCCACCAGGATTTATCTGCCACTATCTGGCCCTGATCATCTAGTCTTGGGTAGGGAATGCCTTTGCGGCGACAGGCTTTGGCATAGATAGAGTGGCCATTCTCAAACAGCATCTTTTGGCAAAAGGCATCATCCAGTTTGCGCTGTCCGTACATGCCAGCCGCCAGACGTTGCCGTTGGGCTTCATACATGAGCAGTGCCGCAGCCACTGATACATTCAGGGATTGCACCATGCCGACCATGGGAATGGTGACATTGAAGTCGGCACGGCTGGTGGCGCAATCGCTGACACCGTCTTTCTCGTGTCCCAGCACAAAGGCGGTGGGTTTGGTGTAATCCAGTGTGCGGTAATCCACTGCGTCTGCGGTCATTCCTGTGGTGACTATCTGCATACCCTGCTGTGAGAATATCTCCAGCGCTGTGCCGATTTGCTGATATCTATCCACTTTTACCCACTGCTGGCTGCCGGATGCGGTATTGCCGGATACCCGCATATCACCTTCAGGCCAGACGGCATGTACAAATGGAATGCCCACAGCGTCAGCGGTACGCAGTATGGCGGCGATATTGTTGGTCTTGTGAATCTGATCCAGGCAGAGGGTCAGATCCGGCTGGCGGTTATCCAGCATCTGGTTGATGCGGGCAAATCGTTCCGGGCTCATAACATGTCCAATAAGCAAAAGGGCGCCTAAGCGCCCCCTGAGAAAGAAAACGGGTTTACAGTTCCATGATGCCGTCTATTTCGACCTGCGCATCCTTTGGCAACTGTTTTACACCGATAGCGGCGCGAGCCGGATAGGGCTGCTGGAAGTAACGCCCCATGACTTCGTTGGCCTTGGCAAAGTTGGTCAGCTCCGTCATATAAATGTTGAGCTTGACGATATCTGCCAGGCTACCGCCGGCGGCTTCACATACAGCGCTGAGGTTTTTAAATACCTGCACGACCTGAGCTTCGAACTCATCAGAGACAATTGTCATGCTGTCCGGATCCAGTGGAATTTGACCGGACAGATAAACGGTGTCAGCCACCCTCACGGCCTGAGAATAGGTACCTATGGCCGCCGGAGCTTTGTCTGTGGCGATAATGCGCTTGTCTGGCATTGGATATTTTCCTTTCTTCAACGGTTTCTTGAGGTACGCAGGACTTCCGGCAGAACTCGGATGCGGCGCATGACATTTGCCAGATGTACCCGGTCATGGACAGAGATCCGCAGGTTAATCAGATAAACCCGGCCATCCCGTTCTTCGGTGCTCAGGTTGTGAATATTTGAGCCTTCGGAAGCGATAATCGAGGTGATCTTGGCTAGTGCACCTTGGTGATTGACGATTTCAATGCGCAAATTGGCCTGATATTCCGCACCTTCGACATTGTCCCACTGTACCGGTATATACTTTTCCGGTTCCAATTGATAACCGCGGATGTTGGCGCAGTTTTCCATGTGTACCACCAGGCCTTTACCGGGGCTGACGTGGGCTATTACGGTATCACCGGGGATCGGGCGGCAGCAGTTGGCGAAAGTCACCAGCATGCCTTCGGAGCCACGGATTGGCATAAGATTCAGCGGCCCTTTGGTTTTGGACTCGGATTTGCCGAGCAGACGCTGGGCGATGACTACGCTCATGGCGTTGCCAAGGCCAATATCAGACAGCAACTCTTCCAGGGTGTTGTGTTTGGTCTCTGTCACGACTTTGCTGATCTGCTCAGGCGCAATATCTTCCAGTTTTACGCCATCCAGCGCGTGATTCAGCAGACGCTTACCCAAAGACACAGCATCTTTGCTGGTCAGGCTCTTGAGCATTTGGCGGATCTTGGAGCGCGCCTTGGCGGTGACCACAAAGTTCAGCCAGGCTGCATTGGGGCGACTGCCCTGAGTTGTCATAATGGCAACTGTCTGACCACTGATCAGGGGCTTACTCAGCGGATAGGCCTGATTATTCACCCGGGCACCCACACAGGAGTTACCCACATCGGTGTGAACTTCATAGGCGAAATCCACAGGCGTGGCGCCAAGCGGCAGCTCCAGAATGCGGCCATCCGGGGTGAACACATAAATCTCTTCCGGGAACAGCTCGGTTTTGACGTTTTCCACAAACTCGTAGGAGTTGGTCGCACTTTGCTGCAGCTCCAGCAAGCTCTGCATCCACTTGCGTGCACGCACCTGGGTGGTGGTGCCTTCTGATTGTGCCTCGCCGTTTTTGTATATCCAGTGGGCTGCCACCCCTTTATCTGCCATCTGATCCATATCTTCGGTACGGATTTGGATTTCGATGGGGATCCCCCGGGGGCCAATCAGCGACGTATGCAGCGACTGGTAACCATTGGCTTTGGGGATGGCTATATAGTCTTTAAAGCGCTTGAGCTTGGGTTTATACAGGCTGTGCATGGCACCCAATACCCGATAACAGGTGTCGACACTGTCTACAATAATCCGGAATGCGTACAGATCGGCAATCTCGGCGAAAGACAGTTCCTTATGACGCATCTTGTTGTAGATGGAAAAAAGATTTTTCTCGCGGCCTTTCACGTTTGCGACAATGCCGTTGTCTTCCAGGCGGGTGACAATGGCGTTGTAAATATTGTCGATGATGGCCTTGCGATTGCCACGGGCGGATGTCAGCGCGCCTTTGAGCGCCCGATATCGCATGGGGTAATAAGCCTGAAAACCCAAGTCTTCCAGCTCATTCTTGATATTGTGAATTCCCAAACGGTTGGCAATCGGCGCGTAAATTTCCAGGGTTTCTCTGGCGATACGCCGGCGCTTGTCGGGACGCAACGCGTCCAGAGTCCGCATATTGTGAGTGCGGTCGGCCAGTTTGATGAGAATGACCCGGATATCCTGAGTCATAGCCATCACCATCTTGCGGAAGTTTTCTGCCTGAGCTTCTTTCTTGTCGCGAAATTTCAGCTTATCCAGTTTGGATACGCCTTCGACCAACTCGGCCACCGTGGCACCAAACATCTCCGCCAAATCCTGGAAGGTGACCTTGGTATCTTCGATGGTATCGTGTAGCAAAGCCGCCATGAGCGTCTCATGATCGAGACGCATCTCGGCCAAGATGCGGGCTACCGCAACCGGATGGGTAATGTAAGGTTCGCCGCTGGTTCGCATTTGCCCTTCGTGGCCATCTTTTGCGACCTGATAGGCCTGCTTGAGTAAATCAACTTGCTCAGGTTCAAGATACCCGGACGCAGACTCCTTGAGACCTTCAAACAGATACAATCAGCGCTCCTTAATTACAAATGATTACAGTGAACGGCCTTCGGCGATGGCAGTCACAGCAGCCAGTTCAGCAGCTTCACGCTCACGTACGCTCTGGCGCTCATCGGCATCCAGAGTCTGGGCATTAACCAGGCCCAGTTCAATTTCACGCAGGGCGATAACAGTGGGTTTATCGTTCAGCTCTTCAACCATAGGGTCTTTGCCCTGTACGGCGATTTGGCGAGCGCGACGCGCTGCAACCAAGATCATGTCAAAACGGTTGCCGATTTGTTTAGCGGCGTCTTCAACAGTTACGCGAGCCATGTATTGAAACTCCAGTATTTTCGGGTGGGAAAAATGACGCAAAATTGTACATGAAGGCAGTTATTCTGCCAACAGATCGTTAAGCATATCACTATGGGTGCGGATCTGACCAGCGGCCGTCAACCGCTGACTGCGAATGATAGTGTGCAAGTCGTTCAAAGCTGTCTCAAAGTTGTCATTGACTATGATGAAATCATACTCAGCATAGTGGGACATTTCAGATACAGCCTGGGCCATGCGACCGGCGATCACCTCTTCGCTGTCCTGAGCGCGACCGGTCAGTCGGCTTTCCAGTTCAGCCCGGGAAGGCGGCAGAATAAAAATGCTAATGGCTTCCGGCATTAGGGCTTTCACCTGCTGGGCTCCCTGCCAGTCGATATCCAGAAACACATCAATGCCATTAGCCAGGGTTTCTTCGATGGCGGTACGGGAGGTGCCATAGTAGTTGCCGAACACTTCGGCCCACTCAAAGAAAGCGCCTTGCTCGATCAGGGCCTTGAACTCATCAACAGAGACAAAGTGATAGTGCTGGCCTTTGACCTCGCCCGGACGAGCCTGGCGAGTGGTGTGAGAAACGGACACCTGCATATCCTTCGTCTTGTCAGACAGCAAGGCCGAAATCAAAGAGGATTTTCCTGCACCACTGGGGGCAGAAACGATGAACAAATTACCACGCGCGCTCATGAGCTAATATCCGCTATCAAATTAAAGAATAAATTCAGAATAGCCGCTCATTATAACTGGGGGAAAGGTTCTAGTGCCAGAGTTTGACGCTGCGATTTTGCTGTCCGGGTGGTTCAGCGCTGGTAATAAGCCGGCTTTGTCGCATATCCCAAGCCATAATGCGTAAAAGTAGCGGTCGCAACATTAATTGATTTACGGGCCAGGCTGACAGCGGCCAAGGGATGATTTAAGCTGCCAGCAGATTCTACACTGCCACTGGAATAAGGAGTGATAGTTTGTTCAGGTCGTTGTTTTGTCTGCAAGGGACGGATACCCGCAGTCGTTTTATTGCCATAGTCGGTGCCTGCTGGGCGATGTTATTGATCCTGCCTGTGCTGTTTGGTACATCGTTTTTCTCCCTGTTATTTATTCTGCCTGCCGGAGGGATGATCATGGCCAGTGCGCAGCGGGTCAGTCGTCCTGTTGGCTGGCCGGCACTGTTACTGCTGCTACTGTATGTCCTTGCCGGCGTTATGGTGGCAGCCGGGTGGCCGCTGGCCGCCTTTATGATTGCCCTGTCGTCGCTGGTGCCAACACTGCTGCTTGCCCGAGCCGGAATTGCCGCATTGCCGGGAGTCACTGCAGGGTATCTGGCACCGGGACAGCACGCAGTGGCTAGGCGTCGGCGTCGGGAGCCTGTGTTTGGAGAGCATGGCGAAGGGGCTGTCATTGCCGATTATGAGGAACAATATGGAATCACTGATGTCACTGAAACTGAACCTCTTTCCCGGCAGAGCAGCAGACCCACATCCGCTGATATATTTGAGCAGATTGGCCGGTTAGCGACAAGCCATCCGAAGATGCTCCCCGCGCTGATGATGGTTGCTGCTGCATTGGTTGTATTGTCTGTGGTGGTTGCTCTTTGGCCTACATCAGCAGAACTGGCAGCGCCTGTTGAGGCTGAGACTGTTATCGAGCCTGCGGGGGTAAGGGATGAGGTGAAGTTACCGGACGACTTTTCGCTGGCGCTGGTGGATGAAAAACTGGTGATGAGCTGGCTGGGTGACAAGGTGCCGGCAGGCGAGCTTTGGTCGCTGGCAAGTGCCAAAGGTGACAAGCGCTGTGCGACACTGACCTTCAATGATGGCAGTGAGTTCAGGCCAGTGGTGGTCAATATGACCCAGGATACAGTTACAGAAGCCTGGTTTTCACCGCTGGATGCCCGCGGTATTGTGCGCAACATCGCTATGCGGGGCAGCGCCAAGCTGTGTGGTTACAAGTTTTCTTTAAAGGGGACTCAGTCCCGGCTTGAAGCCAACAAGGCTTTTGCTCAGTTTCTGTAAGTACTTTACATTTACCGCCCTATAATAACGGCGAATAACCCTCAGTGCGACAGCCGCCGTTGGCAGCTGATGGTTTTGTGCTGGCGAACAATGACAAACTTCCAAATGCGCAATTCCGCGAAGCTCATCCTGGTCATTATGGCCACCGGCATGGGCAACCGCTTCGGTGGCTGAGGAAAACGGGCAGGGAGTTACTTATCCTGAAGACGTCGTAAGGGAAAATAACAATAAATGGAGTTAGCCAGTGAACGAATTGATTTGGCAGCAGGTACTGCCGCACTTCGGCGTCAGCCGTGACAACGCCAGGGTCATGCCTTTGGGAAATGGCCATATCAATGATACTTTCTTGGTGCGTTCTGACACCTGCGATTTTGTGCTGCAGCGCATCAATACTCAGGTATTTCCTGCCCCCTGGGAGCTGGTGGACAATGCTGAGCGGATCAGCCGACAGCTGGCGGGCAAGCGAGTCTCGGGTGAGTACCAGTTGCAGGTGGTGTCCCCCTATGCCTGTTGTAATGGATCTCTGGCCGTTGTTCTGGGCGAAGATGGATTCTGGCGCGCCATTGGCTATCTGCCACACAGTACCAGCATTGAGGTGGTGGAGTCTCCCGTGCAGGCACAGCTGGCAGCCCATGCGTTTGGCCATTTTGCCCGTTCACTGAGCGATCTGGATGCCAATCTTATCCATGATGTTATCCCCAAATTCCATTTCCTGCCGGGTCGTATTGAAGCCCTGAAACAAGCGGTTGAGCAGGATCCTCTGGGTCGCTTTGAAGCCTGTCTAAAGTGGGTGGAGTTCGTTCTGGAACAGACAAGTCTGTTTGATGAGCTTGCCTTGCTGGAACCAAAATTGCCGCTGCGAATTTGTCATAACGACACCAAAATTAACAACATGCTGTTTGATAAGCGGGATATGAGCGCTATGGCAATTATCGATCTCGATACCTGCATGAAAGGGCATCTGATGTATGATTTCGGTGATATGGTGCGTACCTTCTGCTCACCGGAAGCGGAGGACTCTACTGAGCTGAACAAGGTGCAGGCGCGGCCGGAGATCTTCGCGGCACTGTCGGCCGGTTACACCCAGGCCATGGATGAGGTGCTGACTGATGCCGAGCGTCAGAGCTTGTGGCTGGGCGCGCGTATTATGCCGCTGATGATAGGTGTACGTTTCCTGACGGATCATTTGCTGGGTGATACTTATTTCCATACCGATCGTAAAAATCACAATCTGCAGCGTGCTGTCAACCAGTTCACACTGTATCAGAGCCTGCTTAATCAGGGGCAAACTCTGAAGCCCATGCTGGGGTAATACCCTATATGAACCCTCTCCTATTGCAAGGCCGGACATTTGGGTAGTGAAGCTCTGTTGCTGCCATATCTTCGGCCTATTTTTGAGGCATTAACCCGTCTCTGGCCTGGATGAATATCTGCGCCTTGCCCTCATATCAATTCGATGGTTTTGAAAAACTCTTGGTATTATCTGACTCAGCTGTTTCCCCCGTCCTCCGCTACCCGTTTGTCTTAGGGTAAGCCCTGTCCATGCTCTGATATGCCGGCTGCTGTGCCAATAACTTGCTCTTTCCCTGACGGACCACCATGCCGTACTCACTTAACAATCCTCTGATTTGGCTGGATTGGGCCGTGGCATTTTTGACATGCAATTGCCGTATACGGTGCAACATTTGAATATCCTGCCAGTTCGGCTGGTTTTACTGGAACAAATCTCATGTTTTGGCGCTGGGCAGCTTCAGCAATGGCGGTGGCATCATTGATCTCACCAGAGCGATGCCAGCCATTCAAGTAAGAGCCAAATGGGTCACGACATAGTGGTGCTATGGCCAAGCGATTTGGGCGTGACGATTTGGCGACGTCATCGTGTGGCTGATACGCTCCTATGCGGATTGGTATAATAGGAATAACTCACAAAAATGTATGGTCCGCCTCGTTGTTGCAAGAACAAATTCGCAATGACGGGGTTGGTCTGCGCTAATGTATTCGGAGTCTCTGTTGGG
>JAJNAU010000121.1 GCA_021462625.1 Shewanella sp.
TTAGGCCCACTAGGCGGCGTACCTTGCGTCGCGATTAAAGCGCGTCTAGAGCGAGCAAAATTCAACCATGAAAGGTCAACAGACCCTAGTTAAAAGCAATGACACCACTCACCAGCATCAGGCTCTGATGGCAAAGCAAAAGCGCCATCAGGGAGCTAACCACAATTTAAGGAATACGATGAATTACTGGCTGATGAAATCTGAGCCCGATGAGTTCAGCATTGATGATCTGCAGCACGTCGGCACCGAGCCCTGGACCGGCATCCGCAATTATCAGGCCCGCAACTATATGCGCGACAGCATGCAGATAGGGGATCAAATCCTGTTTTACCATTCCAGCTGTAAAGTCCCTGTGGTCGCCGGTATTGCCGAAGTGGCCAGCGCCCCTTACACCGACTTCTCCGCATTCAATGCCAACTCCAGATACTTTGACCCAAAATCTTCACCGGACAATCCCCGCTGGCAGCTGGTAGACATCCGCTTTGTCAGCCGACTGCCCAAACCAGTGACACTCAAGCAGATCAAAGCCCATCCGCAACTAACGGATATGGCACTGGTCAACCACAGTCGCCAGAGCATCCAGCCTGTTACAGCCCAACAATGGCAGCAGATTATGACAATGGCCGGCGCCTGATGTCAGCCCCTGATCTCTGGTCGACATTACTCAGGCCAATGCCTCCCGATGGAATCCCGGGCGACTGAACTCTTCCAGGATCAGCTGAGTGAAGAGTTGCCCGGCACGCCCCAAAGGTCGCTCACTGCCTGACACCAGTTTGGGGGAAAAAGTAAAACGATTGCCCCCTATAAAATCCACCATGACCAGCTCCTTGCTTGTCAGTGCATCATTGATCAGGTAATCGGGCATCCAGCCGAATCCCAGGCCTTTGAGCAGCGCACTTTTTTTCATGACAAAGCCCGACAGATAAAACACCTTGTCGCCGCCAAACTGCATCTCATCCTGATAAAGTGGAGCCGGAGAGGAGTCTTCAATAGTCAGCTCGACGTGCTGGCGCAACTCATGCGGTTGCACGGCTTTCATACCGGCCAACCTGTGGGTGGGTGAGACCACCAGCAAACTGGTGATCTCCGGCAAAGCCTGCGCCTGATAGTGGGGTGCAGGGCGAAAATCCTTCACCAGCATTACATTGGCCCTATCCCGCTCAAATCTGTGTTGTACGCCGCCGAGAAACTCAACCGACAGCTGAATTTTGGTCGGCACCCTGTGCTCAGCCATACGCTTAAGTGCGATCAATATGGGCTCCATCGGCAGAGCCCCATCGATAACCAGCTCCAGTCTTGGCTCCCATCCTTCGCTGTAACTCTGTGCAAGATGCTCAATATTCGCCATCTGCGCCAGCAACTTTTGCCCCTCGGTCAGAATGGCCTTACCTTCTGGGGTTAACTGAGCCCGATAGCTGTCACGACAGAACAGGAGGACGCCCAGATGTTGCTCCAGCTTTTTTACCTGATAGCTTATCGCCGACTGCGCCTTGTGCAACTGCTCAGCCGCCCCGGCAAAACTGCCACATTCCACCAGCACCTGCAGCACTCTGAAGCTCTCAATGTCGATTTTCATTCCTGATCCCTATCGCGCCGGCATGACACCCTGCGCGCCATGCCATTACCAACGGCGCCCCTTGCCATGTCACATTAAACTCACCCGGAATTAGACTGTAACGCCAACATTACCATCTAAGATTTAGATGATGTTAATGGATTTATTATTCTTTTTTTTGTTACTGACGACAACTAAATTAGTAAACAAATCACAGTAAAAGTGGCCCCGCCCTGAATCCTCTGAACGTGGCCACCGAAGTAGGATAAGGAATACCGCTATGCCCTTTTACGTCAAGCAGGGACAAATCCCATCCAAAAGGCACATTGCATTTAAAAAGCCCAATGGTGAGCTATACCGCGAAGAGCTGTTCTCTACCCATGGTTTTTCCAATATCTATTCCAACAAGTATCACCACAACATGCCCACCAAAGCGCTGGAAGTCTCGCCCTTGTCAGTGGAGCATGGGCAACCTTGGGAAGACAGTCTGATCCAGAATTACAAACTGGACTCCCGCAAGGCGGATCGCGCCGGCAACTTTTGCAGTGCCCGTAACAAACTGTTTTTTAATAATGATGTTGCCATTTATACCGCGCGGGTGAGCGAGGACACAGATTGTTTTTACCGCAACGCTTATGCCGATGAGGTGATTTTCGTGCATGAGGGCAGTGGCAAACTGTACAGCGAATATGGTGTGCTGGAGGTCAGTCGCTGGGACTATCTGGTGATCCCGCGCGGCACCACCTATCAGCTTAAATTCGACAGTCTGGACAATGTTCGTCTGTTAGTAATCGAAGCCTTCTCCATGGTGGAAATCCCCAAACACTTCCGTAATGAATACGGTCAGTTACTGGAATCGGCGCCCTACTGTGAGCGGGATATCCGGGTACCACAGTTGCAGGAAGCCATCGTAGAGAAAGGCAGCTTTCCGCTGATAAGCAAATTCGGTGACAGGTACCAGCAACTGTTGCTGCAGTGGCATCCTTTCGATCTGGTGGGGTGGGATGGTTGTGTTTATCCCTGGGCATTTAATATCCAGGAGTACGCCCCAAAAGTCGGCAAAATCCACCTGCCGCCATCAGAACATTTGCTGTTTACCGCCCATAACTTCGTGATTTGTAACTTCGTGCCCCGTCTGTATGACTTCCATCCCCAGGCTATTCCGGCACCTTATTACCACAGCAATATCGACAGTGACGAAGTGCTGTATTACGTCGACGGTGACTTTATGAGCCGCAAAGGCATTGAAGCCGGTTATCTGACCCTGCATCAAAAAGGCGTGCCCCATGGGCCACAACCGGGCAAAACCGAAGCTTCTATCGGTAAAAAAGAAACCTACGAGTATGCGGTCATGGTAGACACCTTCGCCCCGCTGAAACTCACAAACAAGGTGCAGCAAACCATGAGCGATGACTACAACCGCTCCTGGTTGGAAGACTAATTTGCCGGGAAAACCGGGCAAGTCTATTTGAAACGGCCAGTATAGCCGGCAATCAATTGAAAAAGGAACAGAACATGGCAAGCGAACAGAATCCACTGGGGCTGATGGGCATAGAGTTTACCGAATTTGCCACGCCAGATACGGACTTCATGCACCAGGTATTTATCGACTTTGGCTTTTCCATGCTGAAAAAAGCCAAAAACAAAGCGATCTACTACTACAGGCAGAATGACATCAACTTTCTACTCAATCACGAGCGTACCGGCTTCAGCGCAGAGTTTGCCAAGCGCCATGGTCCCGCAATTTGTTCAATGGGCTGGCGGGTTGAGAATGCACAGTTCGCCTTCGAGACAGCAGTCGCCCGGGGGGCCAAAGCCGCGCAGGACTGTCATAAAGACATGCCCTATCCTGCGATTTATGGCATCGGCGATAGCCTGATTTATTTTATTGATAGCTTTGGAACCGACCACAACATCTACGCCACTGACTTTGAAAACCTAACCTCACCTGTCATCGTTGCCGACAAAGGCTTTATGGAGGTGGATCACCTGACCAACAACGTCTACAAAGGTACCATGGATCACTGGGCCAAATTCTATAAAGAAATTTTTGGCTTTACCGAAGTGCGTTATTTTGACATCAGTGGTGTGCAAACCGCCCTGCTGTCATACGCCCTGCGCTCTCCCGATGGCAGCTTCTGCATACCCATTAACGAAGGCAAAGGCGATGACAACAACCAAATCGACGAATACCTGAAAGAATACAATGGCCCGGGCGTGCAGCATCTGGCTTTTCGCAGCCGCGACATCGTCGCATCACTGGATGCGATGGAAGGCACAGGTATCAGCACCCTGGATATTATTCCCGAGTACTATGACACCATTTTCGACAAAGTCCCGCAGGTGACCGAAGACAGAGAGCGCATCAAACACCACCAGATCCTGGTCGATGGCGATGAATCCGGTTACCTGCTGCAGATTTTCACCCAGAATCTGTTTGGTCCAATCTTTATTGAAATCATCCAGCGCAAAAACAATCTTGGATTTGGCGAGGGCAATTTCCAGGCACTGTTTGAGTCCATCGAGCGGGATCAGATGCGCCGTGGCGTACTTTAATCATTACCGGATAATCTACTGTTCAGGTTAGCTTGGGAGATAAGCTGCTCCCGACGCCCATGTACTTCCACCCTTATCACAGACCCTGCAAAAACCGGCTTATCCCAAAGATAAGTCGGTTTTCTTCATTTCAGGAATCCTCTAGAATCCCTCCTATCATTAATTGCATAAAATAGACAGTATCATTTATGCCTGACATTTCGCTGCTTGCGGTGTTTATTCCCACCTTCTTTTTCGTCGCGATAACACCGGGAATGTGTATGACTCTTGCCATGACTCTGGGGATGAGTCTTGGCGTCCGCCGAACTATGTGGATGATGTTGGGCGAGCTTATAGGCGTTGCTCTGGTGGCCGTTTCTGCGGTATTGGGGGTCGCCGCCCTGATGTTGAAATACCCAGTGGTATTTGAATTTCTTAAATGGATCGGTGGTGCATTTTTGATCTACTCCGGGGTCAATATGTGGCGTGCCCACGGCAAGATAGTTATCGTCGATGGCGTGGCGCCGGAAGTAAGCAACATCAGTTTGATCTCTCAAGGGTTTATTACTGCCATCGCCAATCCCAAGGGCTGGGCATTTATGATCTCTTTGCTGCCCCCGTTCATCAATGTTGAGCAGGCTGTTGCGTCCCAACTCACAGCACTGGTGTTGATCATTTTAATGACGGAGTTCAGTTCGATGCTGGCCTATGCCTCAGGCGGCAAGAGTCTGCGATTATTCCTGCAGCGGGGAAATAACATCCGCTGGATGAATCGTATAGCCGGCTCGCTCATAGTCGGCGTCGGTCTGTGGCTGGCATTGGGATAAAGAACCTGAGTATGGATTGGTCAGTAGGTTGCCGCTGGCCAGCAATCCTGACACCAAAACCCCGGACGACCGCCCAATGCTGTTCACTTAGTATGTTTCCGTTACGTTTGAAAGAGAAAGATTGAACCACGAAGAAAAGCTTTTCTTTGCTATCCCTTCGTGTCCTCTGTGTAGCGAGCGAAGTGAGCGCTTCGTGGTGAACTGCTTTTCAAAAACAAAAAGAGCCCTGCTTTAGCAGAGCTCTTTGTATATTCGCCTTAACTGAACGGTATTGCGGACGACCGCCTGCATCCCGTTGCGTGATACCAATCCCCATCAAAAATTGCTCTCCTCAGCGCGCCGTCAGCCAGTTAAGTACGAACCAAATCGGTGACGGCAGAGAGGCTATCCAGTAAAGCTTATGACTGCAGCAGCTGAGCACAACTTTGCCGCAGCAGACGACGGCAACGCCACAACCCCAGCACTGCCACCAGCGTACCGCCTGCCAGCGGAGCCAACAGCCACCAGTCCCAGTGCATATAGACATTGAGCTCAAACACCTGGGTTTTCAGCAGATACAAGGTCAGCTCAGCCACCAGCACAGCAATCACACCGGCGATCAGACCCAGCAGCCCAAACTCCAGCGCCGTGGCGCTGCGCAATAACCAGCCGCTGCCACCGAAGGTACGCAGCACTGCCAGCTCCCGCTGACGGGTTGCCATACCGGCTTCGGTCTGGGCAAACAATACCAGTGCACTGGCAGCTATCACCAGCACCAGCACCAGGGTCAGCGACAATGACACCTGCTCAATAATTTCCCGCAGTTGGCCCACAATGGCACCGACATCCAGCACAGATACCGTGGGGAACGCCTTGATCAAATCCACCACCAAGGCGCGCCGACTGTCATCCAAATGGAAAGACACCATAGCGGTATGCGCAAACTGTCCCAAATCCTCCTGACGCATAATCATAAAGAAATTAGGCTGCAGCGTTTCCCAATGCACAGCGCGCACACTGGTCACCTTCACCGTTAAATCCCGGTTGTCTATGTTGAAAGTCAACTCATCCCCCAGCTCCAGCCCCAGTCGCTCCATCACTTTGGTTTCAATGGATACCTCGCCGGGCTGCGTGTTGAATTGCCCTTGCAACAGTTCATTGTTGGGCGGCAGACTGTCACGCCATGTCAGATTCAGTTCTCGACCTATTCCCACTCGACCTGCGACACCGGACTCCTGCTGCTTGGCGGTGATCAACCCCTCGCCATTGATAGCGCTGAGCCGACCGCGCACCACAGGATAGATATCTGTGGTCTGCATATCATTGTCTTCGAAGAACGCCGCCAGCGGCGCTTCATCCTCTGGCGCAATGTTCACCAGAAAATAATTGGGCGCATTCTTTGGCAGTTGCTGTTGCCATTCGTTGAGCAGATCCTGTCGCAGTGCCAGGATCACCAACAACAGCAGCAGCGCGGTGGAAAAACCCACCAACTGCACGGCATTCTGCCGGGCACGGCGCCTGAGCCCCGCCAGCGCCAGTTGCAATGGATTGGTGGTTTTCAGCCCCACACTGTGGCCCACACGCACCATGACCCAGCCAAGGATCCCCAACAGCAGCGCCAGCGCACAGACCGCCGCGACCACAGTCAGGGTCAGTGCCAGTGACCCTGAGTACAGATATCCCAGCAGCGCCATCGCCGTCAGGCTCAGCAGCAAATTTAACCAGGCTCCGGTTGACATACCCTCCAGCTGACGTTGCAGCACCCGCAGCGGTGGAATGGCCAACAATCGCAAAAGTGGGTAGGCAGAAAACATAAAGGCACTGATGAGCCCGGTGCTGATCCCCAGCAGCAAAGGCCGCAGCCAGGAAGTGTCATAGGCTGCCAGCTGGGTAGGCAGCATACTGCTGATCCCCATATCCAGCAGCCAGCCGCCCAACAGGCCAAGCAAGATACCGCTGAATGTCACCAGCATCAGGTGCAGCGCAAACAACTGCCGGATCTGCCGCCCGGATGCACCGAAGGTTTTCAGCATGGCTACTACATCATAATGGCGCTGGCAATAACGCTGGGCAGCGATACCAATGGCGGCGCAGGCAAGAGCAATCCCCAGCAAACTGGCCAGCAGCAAAAACCGCTCTGCCCGCTGCACCGCGCCGGCAATGGGCGAGTCTCCGGATTTAACATCCACCCAGCGCTGGGAAGTGGTCAACAAAGGTTTGGCATAGCGTTCAAAGGCGCTGAGTTGATAAGGCGTGCCGGCAAACTGGTACAGATAGGTCACCCGACTGCCAGGCTGCACTATGCCGGTTTTACCGACATCCTCCAGGCGCATCAGTACCACAGGCGAAGAAGCAAAAGGATTGAACCCGGCATCAGGCAAGCGGCGGATCTCTTCGCTCAGGCTAAACTGCGCCATACCCAGTTCGATTTTTGCCGGCTCTGGCTTGTCCGGCATCCCCAGCAGCCCAGCCAGACGGCCTTCATACCACAGCTCGCCGCTGCCCGGCAGCTGCGCTGTTGGTCCGGCACTCAGTTCAATCTGGCCTCTGAGTGGATACCCGGAGCCAACCGCCCTGACAGTCACCAGCTGAAAGCCCTCCTCCCCAAACAGCATGGAGTTAAAGCGCATGCTGGTGACCTGCTTTAATCCCAAAGCCATCGCCTTATCCAGCATGGACTCAGGCAAGGGCTCAGGCGAGTCGATAATGCGATCGGCCGCGATGAAAGTGGCCGCCTGACCGTTTATCGCCGCTTGCAGTCGCTCACTTACCCCCGCCAGGCCGCTGACAGACAGGACCGCCAGCATAATGGCTAGAATGATCAGTAGCAGCTGTCCCTGCTGCAATTCGCGCCGAAACAGACGCAGCGCCAGCGCTCCACTCATGCCTGCGCCTCCGGTGAAGGTGTCTCTTGCTCCGCAGTTCCTGCAGTGTTCTCGGTCAGCCTTCCCTCTTCCATCACCAGCTGCCGGCCACAGCGGGCAGCAAGCGCCAGATCATGGGTCACCAGCACCAGCGTGGTGTCAGACTCACGGTTCATCTCAAACAGCATGTCAGCGACCCGCGCACCATTGACCGGGTCCAGATTACCGGTCGGCTCATCGGCAAACAGCACTTTGGGCTCACAAATAAAGGCACGGGCGATGGCGACCCGCTGCTGCTCGCCACCGGAAAGTTGACGGGGCAAGTGCCCCAGACGATGTGAGAGTCCTACCCGGGTCAGCATGGCCTGCGCCTTTTGGCGTGCATTTTTCACGCCTGCCAACTCCGCCGGCAGCATCACATTCTCAAGCGCAGTTAGAGTATCGACCAACATGAAGGACTGAAAAATAAAACTGAGTTTGGCTTTACGCAGCGCCGCTTTGGCCTCTTCATCAAGGCCACTTAACGCCACGCCGTCAAGCCAGATCTCACCACTTGTCGGGGTGTCCAGCGCCGCCAGTAGCCCAAGCAATGTTGACTTGCCTGAGCCGGAAGGTCCGGTAATCGCAACACTTTGACCCAGCTTGACATCAAGCTCTATGCCGTCGAGGATAGAAAGCTCTCCCTCCTGGGTGGTAACGGATTTACAGAGGCGACTGACATTAATGGCACTGTTCACAGGTTTCACTTCCTTCACTGGCAAATTCTTGTTTCAACGCACCGGCAGAGTTGTGCAGTTATTCATTCTGACTCTTATGTTACATAATCCTGCCTGGGGTGCATCTGTCCTTGTACTGGGAGACAGCTTAAGTGCGGCCTATGGTATGGAGGAATCCAAAGGTTGGGTCAATCTGTTAAGACAGGAAATGACTGACCACGAAATTATCAATGGCTCTGTCAGTGGCGAGACCACGGCAGGTGGTCTGCGCAGACTGCCATCATTGCTGGATTCCGCCCAGCCGGATGTGCTGGTGATCGAACTGGGTGGCAATGATGGTTTGCGGGGATTTAATCCTGCTGAGCTGAAATCAAATCTTACAAAAATCATCACCCTTGGTCAGCAGGCTGGTGCGACTGTGTTGCTGACTGAAATCATGGTGCCACCCAACTATGGCCCCAGATACAGCCTGGTATTCAATCAGGTATATCACCAACTGGCGAATGAGTATGATCTTGCCCTTATTCCCTTCTTTATGACCGAAATTGCTCCCCAGACCGAGCTGATGCAGCGTGATGGCATTCACCCCAACGAGCGTGCACAGAAGCAGATTACGCACTGGATGCAACCTTGGATCACCTCAGCCATAGAAAGCACAGATTAGCTCAAATTCCAGTCCGTTGATTAAGCATCCAATAACATCCTCCTGAAATCAACATGTTAATAGTTTGCTGTCCGACTTGAGGCCGCAATGCTGTTCACTTAGTATGTTTCCGTTACGTTTGAAAGAGAAAGATTGAACCACGAAGACCGCGAAGAAAAGCTTTTCTTTGCTATCCCTTCGTGTCCTCTGTGTAGCGAGCGAAGTGAGCGCTTCGTGG
>JAJNAU010000122.1 GCA_021462625.1 Shewanella sp.
TGCTCGTTCTAGACGCGCTTTAATCGCGACGCAAGGTGTGCCGCCTAGGAGCCTAAGCAAATACCTTGCAACAAAGAGTAAAGCGCGTATAGCCGAGCCCTTCGGGCAGCATTTGTCGTTGCTTTCTACTGCATTAACGCTCATTTGTGTAGAACAAACACCACAGTCGCGTTGCTTTGTATAAAACAACGACAAAGTGCTGCAAAAACCATCTTCAAAGGTCAACAGACCCTAGTATGTTTATCAATCTACTACATCTGTGGAATGAATTGTTTACAAAAATAGTTGGTTATCAATGAAACTTGTTGACCTGACATTAGGTCCAAAGCATGTAAGCTTAGTACCGGCTCCGGGTCGCTTATGATCAGTGACTATCGGACGACAGGCCATAACAACAACGGACCCACCAATTTGATTTGAGTCGCAGTGGGTTGAATAAGGAGGTCATGTGAGGGTTTTTCCGGTATACGCACCAAAATTGATCGTTAAGCACGCCCGCATTGTGCTCAATGGGGTAATTTGGGTGAAAGATCTGGGTAGGCTCGAATTTGAGAAGGGGCGATTTTTGCTACCGCGCAAAAGCGATCCTAAAGTAAAACAGGTTGTCAGTGAGTTAAACCAGATCATCAATCAGCAGTTAGAGGCGGCTAAAAGCGCCTGAACATCGCTCCTCACCTTAATGATGCGAGGGAGTGCGCTAATCGGTACTTCCAATAACTCACCTTATCTAAACAGGTTTCGAATGTGCTCACAGATGGTGTGTTTATTTTCCAAAACAGCTCGCACATCTGGGCTTGACTAAGCCAAACACTCTCTTCGCCCAGAGTGACAGGGAAACTGATGCTGCCATCGGCACTTTGATAAATATCAACCTTATCCATCATTAATCTTGTCCTTTTTATTGCATCAGAGATCACCAAACACAATCCCACAAAGCCCTCATCAATCAGCTAACAGCTCTGCCATTGCCTTGATGGACCACAGGCACCCTTTACGGCCTTTGACCGTACAGGGGCGATCGCTGAGCCAGGCACTGATGCTATAAGGGGCACAATCACTGATATTGATGCCGTCATAGGTAATCATAAACTCCAGAACCCCTTTCATCTGATCCAGCGTCCCCTGCACCGAACTAGGGCATCAAACACCAATTGCGCCTCACTAGCGCCAGTTTTAAGCAGGGTGTTCATCAGCATATCGGCAAAGTGCCAAGCCAGTTTGGCAAAATCCGCCTTAGTCAGCCCCGGAATAAACAGATCAAAGCGGATAACATCATGCACCAACAGCACAAAGTGGCACCGCTGAATGATCTGCACATTGGCGTGCCAGCCCGTTAATGGATTGGCCTCTGCGCCATCAGTGATGGCAGCTGCCGCTTCATGCAAGGCATTAGCAGGCAAATTAGCCGCCAGCTTCTTGGTAGCGTGAATTGCTATCGCGGCTATCTCTCCTGTTTACATGTCACAAGCTGTCAAAAAATTACCACAGGCACAGTAATCGCCAATTAGTCGTCAGCAAAGCCATTTTTGACAGACGATAGCTATCAAATATCAATAAATTCTGCGACATATAATACTTTTTTACTCAACTTCTAGTTGTTTGTACTAATGTTAAATCAGTACTCAGACTATTGTTAGCCTGAACTGCATGCCTCCCGATCAGGTTCGGCATGGGATATAAAAACAGCACAAACCCGGGAAAGGTTTATACAACAATAAGTACAGGGATGCCGGAACACACAGCTTGAGCCGTATCAATACCGTGACTTTAAGGGATTAGTCGGGCTGGAGCGAACATAGCATAAGTTTGCCAGGTCACAAGTTCTTCGGGTGAACAATCGCGACTAACGATACTCAATTATCGCCTGACAGCGCCAACACCAGGGCAGTCAAAAAAGGCACAAGAGAACATGGAGATGACAATGAAAGGCTTTAATAACAAGGCGCAGGGCTTTACCCTGATCGAGCTGATGATCGTTGTGGCTATTATCGGCATCCTGGCAGCCATCGCACTGCCAGCTTACCAGGACTACACCGTAAAATCGCAGGCCGGGAGTGCATACCAGGAGGCCTCAGCACTTAAAACCTCATTTGATACTGCGATCAACCAAGGAGAAACCCCAAGTCTGGACTCTGCCGAAGCTGGGTATGTTGGCCAAACCGAAGGGGGTGGAACCTACTGCGACTTTGCACTGGTGACTGGCGCTGGCGCAGATAGGACCATCACATGCACGATGAAAAACGGAAACGCAGACAAGTTCAATGACGAGACATTGACTTTGACTCGCGATACAAACGGCGTATGGACTTGTACTACCACTCTTGAGGCTAAGTTCAAGCCTGGAAATTGCACCTAAAGCGAAGGCGCAGGGTTTATCAAAGACAGTTGTATTGAGTGCAGTACAACCTGGCAAACTATGTTGAGCCGCCCGCATGTTTATTGCGGGCGGCTCAACAACAAGTAAAATCAATGGCTAAAAACCACATTACTTCAAAGTATCTTATAAGTAACCGTTTCCCTCATAACAAATCTACTAAGCCACTAAAGACTGAAAAACCACAACTGCCAAAAGTACTGTCCCTGAATACAGGACAAATGGTAAGCTGTTGACTTTTGGACAGTTCAAATCCAACTCTCTTTGTACTAATGTTAGAAGGTTAAACACCCTGCGTTTGGATGGTATTTGTTGTTCACAAAGGTTTTCTTGATTTGGGGTGTTATTTAAGAAAATCGATGAGTTTCCAATCTCCTACAGAAGAATGGACAGTTGCTCTGAATAAGGATTGTTAATGCCAACAACAGGATTGCACTTAGGACTCTCAACACTGTTTGTCCGCAAAGGACTACTGACCGAAGAGCAGTTAAGAGCAGCTGTATCCAAAGCGCGCCAGAGTCGTCAGGCACTGGTGTCTGTTATTGTGCAGGAGAACCTGATCTCTGCCCGCACGGTCGCCGAGCTTTGTTATCAGGAGTATGGTACCCCGCTGCTGGATTTGGATGAGTTTGATGTTAAAGCCATCCCCGAAGAGTTTCTCAATAAAAAGCTCATTGAAAAACACCGTTGCCTGCCACTGTTCAAGCGCGGCAATCGCCTTTACATAGGCACCTCTGACCCCACTAACATCTCCGCGCTGGAAGACTTTCAGTTCAGCGCCGGCTTGCACACCGAAGCCATTCTGGTGGAAGAAGACAAGCTGACCAAAGCACTGGAAGCCGTGCTGGAAGATGACCTTAGCGCACTGGATATGTCCGGGCTGGATGAAGCCTCACTGGCTGACATCGAGGTACAGGATTCTGACCGTAAAGACGATGATAAAGAGGAGGGGGATGAAGCTCCGATTGTCCTGTATATCAACAAAATTCTTACCGATGCCATCCGTAAAGGGGCCTCGGATTTACACTTCGAACCCTACGAAAAACGCTATCGGGTACGTTTCCGTATTGACGGTATTTTGCATGAAGTTGCTGAGCCTCCGGTCAACCTGGCCGGGCGTCTAGCCGCCCGTTTGAAGGTAATGTCCAAACTGGATATCGCCGAGCGCCGGGTTCCTCAGGATGGCCGCATCAAGATGAAGCTGTCGCGCACCAAGAGTATCGACTTTCGTGTCAGTACCTTGCCGACACTCTGGGGTGAGAAGATTGTAATGCGTATTCTCGATTCCTCATCGGCGCAGCTGGGGATCGAAAAATTGGGTTATGAGCCGGATCAGGAAAAGGCTTATCTGGAAATGCTGGCCAAGCCTCAGGGAATGATCCTGGTGACCGGACCTACCGGCTCAGGCAAAACCGTATCTTTGTATACTGGCCTGAATATCCTCAACACAGCCGAGCGTAATATCAGTACCGCAGAAGATCCGGTGGAAATTAACCTTGAGGGCATTAATCAGGTTCATATTAATATCAAGGCCGGGCTGACATTCGCCTCCGCTTTGCGCTCGTTCCTGCGTCAGGATCCTGATGTGGTGATGGTGGGGGAAATCCGCGATCTGGAAACCGCAGAAATCGCCATCAAGGCGGCACAGACCGGTCACCTGGTACTTTCGACCCTGCACACCAACTCGGCCGCAGAAACCCTGACCCGTTTGGTGAATATGGGAGTTCCCGGCTACAATATTGCCAGCTCGGTTAACCTGATTATCGCCCAGCGTCTGGCCCGAAGATTGTGTCCGGACTGTAAAGAAGCGGAAGAGGTACCCGAGCACAGCTTAAAAAAACTGGGCTTTACTGATGAGCAGATTGCCCAGAGTTTCACGGTTTACAAACCCGTGGGTTGTGATCATTGTGCCGCTGGCTACAAAGGCCGGGTCGGTATTTATGAAGTGATGCGGATGAGTGATGAAATTGCCCGCATCATTATGGAAGGCGGTAACTCCCTGCAAATGGCCGATGTAGCCAAAAACCAGGGGATGAGGGATCTGCGACAGTCCGGTTTGCTTAAAGTCATTCAGGGCATCACCAGTATCGCTGAAATCAATCGGGTCACCAGTGTCTGAACCACACCCCAGGACATATAACAGGGAAAGTCATTATGGCAACCGCGGTGAAATCCAAAAGCCGAAAGAAAAATCAGAATACACAACCCAAGGTCCACACTTATGAGTGGACGGGTTACAGCAAAGATGGCAGAAAATCCTCCGGTGAATTTCGTGGCACTTCCGTAATGGAAGTGCGCAGCCAATTAAAGTTGCAGGGCGTTTCGCCAAAATCCGTACGCAAGAAAAGCCCGCCTTTATTTAAATCAGATAAAAAGATTACCGCCATGGACATTGCCATGGTGACCCGTCAAATCGCAACCATGCTCGCCGCCGGTGTCCCTTTGGTCACCACCATAGAATTGCTTGGCAAAGGCCATGAAAAACCCAAGATGCGGATGCTTCTGGGTACGATTGTGTCGGAAGTTCAGTCCGGGTCACCACTGTCTGAAGCGCTACGTCCTCATCGCCGATATTTTGATGATCTCTATGTAGATTTGGTGGCTGCCGGCGAACACTCTGGCTCCCTTGAGCAGGTATTCGATCGCATCGCCACATATAAGGAAAAGGCCGAAGCTCTCAAGTCAAAGATTAAGAAGGCGATGTTCTACCCCGCCGCAGTGGTTGTGGTTGCCATCGGGGTAACCTCGCTGCTGCTGTTAATGGTGGTGCCGCAATTTGAAGAGATCTTCAGAGGCTTTGGTGCCGAACTGCCGGCCTTTACGCAGTTTATTATTGGTATTTCCAAATGGCTGCAAGCCTGGTGGTATGTGATTTTCGGCGGATTAGCTGTGGGTATTTGGCTGTTCAAACGTGCTCATAACAATTCTCAGCTGGTGCGGGACAGGGTTGATGAAGCCGTGCTGAAAGCGCCGATCGTCGGCGATATCCTCCATAAAGCCGCCATGGCTCGCTTCGCCAGAACTTTGGCCACCACCTTTGCCGCTGGTGTACCATTAATCGATGGCCTGGAAAGTGCTGCTGGTGCATCCGGTAATGCTATCTATCGTAAGGCTCTGTTGAAAATCCGTACCGACGTGATGTCCGGTATGCAAATGAACGTGGCAATGCGCACCGTCAACCTGTTCCCCGACATGCTTATCCAGATGGTGATGATCGGTGAAGAATCCGGCTCGCTGGATAATATGCTCAATAAAGTTGCCAACATTTATGAAATGCAGGTAGATGACGCCGTTGACGGACTATCCAGCCTGATTGAGCCAATTATGATGGTGGTAATTGGTACACTGGTCGGTGGCTTGATTGTCGGTATGTATTTACCAATATTCCAGATGGGTAATGTGGTAGGCTAATACTTGAATTTTTTAGGATTCATTTCATTTTATAAACAACCTATGTCAGATTTTACTCAATTGATGGGCCAGTATCCCTGGCTATTTATTGCTTTAAGTTTTGTTTTTGCCGCCACTATCGGTAGTTTTCTCAATGTGGTGATCCACCGGATGCCGGTTATGATGAGGCGGGAATGGCAACAAGAATGTAATGCCTATCTGCAGGAGTATCATGCCGCCAAGCTGGACAAGGCCACCCTGAACGCCCTTGAAGCCCCGATAGATAACTACCCCACCAGGTACAACATCCTGGTTCCCGGCTCAGCCTGCCCCAGATGTGGCAGTAAGATAAAGCCATGGCAAAACATCCCTGTATTGGGCTGGCTTATGCTCAAGGGGAAATGCGCCAATTGTCAGGCATCGATATCCGCCCGTTATCCGATTGTTGAAGCCTTGACCGGCACCATGGTGGCATTTCTGGCTTGGTATTTTGGCCCGGACTCCCGGTTTCTGTTATCCAGCTTGCTGACATTCGTATTGATCGCGCTGACGTTTATCGATTTGGATGAAATGCTACTGCCGGATCAACTTACCTTACCTTTGCTCTGGTTAGGGCTGCTCGTCAACCTGTTTGGCATATTCACTGATTTGCAAAGTGCTTTGATTGGTGCCATGGCGGGCTATCTCAGTCTCTGGTCAGTATTTTGGTTATTCAAACTGCTGACCGGTAAAGAAGGTATGGGCTATGGTGATTTCAAGCTGATGGCCGTATTTGGCGCCTGGCTTGGCTGGCAATTGCTGCCGGTCATTATTCTGATATCTTCACTGGTTGGTACCATTGTTGGCGTGGTTATGATCCTCGCCCGCCAACTCACCAGAGACAGGCCTATCCCATTTGGCCCCTATATTGCTGCCGCAGGTTGGCTGACGCTGATTTACGGGCAACAGATTGTCGATTGGTATCTCACCAATATGCTGTAAGGTATCGCGATGAGCAAATTAAAAATCGGTCTGACAGGCGGTATCGGCAGTGGCAAAACCACTGTCGCCAACCTGTTTGCCGCTAAAGGGATTGAATTGGTTGATGCCGATATCATCGCCCGGGAAATGGTTGCTCCCGGGACTCCTGGATTTGCCGCGATCCTGGCCAGATATGGCGACATCTTGCAGCAACCTAATGGAACGCTGGATCGTCGGCAACTCAGAGAGCGCATTTTCAATGACGACCAGGAGCGCCAATGGCTTAATGACCTGCTGCACCCCTTGATCCGCAATCAGATGCTGCAACAGGCAAATCTGGCGCTGTCAGACTATGTGATTTTGGTTGTTCCCTTGCTATTTGAAAATGGGTTAGATACTTTTGTCGACAAAACCGTTTTGGTGGATATTCCATCAGCACTGCAAATAACAAGAACATCACAACGAGACTTGGTTAATGCATCCCAAGTGCAGAGCATCATCAACAGCCAAATGGGCAGGGAAGACAAACTCGCAAGAGCCGACTATTTGATCGATAATCAGGGAGACTTGGTGCAATTACAGCATCAGGTCATGCAGTTGCATAAGCAATTCTTAAAACAAGCGAAACTGAGTCCTGACAATGACTGACATAATTTACGAACAGCCGCTTAATGAAAAAATCCGAAGCTATCTACGGCTGGAGTACTTAAGTGATCAGTTAATCCTGAACCAAAGCAACGACTATCAACACAGCTGTTTCTATCCCCTGTTTGCCCTCTGCGAACTGAATGAACGCTGTGACTATCGTGGTGATGTGATCAAAGACATCGACAGGCAGTTACAGCTGCTGCAGGTTTGGCAATCTTCTCCCCAAGCCAATTCAGAACAAATTCAGGGGATGATTGACTCCATGATATTGATTCGCGAAAACCTCAATGCTCAGGGGCGTACCGGCGTCGAATTGAAGCAGGACAGATTCCTGCAAGCCCTCAGACAGAGATTCAGCATGCCGGGTGCCTGTTGTAATTTCGACTTACCTCAGCTGCATTACTGGTTAGCCCAGCCCTTCGCACTGCGCTGCCAGGACTATGAACGTTGGACACAGCCTTTCCAACCTCTGCTCAGTGCCATCTCTCTGTTGCTGCAGCTTACCCGAAATACAGCTGAATTCACCCCTATGCAATCTACTGTGGGATTTTTCCAGGGAGTCAGTGACATCCCCCTGAGCCTGATCCGGGTTAAAGTAGAGCCAGAGCTGGAATGCTATCCCACCATCAGCGGCCACAGAAACCGTTACGCTATCCACTTTGTAGATTTCGAAACCCAGAAGCACTCTGATAAATCGGTCAGTTTCCAATTGGCCGCTTGCCGCTGAATGCCAAAGCTAATTCAGCTACAATAAGCCGAACGATAAACAATCCGGAGGCTTCATGCCATTAACAGTAAAATGCCCAACCTGTCAGGCTTCCGTTGAGTGGAACAGCAAAAATCAGTTCCGTCCATTCTGCAGCGAGCGCTGTAAGCTCATTGATTTGGGAGAATGGGCCAGCGAAAGCTACAGCATTCCCGTAAAAGGTGAGTTCGATTTGGATAAACTCGACAGTATAGGTTACGACGACCCTGCCTTCTTTCAGGAGGATGACAAATGACCAAGCGGATCCACGTCGCTGTCGGCATCATCTTCAACCACGATAATCAAATACTGTTGGCCAAACGTCCTGAGCACCTGCATCAGGGTGGGAAATGGGAGTTCCCTGGCGGCAAAGTCGAAGCAGGAGAAAGCGTTACACAAGCGCTCGCAAGGGAGTTAAAGGAAGAGGTTGCGTTGGACGTCACAGCGACCGAGCCCTTTATGGAATTGAGCTTCGACTACTCTGATAAGCAGGTATTACTCGACATCCACACGGTCAGCGCATTTACCGGCAATGCCCGGGGCCTGGAAGGCCAGCAAATCGCTTGGGTCCCCCGAAACGAGCTTGTAAACTACGACTTTCCTGAAGCTAATAAAGCTATTTTGGAAAAGCTACTCAAGGCCTGACCCAAATCTCAATTAAAGCCCGCCTCAACCTGCGGGCTTCTTAGTGTACCAATCGGTGGTTTTCAAGATACTCCGACTAGAAAGAGAGTTATACCATTCCGTCTTGAATTTTGATCTAATAATGAAGGAGCTCAATTGCTTACGATTAGCTTATTCAACCCAATAGAGCAGTATGGAGTTGGCTACGCCAACATCATCTTGCGAATCGCTGTTTCAAAGGATATGAAGATATAGTGGGCGCCTGTAGTCAGGCATGGAACACTTCATCAGTTGCACTAAACGCGTGATAAAAATGTGTTCCAGAGACTGGGCAAAGATGACTGAACTTTAATGCGGAATGGTATAAGGCGCTTGCCAGTTGCTTTATAACTGAAGCTATCACCTGAACAAGAAATACTCTGAACCTAAAGATATTGCAGAAATTTTTAAGAAAC
>JAJNAU010000123.1 GCA_021462625.1 Shewanella sp.
TCGCGTTGCTTTGTATAAAACAACGACAAAAAGCTGCAAAAACCATCTTCAAAGGCCAACAGACCCTAGAACCGAGATGACCGCTACAGCACCATTCACATGATTAGTGCCTACGCCTCCGCCAATCAGATGGTGCTGGGACAGCTAAAAACCGCCGATAAAAGTAACGAGATCACAGCCATACCAGAGCTGATCCAAATGCGGGATGTTCGAGGTGCTCTGGCCACCATTGATGCGATGGCTTGCCAGACCAAAATCGCCAAAACCATCGTTCAGCAAGAAGGCGATTATTTGTTGGCGGTAAAAGGCAATCAAGAGCGGCTGACCAAAGCAGTACGAGCAGCCTTTGCTTCACACCGGCAAGCTGCTGTTGATAAGACCCAATGGCAGACAGAACGCCATCACGGCCGGGTAGAGTCGCGAACTTGCCACGTACTCAGCGCTGAGCAACTGGAAGGTACCTTTTCCCGTTGGACCAGGCTTAGCAACATCGTCATGGTGGAAAATTCCCGGCCCGAAAAAGGGAAAGAACCGTCGTTGGAATATCGGGATTACATCAGCTCCAAAGCACTAATGGCCAAGGAAGCCAGCCAGGCGATCCGAGCGCACTGGGGGATTGAAGCTATGCATTGGCACCTGGACGTTAGCTTTGGTGAAGACGCTTGCCAGATTTACCGAGAAAATGTGGCGGAAAACGTCGCCTGTCTCCGCCACATGGTGCTGAATATGCTGTGAGCTGAGTCCACCAAGATTAGGGAAGGTGCGAACAAGTCCTCGCACCTTCCTTAGTTGTTCAACGACACCTGATCGAGCCATACCTCGCCATGGCGGTTGGACCCATAACTCCCTTCACGAGTTCGATATTCCCATTTTCCGCTGATTGGCGCTACTGTTATACTCCCAGCCTCCCAAAAACAGAAATTTTGTTGCGCTCTAACTGTCGCTATTTGTCCGTCTGTTTTACGTTTAAATGATAGAGTGGCATCTGGCCCATAAGCGTTACCTTGCTCGAATTGACAATCTTGCGTATCACCCAGAGTTGCATGACAACCATGAGAAATACCATTATTCATCACAATGTTATCCCTTAACAGATTGTAATCATCCAAAATGTTTTTACTAATATGAACGACTAAATAATCGCATGTTTCAGATGGATCAACTTTAAATTTATTAGAAGCATAGGCTTGAGTAGCAAAAACACAGCCTAATAAAATTGTAATTATATAGCTTTTATTTTTAATCATAAAATCCCCTCTTGCGTAAAGATTGCTTTTAGGGGTATATCGTCTAACATGGGAAGCTGCGAATAAGTCCCACCTTCCTTAATTATTGTTCAACGACACTTGATCGAGCCATACATCGCCATGCTGGTTGTCCATCCAACTCCCTTCACGAGTTCGATATTCCCATTTTCCGCCGATTGGCGCTCTGATTGGCTTTACTGTTATACTCCCAGCCTCCCAAAAACAGAAATTTTGTTGCACTCTAATTGTCGCTTTTTCTCCGTCTGTTTTACGTATAAATGGTAGAGTGACATCTGGCCCAAACATTTCAGCTTGTGAGAATAGATAATTCTTCTTACCATATTTAGTTTGAAAACCTTCTAAATAACCATGTTCTATCACCATTTGATCCACGGTTATAATGTAATCGTCTAAAATGCGCTCACTGATATGAACGACTAAAATCGTACAACTATCGGCTAATGAATCTAATTTATTAGAAGCATCGGCTTGAGTAGCAAAAACACAGCCTAATAAAACTGTAATTATAGAGCTTTGGTGCATATCCATGGGATCCTCCCATTCTTAAAGATTGCTTTTAGGGATATATCGCCTAACATGGGAAACTGCAAAAATTGTTACTTTTAATGACAGTTGCTGAATTCAGTGCATAAGTTAAGTGCAATACTCATGGTTTAATTGCCAAAAAAGCCAACTGTGACCAGTTGTACATTTTTAATCGCCAAAAACAACCCATGATTAACATGAATTAATCTGCTGTATTCCAAATCATTAGTCAGGGAAAGTGCGAACAAATCCTCTCGGCACTCGCAGCGCATCCACAGACCAGTATTGCCCCTGCTTTTTCTGCGGCACAGGGCTGCCCTCGCCGACATAGCCGCCCGACTGCAGCTGCAGGTTACTGACAGTACCGGCAGACAGAGCCTTGATTTGGGTTCGGGCCAGATCCAGCTTGGCTCGTACCGGTGCCACAGAGGCAGACTCACCGGTTTGGGTCAGTTCAGCTTCAATCCGGCTGACATCGGCGTGGGCAGCAGCCTCACTGCTGTCGACCACTTTGACAGCGACCCGGGCATCATCCAGCTCCTGCTCAGATACTCCCCCCTGGCTTGCATCGCTTGCACCCGCTTAAGGCGCACATGGCTATTGACCGCCTCAGTCTGCTTTGAGCCAACGTCTGTTTCGCCGCCCGCAACGCTTGCACCCGGGCGGCGTTATCCTCTTTGGCTTTGTTCAGCTCAGCCTGTGCCTGCGCCACAGCCAATTAGTAGCTTTTGCGTCTATAGCTGAACAGGAACTGCCCCTGCTGCACGCTCACCATTTTTCACTGCCACCTGAGTGACCACACCAGACACTTCAGGGTCGATGTTGGAGACCGGCTTATGCAGCGTTGCCTGAGTGGTAAAAGGGGCCAGGTTATCCGACATCACCAGGAAAACTGAAAATGTCACGGCTACGGCAATCACCGCCCAAAGCAAGGTGTTATAGATAACTTCTCTCACATTGCTACCCAAGCAACAGAAAGTTCAGAATGGAACTGCTCAGTCAGAATTAGCCTGGCATAAGATCTTGATGAAATCCGCGACAGCTCACAGCTGAGGGTTTGAATTCATTGGATAAAAGAGCCGACATCCTGAACTAGGATTTTGCAAAGCAGATTTACCGGGCAATACAATGAATAAAGAACTCTACATACTGCGCCATGGGCAGACCCGATTTAACGCCGAAGACATACTAGAGGGGCACTGCTACTGTGGTCTGTTGACCTTTGGTGGTCAACAGACCCTAAGGAAGGTGCGAATAAGTCCATAACATCGACAACAGGTGAAGCAATTTGAAAAATCTGTTCTGGCTCGAAGCCATCACAAGCGACAAACTGCCTCTGAGCAAATAGAATTCAGCTTATCAATCCCAGACACTCTACATTATGAATACTCATCCCAACGTCACTGCACTGAAACTGAAAAAGAAGTCCCGCCTGCTGGAGATCAGCTTCAGTGACGGCAGCCAGCACAGCCTGAGCTGTGAGTTTTTACGGGTTCACTCCCCGTCCGCCGAGGTCCACGGACACGGCAAGCCAGTACTGGTAACCCATAAGAAAGAGGTGAATATCAAAGCGATCGAGCCTGTGGGCAACTATGCGGTGAAACTGATCTTCGATGATGGACATGACACCGGCCTCTATTCCTGGAAAGTATTGTGGGATCTGGCAAACAATCAGACGCAACTGTGGGAGCAGTATCTGGCTCGTTTACGGGCGGAGAAAGGCTCGCGGGAGCCGCTGATCGCCATGAATATTAAATACAATTGAGCGGCCTACTGCCATTGCACCAGTTTTCCCCCACCTCGGGGTAATTAATGGACGCAGCACCAGGGCGCTTCAGCCAGCAATAAAGTATGCCCGAGGTCAGGATCATCATGATCTGGGCAGCCCAGGCAACGCCGGCGTCGGAAATGTTAGCCGCGTGCAAGCCTCTCCATCTCTATTAATCCCCGCACAGGCTAATATTCGCCCATGAACGGCAGACGACAGATTAATGAACTGTGAGCAGCGAGCCAATAACGGGATAGCCAGCCTTAACAACCAGTTGCCGCAGATGACTGCGGCAACTGGTTAAGTACGAAAACCTCAAATCCTGGGTTATCCGGCCCGGGACGGTCTGGCGGCCTTGGCCCGATAGATCTTGATAAGGTGGTAAATATTGATGCAGGCGACAAAGGCATTCATTCCCGCCACCGGCCAGGCACTGATAGCCACCCCGTAAATCACAAATAAAGTACAACCGGTAAAATTCAACCAGCGCAACCAGATAATGTCTTTCATCATCAGAGAAATCGCTACCATCACAGAGGCAGCGTAGCCGGTTATCTCAACGGTATCCATAACATCTCCTGTGTGACAGCTTAGTTCGGAGTCTATCAAAGGGATGAACAAAAATCCCCTGCAAGTCCTGTTACGCCGGGGTATTTTAACTACGATGTTGGGGTGACAGTTTTAAGTATGTGAAATGTAGAAACAAATCTCACCTTAAATGCAATAAGTGAGCGGGCGCACAAAATACCGGCGATAGCGTGATTGATAAGGCTTTAATTTTCGAGATTCCCTTATATACTGCGGTAATACCATTCTCAGGGTGTGTCAAACAGGAGTACTTTATGGAATACAACACCTCAGAACTTTGTGACATGTTCCTGGACGTCGTTGACGTCGTTGAGCCTATGTTCAGCAACTATGGTGGTTGTAGCTCATTCGGGGGTGCCATCAGCACCGTGAAATGCTTCGAAGACAATAGCGTGATTGCCGATGTACTGGCAGAAGACGGCGAATGCCGGGTGCTGCTGGTCGATGGTGGCGGCTCGCTGCGTCGCGCACTGCTTGATGCCACCTTGACGGAAATTGCAGTCAACAACAACTGGGAAGGAATCATAGTCTACGGCAGTGTGCGCGATGTCGATGCACTGGAAGAGTTCGATATTGGTATTCAGGCAATTGCCTCTATTCCTGTGGGCGCTGACAACAATGGCGTCGGCGAAGTGGATATCCCTGTCAACTTTGGTGGCGTAACCTTCCTGCCCGGCGACCATGTGTATGCTGACAATACCGGGGTGATCCTGTCACCCGAGCCGCTGGATATCGAATAATCTCAGGCCATAATCACCCGCCCTGGCGGCAGTTAAGTTAAGGAGCGAAATGGCTCTCTTACTTAACTGCCGCCTTGTAATCCCCCGCACCCAAAGCGAAAATAGCATCACTAGCCACTGAACTTGTTATGGATTGGCCTCAATGGATTTGCTGACGCTCAGCTCCCCTTCTGCCCTCAATGCTCTCCTGTCGACCCGCCCGGGTGAAACCAAACTGGGGCAGAATTTCCAACTGCTCGACAACTTCACACCACAAGCCCTTAAACAGGTCAAAGCCGCCGGTGCCCATTTTGCCTTGCTGGGGATCAGCGAAGATATTGGTCCCCGCGCCAATCTGGGTCAGCATGGCGCAGATGACTGCTTCAGCTCGGCCATCAGGTATTTTGGTAATCTGCAGGCCAACCGCTTCTTTGATGGACACCAATGTCTGCTGATTGGCGATCTGCATCTGCAAAACCCGGCCGATTCGCTGGACAGTCTGCGCCAGAGCGTGGCAGAGCTGGATGATGCCGTCACCGAAGTCATCTCTGCCCTGCTGCAGGTCGGGCTTGAGCCAGTGGTCATAGGCGGCGGCCACAACAATGCCTTTGGCTTGCTGCGGGCACTGTCCACTTTTCACCGTGCTGGCGTGGCGGCAGTAAATCTGGATCCTCACTGCGATTTTCGCCCACTGGAAGGACGACACAGCGGCAACAGTTTCAGCTATGCCGCCAGTCAGGGTTATTTAAACCGCTACCATATTCTTGGGCTGCATGAGCAGAAAAACAGCGAGACCAGCCTGCAACAGCTAGAGACATTCGGCGGCAGCTGGCACAGCTTTCAGGATATCTGGGTACGCCGGCGCCTGCCCCTGGAGCAGGCATTGAGTGAGATTATTGATACCAATCAGACACTCCCTTTAGGGCTTGAGCTGGATCTGGATGCCATCAGTGAACTGCCTTCCAGCGCCATTACGTTTGCCGGCGTGCCATTGCTGGATGCCTGTCACTATGTGTCGGCCATGGCCAGCAACTGCCCCTGCCAATATCTTCACCTGGCGGAGGCGGCTCCGGCCAGACACCCGGCGGGGGTGGATGCCGGCAAACGAGTCACCGGCCAGGCCATAGCGGAATTGCTGCTGGCCTATATGAACGCGCGCCTACAGCCAGGCAGCTGCACAAGCGCCTGAAAACTGTGTATCTTACTTTTCGCTAATTGGTATAATGCGGCTTTCGTTGCCCCCATGGTACAAACCGCTTATCGCTCATGATATGCGCACCATGCGCAAAAGGCAGCCAAAGACAGCGATGCTGTCATAACAGGACAATTAATTACCACTTCGATCACAGAGTGAGTGGCCAAGATTACCCGGACTATCCCCTTTGGCTTAAACTCGCTGTTCAGTATCGATACAACAGGAAGCATTCAATGTCTGAGGACAAGCAATCCAGTACCCACTTCGGATATAAGACCGTAGCGACAGAGCACAAGGCCGATCTGGTTGCCGATGTATTTCACTCGGTTGCCGCTAGGTACGACATCATGAATGATGTAATGTCCTTCGGTATCCACAGACTCTGGAAGCGTTTCACCATTGAAACTGCCGCAGCCCGTCCAGGCATGAAAGTGCTGGATCTGGCCGGTGGTACCGGCGACCTGACCGCCAAATTTTCGCAACTGGTTGGCGAAAAGGGTGAAGTGGTACTGGCTGATATCAACGACTCCATGCTCAAAGTCGGCCGCGCCAAACTGCGTGACCGCGGTATTGTCGGCAATGTCGGTTATGTGCAGGCCAACGCCGAGGCTCTGCCATTCCCCGATAATCACTTCGATATTATTACCATCGCCTTTGGTCTGCGTAACGTCACCGACAAAGATAAGGCCCTTCGCTCCATGCAGCGGGTGCTCAAGCCAGGTGGTAAGTTGCTGGTGCTGGAGTTTTCCAAGCCTCAGCACGAACTGATGCGCAAGGTCTATGACCTGTACAGCTTCAAAGTGCTGCCCAAGATGGGTGACATGATTACCAAAGACGCCGGCAGCTATGAGTACCTGGCCGAGTCCATCCGTATGCATCCGGATCAGGAAACCCTCAAACAAATGATGATTGATGCTGGTTTCGAGCAGGTGGATTATACCAACATGACCGACGGCATTGTGGCACTGCACAAAGGGTACAAGTTCTGATGCTGAAGTGGGAATGGCCTTTGCTGCTGTGTGCCGCCATTGAGTCGGTGCTGGATCAGATAATTGCGCAGGCCCCCCAGGAGTATGCCAGGGCAAAGCTGGACGGCAGGCTTGTTCGTATCCAGCTGACTCAGTTGCCCTTTCCCCTGACGCTGGCATTCAATCGTCGTCAGGTGCAGGTTTTCAGCCGCTATGAGGGCGAGGTCGCCGTCAGTGTTAGTGTCGACGCCGCCACTCTGGTAAAGCTGGGCGAAGGCGCTCAGCTGACTGAACTTATCAAGCAGGACAGGCTATCACTAGATGGCGATCTGGCAACCCTGCAAGCCCTCAGCCAGTTCCTGCAGCAAAATCCGCTGGATCTGGCCGAACCGGTGTCCCGCTATCTGGGCGACGCGCCGACTCATAAGCTATTTGCAGCTCTCAATTGCGGTCAGGCACTGGCAATTAAAGTGCTTAAGGGCACCCGGGATCACCTGAGCGAACTTGCCACCGAAGAGTACCGGGTTGCACCGGGAAGACTGGAATACCTGCACTTCAAAGACCAGCTGGACGATCTTTGCCGGGATGTCAGGGACGAGCAATCGCGTATACAAAAACTGATGGACAAGATAACACCATGACAGGCGCCAGCTTCCGCCGAGGCTACCAGGTAATCCGCACTGCGCTGCACTACGGTCTGGATCAAATACTGCCGGCGAAACTCACCCCTTGGTACTACAAATTTCTTCGGGGCAGCCTGTTCTGGCTGCGTAATCAACATAAAGACAAACCCTCCGGCGAGCGCCTGAAACTGGCGATGCAGGAGCTGGGACCAGTCTATATCAAATTCGGCCAGATGCTCTCTACCCGCCGCGACTTACTCAGTGATAAGTGGGCAGAAGAACTGGCGATGCTGCAGGACAGAGTTCCGCCTTTCGATCCGGCCCTCGCCCGCGAGGCCATCGAAACTGAGTTGGGACAGCCTCTCGATGCTCTGTTCGATGACTTCAATGAGCAGCCACTGGCGTCTGCCTCTATCAGCCAGGTGCACGCCGCCACGCTGAAACGCACCGGTGAAGCCGTGGTGCTCAAAGTACTGCGCCCGGATGTGGAAGCTCAGGTCAAAGCCGATTTGGAGCTGATGACCCAAAGTGCCCGCTTTGTAGAGTGGCTGCTTGGCGATAGTAATCGGCTGCGCCCGCTGGAAGTGGTGCAGGACTATGAGAACACCATTCTGGGCGAGCTGAACCTCAAACTCGAAGCTCACAACGCCATGAAACTGCGCGGCAATTTCCCCGACTCAGCGGCCATTTACATTCCTCACGTGTATGAAGATCTTTGCTACCCGCGACTGATGGTCATGGAGCGGGTGGAAGGCGTCCCAGTGTCGGATATTGCGGCGCTTAAAGCCCAGGGAACTAATCTCAAACTGCTGGCCGAGCGCGGGGTGGAGCTGTTCTTCACCCAGGTGTTTCGCGACAACTTCTTCCACGCCGACATGCATCCGGGCAACATCTTTGTGTCCTTCGACCATCCGGAGAACCCTTACTATATCGCACTGGATTGCGGCATCATGGGCACCCTGACCGAAGAAGATCAGCGTTATCTGGCAGAAAATTTCCTCGCCTTTTTCAATCGGGACTACAAACGAATCGCCCAGTTGTATGTGGAATCCGGCTGGGTGTCGGCCAATACCGATATTCCAGCCTTCGAGCAGGCCATCAAGGCCGTGTGCGAACCCATGTTCAACAAACCACTGCACGAGATCTCATTTGGCCATGTGCTGCTGGAACTGTTCCGCACCGCCAGACGCTTCGACATAGTCGTGCAGCCCCAATTGGTACTGCTGGAAAAGACGCTCTTGTATATCGAGGGACTGGGACGTCAGCTCTACCCGGAGCTGGATTTGTGGGCCACTGCCAAGCCATTTCTGGAAAACTGGATGGCCGAGCAGGCTGGTCCAAAGGCCATGTTCAAAAAAGTGAAATCAAAAGCCCCTTACTGGTCTGATAAACTGCCCGAACTGCCTGAGCTGGTTTACGACAATCTCAAGCTGGGCAAGAAGCTGATGGGCAATTACCAACAGATAATCAATGGCT
>JAJNAU010000124.1 GCA_021462625.1 Shewanella sp.
GGACTCAGGCCATTAACGTCGAACTGCGTCGCGCCTCTCAGGGCTGTCATCACTGGCACAGCACGCACGGGACTTATTTTCACCTTCCCTAACTAAACAGCAGCTTTCCAGGGAGTCAGGAAATGGAAGTATTTGGGCAATTCAATAATAAAAAAATATCAATCCTGGCAATCTTGTTGACAGCAATGCTTGTAGGCTGTGGCGGCGGCGAAACATCTCCTCTTGTGGCGAGTTCCGATGGAGGTAATGATACCGCTGAAACCCGCCCCACCTGGACTACAGGCGTCTACCAACCTGCTTCTGAGTTTATCAACCAGTGTGCCGACCCCAGAACCGGCATCAACCCCTATACCAATCAGCCTTATCCCGATACCAATGGCTCATCGCTGCATGAAAAGCTGTATCTGAGATCTTTCAGTAACGAAACCTACCTTTGGTATGATGAACTGCCGGATCCCAACCCGGCTAACTACAGTGATGTGACAGCCTACTTTAACGTGCTCAAAACCACCGAAACCACAGAATCAGGCCGTGACAAAGATGAATTCCACTTTGTCGAACCCTATGAAAACTATATGCAGGAGGCACAGTCCGGCGTCACCGGGGGCTATGGCATAAACTGGGCCTTTATCGACACCTACGCCCCCAGAGAGCTTAAAGTCGCCTACACAGAAACAGCCTCCCCTGCGGAAACTGCAGCCGTGACACGCGGCGACAAGCTACTGAAAATAAATGATGTTGATTTTGTAAACAGCAACTCCTCAGGCGACATCAATGCCATTAACCAAGCGCTGTTCTTCCCTGATGTAGGCCAAAGCTATCGCTTTACCTTTGAAACCAGCTCAGGCAAAGAGAAAATTGTCGAGCTGACAGCAGCCGAAATCACCCTGTCGCCGGTAAAGAACATCAAGGTGATTGAACATCTGGGCAACAAAGTCGGTTATCTGCAGCATAACCAGTTTATCAGCGCGGCCCAGCCCGGCCTTATCGATGCTTTCGAGCAGTTCAGTGCTGCAGGCATCAACGAGTTGGTCATTGATATGCGCTACAATGGCGGCGGTCTCATCTATCAATCGGCTCAACTGGGCTACATGATTGCCGGCAGTGGCAGTGAAAACCGGGTATTTGGGACCCTGGCCTACAATGACAAACGCAGCAATCAAAATGAAAACATCAACTTTGTTTCCCGTGCTATTGACTGGAACCAAAGCGTATTTACCGATCCCCTGCCCTACGTGAATTTGGACAGAGTCTATGTGCTGACCAGTGAAGGTACCGCATCTGCCAGCGAATCCCTTATCAACGCCCTGCGCGGCATTGATGTGGAAGTGATTCAGATTGGCACCCAGACCCGGGGTAAACCCTACGGTTTTGTGCCTCAGCAAAACTGTGGCCTAGTGTATTTTACTGTTCAATTCAAGGGGCTCAATGAAAAGGGTTTTGGTGACTTTGCAGATGGCTTTGTGCCCATTGCTGCCAGCGATATCGTCACAGATATAGGGCTGGATGACAAAGTACCTGGTTGCATCGTGGCCGATGACTTCAGTCAGCCTCTGGGCAGTGAACAGGAAGATATGCTGGCTGCGGCACTGCTGTACATGCAGGATGAAACCTGTCCTGTTGCCCCTGTTATGCGCAACTTTGCGGCGCCGCAAACTTTGCAAATCCGTGGTACAGCGATTGCGCAGCCCTTCCACCCCTTGCGTCAGGGCAGCATCTTCACAGATCTTAAAGGGGCCGAGCGATGAGCAAAAGGAGTTGGTCAATCTGTTTGTGGTCGGGCATCATGCTGATGTCCGGCTGTCAATCCACGACGGCTGAACCTGTGGCAGCACTGAGTAAACACACCGGCGCTGCCGCCAAACAGGAGATCCAACAGGCCATAGTCAAACTGAAAGGCGGATTAGCTCCGGTGCTGGCTGACAATGTATTTGAACAAAATGATGTGTTGTTGCTGGAAAAAAAACCACTGAAAGATGGGCAGGGGTTACCGATAATGGGCAGGGACTTTCAGTTCCCCAGTCAGTTCAACCTGCAACTTAGAGGCGAAGTATGTGGCCTCTTCTACGGCAAGACAGGGGGATTTGAGCCGCTGGCACTGCTTGAATGCATCCCCAAAGCAACGAAGCAATAAGCCACTCGCAGTGCAGGTGTCACTGTAACCCATGACACCTGTCCCTCTGTTGCCAAGCCCACTGTTGCTTAAGCGGTATTACTTTCAATACACAGAGAACGCGCGGAACTGGCGGCCCTTGAGTTTGCCTTTGTTGAGTATAGTCAGTGCCTTCTTGCCGAACTGACGCTTCACCGCCACAAAGGAGCGGATATCGGTGATCTTGATTTTTCCGATATCGCCGCCTGTCATCGTCTTGTCTGCCGTCAGCGCACCGAGAATATCTCCCGGACGCAGTTTCTGCTTCTTACCACCATCAATCACAATCGTGGTCATCTTTGGTTTGTATGGCGCGATATTCAGATACTGCTCACCCGGCAGTTCATCGTCCTGAATGTCATACCCGAGCACCTCTTCCAGTGCGGTAATTTTAAAGCTGTCTTTGCCGGTATAGAAACTGAATGCCTGCCCCAGACTGCCGGCGCGACCGGTACGGCCAATTCGGTGAATATGCACTTCTCTGTCATAGGCCATTTCAAAGTTCACCACAGCATCCAGATTATCGATATCCAGACCGCGAGCCGCCACATCGGTCGCCACCAGGACATTGATGCTCTTATTGGCAAACTGCACCAAAGTACGGTCGCGCTCGCGCTGCTCCTGATCCCCGTGCAGTGCCAGCGCGCTGAAGCCCAACGCGGCCAGCTCATCAGCAACTGACTGGGTTTCACGCTTGGTGTTGCAGAACACCACGGCAGACTCAGGTCGCACCTTGCACAGCAGGATTTTTAGCGCCTGCATGCGCTCGCTTTTTTCTTCCAGATGATAAAAGTGCTGGGTGATACTCTGACTATCGTGGGTCGCTTCCAGCTTCACCATCTCAGGATTACGCATAATGCGCTCAGCCATACCCTGGATTTGCGCCGGGAAAGTGGCACTGAACAACAGGGTCTGACGGCCAGCCGGCGTTTCGGCGAGAATGCTGTCCATGGCTTGGGTAAAGCCCATTTCCAGCATGCGGTCAGCCTCATCCAGCACCAGTGTGGTCAACTCGGAAAAGTCCAGCCGACCCTGCTGAATATGGTCCAGTACCCGCCCGGGAGTTCCCACAATGATGTGAGCGCCGTGCTCCAACGAGCCTATCTGCGGTCCCACAGGCACGCCGCCACACAAGGTTAGTACCTTGATGTTGTGAATGCCACGGGCCAGCGTGCGGATCTCTTTCGCCACCTGATCCGCCAGTTCACGGGTTGGACACAGCACCAGCGACTGAATGCGAAAACGTTTTACATCCAGCTTATCGAGCAGCCCCAAACCAAAGGCGGCGGTCTTGCCACTGCCAGTCTTCCCCTGCGCGATCACATCCTTACCCGCCAGGATCAAAGGCAAACTGGCAGCCTGAATGGGCGTCACGGCGGCATAGCCGATGCTGTCGAGGGTACTGAGCAATTGTGGTTTTAACGACAGACTGGCAAACGCCACCTGGGGATCTGGCTGTATCTGGTTCAAGGGAATAATCCTGCAGGAAAAGAAGAACCGCACAGTCTGAGCTATGCGGTGAATAGCATGCATAGTAGCAAATTTCAGCCGTCACCACTAGGGTCTGTTGACCTTTCATGGTTGAATTTTGCTCGTTCTAGACGCGCTTTAATCGCGACGCAAGGTGTGCCGCCTAGGGGCCTAAGCAAATACCTTGCAACAAAGAGTAAAGCGCGTATAAAACAACGAAAAAGTGCTGCAAAAACCATCTTCAAAGGTCAACAGACCCTAGTTATACTGGCATCTCTGGCGAACAGCAGCAGATAATGCGGTTTACAGCGGCAAAGCCTCGTCCTGATTAAATCCTGAATTGCCCATTTGGGGCTGGGCGACTATGATGGCAATTAGCTCGGTGAAAGAATCGGCAATAGGTACCAGCTCAGCATTGTCGGAGCGCCATTTCATCGGTGGCAGCAGACTATGGCGCATCCATACAGAGCCATAGCCTGCTGCAGATAAATCCAGCAGCAAGGCGTCGCCGGACAGGGAATCTGCCACCGGCAGCATCCAAGAAGGAATGATGGATCTCCCAAGCAGATCACAGGAGGACCATTTCTGGCTGTTGATCGCCGCTATATCGACCGGAGAAAACATCCCCAGAAATGACAGCGAATATCCCCGGATGCTCAGATTCACTCTGGGGTCTTCAAGTCCCCGCATTCCGTAGTGCTTCATAAACCAGCGATAATCGTCGGGGAATCTGGCTCCCACAGATGACTCAGCCATTTCCAGCTCAGCATCCGACGCACGATAGGCATCAGCCCGCTCCCCTCTTTCATGATCAATCCTCGACCATAGCAGAGCTTTGCACAGCTCAGAAAGTGTTTGATAGCTCATGGGATTCCCTTTGGCACGGATTCACCGCCAGCCTCTGTTAGTTAATTTTCCCTGTCCCCTGCCCAAACCCATAAAACCAACCGACGTCAGCAATAAAAGCTACCACGGACAGCATCAGCAACATATAATTCGACATATACTAGCGGCTGCAGCACAAATTTACAACACGTTGAGATCTGTTGCCATTTCCCCCATAAATCAGACCGGCTACTCGAGAAGAGCAAACTAAACAGCAAGCTCATAGTGACAATTGCGTACGGCGGTTAGCTGCTCGCCAAGCAGCTGATGCCTCTTTGGAAGGTGCGAATAAGTCCCGTGCGTGCTCTGCGAGTGCTGACAGCCTCTAGATGCGCGGCGCAGTTTGAAGTTAATGGCCCTAGTCCTTAGCGAGAACTGCAACCAAGCAGATAGGGCTGTCAGCCTCGCCCTACGGGGCTTTCGAGCAAATACGATTGCTTTGGTATTGCGCTTTGAAAGGCAACCAGCCTTCCTTTATCTGAATACCTCGAACTCGCTTTTGCTCATAAGCCAGAGCGGTGCGAGGACTTGTTCGCACCTTCCCTTTATCTCCACTAACTGCCCGAACAAACACTGACACTGATCCAGGACGACTCCAGGGTAATTGAGTCACAGTGCGAGCCTGACGTAACTCCACCAGCAAGTGGGTAAAATGCCGGGAGGGTCGGTCAGCAGTGGTAATTTCAGGGTATGCTGCTTGCTGTACCGGCGATTATACATGCCCCTGTCTTTATCAAGCAGGTAGGGCTCATCCTTTAGCTCCTCAAGCACTGTAGTCTTGCTGAAATGTTCCAGGCAACCGGCATTCATTCGCGGCTACCTGCAACCAACAACTAGCATCAACAGGCACTGGCGACTGGTTATCAACAGATTGGGTTCGTAGAAACTGCCCATCAATCCCCGGCATCTGGCCTGATGATATGTGCCATTTGCTTGCCGGGGAGCTCCTTGGACAAAAATAAGCCCACACCAGGTGGGCTCAGACAGTGTTCAATATAGCGAAGGCTGACCTTCAGGCCGGGTTTTGAAACGCCGGTGCAGCCACATATATTGTGACGGTGCGGCCAAAATCGAGGTCTCAACCAACTTGTTAATCGCCCGCGCCCCACCTTCAGGACTATGTTTCGGGAACGCTTCCTGTAATGGCTCTCTGAACGTCACCGTGTAATGGCCACTGTCGTCGGTACGCACAATGGTAAAAGGCACGATGGCACAATCGGTTTCATCCACCAACAAACTGGTTCCTGTCGTGGTACAGGCCTGATCCACCGCAAACAAAGGCACAAAAGCAGAGCGGCGGAGGCCATAGTCATGATCCGGCGCATACCAAAGCACCCGTCCCTGACGCAAGCTGTCGAGCATGGTCTTAACATCTTTGCGATGGATCATCTCATGGCGACCACGGGTACGACCTTTGTACTGAAAGTAATCAAAACAGGGATTGTTATTGGGGCGATAGACCCCCATGCCGGACAGCTTCAGACCACAGGCACGGGCGCCCAACTCCAGATTGAGGGAGTGTACCGACACCAGTAATACGCCGTGCCCCTGCGCCAGCAAAGGTTCAATATGGTCAAACCCCTCGAAAGACACATGGCGAGCGATTCTGGCATCCGACCAATACCAGGCCATACCGGTTTCCAGTAGCCCCAGACCAGTATTGTCGATATTGGCGTTCACCAGTTGCTGCCGTTCGGTGACCGACATCCCGGGAAAACACAGCTCGAGATTACGCTCTATAATTCGGCGGCGCCTGGGCAGTAACAACATCGACAGCCGACCAATGCCTTTGCCCAGCCAGAATTGCAGCCTCCAGGGCAGCAAACTGACCAGATACACCACAGCGACCAGCAACAGTGTGCCCCAGTGCTGAGGCAGCAGATATTTGACAGAAAATTTGGGAGCAGGATATTTATTCATGACACCGACAGCGCGAAGCTGTGTCCTTACTTCAGACCCGACTCCCTTCAGATCAAAATGAAAAGGAACGCATTTTATGCTCCATCAGACCAACTGGAAAGTGATCCCTATGAAAAATCCGTTAACAACCCACTGAGAGCGGTATCGTTCGTGCAATTTAAGCCCAGGCTGGTTGCACGAACGATTCTCCTTCCTTAGTATTTCATTTTTACTGCTTAGGAAAGTGTGAACAAGTCCACGCACCGCGGGGCTTACGGGCAAATTCGAGTTCAAGGTATTCAGCTGCAGCAAGGCGGGATGCCTTCCAAAGCGCAATACCACAGCAATCGTGTTTGCCCGAAAGCCCCGAAGGGCGAGGTTGGCAGCCCTATCTGCTTTGTTGCAGCTCTCGCTAAGGACTCAGGCCATTAACGTCGAGCTACGCCGCGCATCAAGGAGCTGTCATCACTGGCAGAGCACCCACGGGACTTATTCGCACCTTCCCTTATGGAGAGACCCATGCAACTGACCGCCCTCACCCCAGAGATCTACATGCATCTATACCGCGATATTCTCGAGTTTCGCTGCGCCTTTGACCTGCCGGTCGATGATCCCCAGTCACTGGATCTCAACAGCGACACCCTGCACACCTCGCTTATCATCGAAGAATTAACAGAGTTGGCTCAGGCACCGGATAAAGTGGATCAGGCGGACGCCATTGTCGATTCAGTGTACGTGCTGATGGGCCGTCAGGTGCATTTGGGCGCCGACACGCCAGAGGCAAATCCGGCTATCAGCTATCTGGTGGATTTGTTGCTGCACGTCGCCCGCAACCTGAATATCAATTTCATCCCCTGCTGGGTTGAAGTGCACTCCAGCAATATGAGTAAGCTCTGCCGCACCGAGCTGGAATATACGGCTACAGAAGCTTTTTATGCCGCGCAGGGTATCGCGCTTACCGCCAGCCACAAAGGCGGATTTATCATCGCCAAATGCGCGGAGGATGTGGAACTGGACGGTAAGACGATTCGCGCAGGCAAGGTGCTGAAAAATGTAAACTATCGCCGAGCCGACTTGGGCCCTCTGGTGCTTTGACGGCAACAAAGCCCCGGGTTGCGAATGCTGCAAAAAAAAGGGCAAGGAATGTCGTCACCAAAGAGTAACCTTGGGCGACTCAATGAATGCTGAACCACCCGGGACACTGCATAGCAAACTGGATGCAAGCCGCAACAAAGATTGGATTTGGCAATACTGCCGCAGGCATTGCACCGAAAGTTGAGGTTATCCTGAAATCAACAACGGCCGGATTGACCGGCCGTTGTTTTATAAATCGAGCTTCTGATATTTAGTCCAGGCAATAAAGTTACCAAGCCGGGGCACAATCCACACCGCGGTACTGTCGTTCTGGAAGATACGGTAGAAATACAGCTCATCATCCAGCACTTCATGTTTGCGGCTTTCGCGGAAGAAGTGCACCGCCGATGAGGAGATCTCCTCAGGCTTGGTTAGCATCTTTTGTGCCACACGCACATGGAACACATCCGCTTCCGTACCGCCGATTTCGCTGCGATACTGGTTGAACTCTCCGCGTAGACGATACTTGATGGGCGAGGTCAAACAATCCTGATCTGTGACACAGGAAGAGAAGTAAAAGGTGCCGGAATTCTTTTCGTTATAAATGAGAGATATGGTGATGTCATTGCGGATAAGCAGTTCACCCGCCACCGGGAAATACACATCAGCATGATAGTTGTGCTCTGTCACCTCGCTGCCGGTGCCAATGCCTTGAGGCAATTTAATACGGTTGTAGCGAATGCGCTTTTCCATCTCCTTGGACAGCGGAATAAAGTCCGCCATGCTCAATTCCGCAGGCTGGTCGTTGATCATCACCAGATTGATAATACCTTCACCTGTACAGGCCTTGATGTCGTTACCCGGACACAATGACAGCGAGTAATTGTTGAAATCCGCCAGCGCAAACGCACTGAAGTCTTTCATGCCATCTAGCTGATTACCTTCCGGCGCCAGGTGCTTTTGCCACCAGGAAGGGTGTAGCTGCTCTTTGCCCACCCGGTAGATCAACTTTGCCTGCTCCTGCACACCACCGACATTCAGCGGAATGGTCTTGTCGCCACGCCAGGTGGCACTGACCTTGATGACGCCATGATAGTCACTCACATACCAGCCTGCCGCGATCAGCAGCAGAGCCGCCACAATACCACCGGCCTTGGTGCGCACCGAAACACCCACCAGCAGATCGCGGATCGATTTGGCGTCTTTAATGGCCAGCATTTTAACATTGGATTGCTCGGAAATATGCAACTGATAGCCGCGGCGCGCCAACGTCTTGAGTTGCACTTCACCATAGGGTTCCAGCTTTTTGCGCAGGGTGCTGATGCACTGGGTCAACGAAGTTGGCGCCACGACACGCTCGGGCCAGGCAACGCCTTCGGACAGGCCCATGGTAAATTCAATCGTTCCGTCCATGGCTTAAACCCCCAGTTTCACGATTGGGATAT
>JAJNAU010000125.1 GCA_021462625.1 Shewanella sp.
CCCATATCCTTGAGTCTGGCCAGCAGCGCCCTGAGTTGAGTTGAGGTCAGCGCCGGATCACCGTCAAACACCAGATACAGATTGCCGTGTAACAGCTTTCCATCTATCCGGGCATCGGTCATCAGTGTGGTTGTGAAGCGAAAGTCCCTGCCGAGTACCTTAATAGTAGCACTGGCGGTCAGCAACTTTTGTAGACTGGCGGGCAGCAGTTTTAGTTGCGACTGATAGCTTACCAGAGGCTCTTCCTGACCAAGTTCACTCAGTACAAAGGCGACACTGGTATCTGTTGGGGCCAGCGCGGTGACAAGCTGTGTCAACTCGGTATCCCGTGCCTGTAACGGACCGCTGAGGCTTGCCCCGCAAAGACACAGAGTTGCCCATCGACGCCAGAGGTTATTATTGTTCATCCGCATCATCCTGGCTCAATAAGCGATAAAGCCTCAAGGTGACAAAGACCACCAATACCATAAACAGCGGAAGGACCAGCAGTCCCAAATGGGATTTGAAGTGAAACAGTGTCGCGCCAGCAGCCAGCGCTAGCAACACAGTTATCAGAATTCGCAATTTCATTGCAGCTCCGGCAAATTAGTCATTGTACCCCGTAATTTCGAACGATGGTGTGACTTACTACCATCTTCCCGGGTGTTTGTATACTGGGTGGTTGCTGCTTGAAATTTACGCAATTTCTTGAGGGCACAGTTACTGCCATCAAGAAATAACTTGCTCCAGCGCAGCTAAGTCGGTAATTTCTACGCTCTTAACATGAGTTTGCCCGTCATAAATGTTACCGGAATTCGGCGATGAATACGGGAGTCACTGTGTACAGTGATAATTGACAGAGTTACCAATCTGCCGCCTTGATGGCAGGTTGCCTAAGGAGGATACCTTGCTGAACAAGCTGGGTGGAATTGCATTGCAGCCGGATGCCATTACTTGGTTGCTTACCCCACGAAATTTTAAGGCGCAATTGCTTGAGCGCATCGCCACTGCCAGACATTCCATTACAATCACCGCACTGTATCTGGAAGATGACGATGCCGGACGGGAAATCCTCGATGCTTTGCTCAAGGCCAAGGCCAATAATTCAGAGCTTGATATCAAGGTGTTGGTGGATTTTCATCGCGCCCGCAGGGGCCTGATCGGCCACAAAGGTGACAGCGGTAACTATCTGCTTTATCGCCAGGCCATGAAAACTGCCGACTGTCCTATCGAAATCCTTGGGGTACCGGTTAAATCCCGTGAGGTGATGGGCGTGCTGCATCTGAAAGGATTTATTATTGATGATGCGGTGATATACAGTGGCGCCAGCCTGAATAATATCTACCTGCAACAGCAGGAAAGATACCGTTTCGACCGTTACCACCTGATCGAATCACCTGAGCTGGCACAGTCCATGAGAGCTATGGTGCAAAAGGTTCTGGTGAAAGATGATGCCGTCAGCTCATTGTGTCAGCGCGCTGAAACTGAAGTGCTACCGGACAAGTTGCAGATCAGAAGCTTTAAAAAACGACTGGCCAAAGCCAGATATGAGTTTCCCATGACCAAGACTGGGCTGCGAGTTACACCATTTGTGGGACTGGGAGCTAAACGCAATCAGCTCAATCGAGCTGTGCTGGCTTTGGTGGATGAATCGCGGGAGTCGCTGTTTATCTGTACCCCTTACTTTAATCCGCCGTTATCGCTGGTGCGCTCACTGAGCCGTCATTTGCGTGCTGGCAAGCGGATTGACATAGTGGTCGGGGATAAAACTGCCAACGACTTCTTTATTGCGCCGGAAAAGGATTTTTCGCCGATAGGCGCCGTGCCTTATCTGTACGAACAGACATTACGCAAGTTTGCCCGCAGACAGCAGTGGGCTATCGACAAAGGACTGCTCAATATCCATGTTTGGAAGCACGATGACAACAGCTACCATCTCAAGGGGATAAGTGCAGATGGCAAGCGCCATTTGCTGACCGGATCCAACCTGAATCCAAGAGCCTGGGCGCTGGATCTGGAAAACGGCTTGCTGATCACCGACGAAGAAGGGCACTGGGCTGAGCAGTTTACCAGCGAGCAGGCATTTATTATGGAGCATACTACCCGGCTGTATCACTATAGTCAGATAGAAACAATCCAGAACTATCCTGCACCGGTGAAGAAGTTATTGTCACGGATCAACCGGATCAAAGCGGATATTCTGTTGCGCCGTATACTCTGATTACCGGTCTGCTTAGCGCCCGGTATTCGGTGAGCCAGGAGTACATAAGGACTGAGCGTGGATACGTTCGGTCATTTTTATTTATTATCTGCCACGATGAAACAGCTGCTGCGTTTTCATTTTTGCCGGAGTTTGTGCGGGGCAAAGATCTGTCGGGGGGATGGGGCAGGACTCCTGTTGACACTTATATAGGCACTTAAGTTAGGCACTTAAGTTAGACACTCAAGTCGGCCCTTATATAGAGAGTTATGTAGGGATTTGTGGCAGAAATCAGTATCAGCCAACGAAGCAGCGTATCAACTAATGATCTTATTCTGCTGCTCTTGTGCATTTTGCACAAAAGCAACAGTAGTCAATTCATGTCAGGTGCTACAGCGGTTGGTGGTGCACAGTAGCTAACCTCTACCGGCATAAAAAATCCCTGCCACTGTGTTGGCTGGGATTTTCAGATAAACTCAGGGCAGTTTCAGTCAGTTCCTCAATCGACGTTGGCCTGGACATGATCTTTTTATGCCTGCCGTAGTTGTTTGAGACAATCAAACTTGTGCTGTCATGTCATGGCCCGTGTGGCCTTCGGACATTCTGGCGTAATTCAGTGCAAGAACCACCAGCAATACCATGATCATACACAGCAGCCCAATTGAAAGTTGACCATAAATCGGCAGCATGGCCATCATCAATGCAGCTATACCAGCGCCAAAGTTCTGCAGACCGCCGAGCAAGGCACCGGCAATACCGGCCTGAGCGGGAAATGGCTCCAATGCTGCCGAGGTCAGGGTTGGGAACATCATGCCTGCACCACAGAAAAATAGCACCGAACCGAGCAGCAGGGTCCAGCCCACCACTTCGCCAAAAAGACCGGGGATCAACATGATGGTCGCTCCTGCGCCGAGCAGGGCAATACCACGGTTGAGCAGGCTTTTGATTCGGCTGCTTTTACCGGCAATCCAGGCGCCCGCCAGATAACCCGGAATAGGCGCTACAAACCAAATGCTCACCCAGAAAGGTGACAGTTGCAGATATTGCCCATAAAGCACGCCGGCAATGGCTTCAAATGCCGCAATACCGGCAAAAGTGGCGATAAGCCCTAGCGTATAGCCGCGAAACGCTCTGTGACTTAACACCAGGGCGTAGGCCTGAAATACGGAACGTTTTTCCCGCCGCCCGGCAGGCAGCGATTCTTTCAGCGTCAGTGTCAACATCAGCAATACGCCCAGACTGAATCCCGCCTGGGTATAGTAAACGGCGCGCCATCCAAAGGTTTCGGCGGTCAATGATCCGATAAAGGGCGCAACCAGCGGCAGGAACACCACAGCCATAGACACATAGCTGTTAAATTGCATCAGCCTTGAACCGGTAAAATGATCCCGGGGGATTGATCTGCTGAGTGCACCGGCTGCGGCGGTACCGGCTCCCTGCAATGCACTGGCGGCAATTAGTGCATCGACACTGCTCACATGCGCTGCCAGCAATGCGCCGACAATAGACAGAGCGATACCGCAAAGTAACGGAATGCGCCGTCCAATCCGATCGGACACCGGGCCATAAACAAACTGCAGTAAACCGTAGGCGAGCAGATAAGCAGCCATAATCGCCTGTAACTCTCCGGCATCCGCGTGCAGAGCCTGGCCTATCATGGGCAGGGCGGGTACAAAGATCGTCTGTGCCAATTGTCCACAGGCCACCATAAATACCAACTGTATCAGTACACTGGGCAGCGGTGTACCCTGCGGGGAAACAGACGCAGAAGAAGGCTTCAATGTCGCAGGCATGATCTCTCCGAGTATGGGAAAAAGAGCAATAAAGAGGAGGCGGATTTTAGCCCTTCCTGTTTAAGTTTCAATAGCCCTGCTTACAAGGAGTGGAGGATTTATTTTCATCAGTTGCATTAGAAAAACTAAGTCTGAAGAGTTACTGCGAAAATAGCGGTGATTCAATCAGGAGCTGAGGTACAAAGCGCAAGCAGATTGAGTTTGACTGTGTTAGGCAGTAAACTCACATCCCTGCGTTACGGCTGATTGGGCGGTAATGATTTAGTTAAAAGGTTTAGCATTACTATGTTGCAGCACTGTTCCCCTGAGCACGCCGTTCACCGTCTGTATGCTCTGCGAAAATCCATGTCCACTAAGCCCTTCACCGCCAGGGGAAAAAATCTGCGTCGTTGTGGCCGCTGTCTGCTGGGGCAATCCTACTGTACTTGTGCCCACTGCCGGGCGTTGCAAACCCACGCCAGCTTTGCGCTAATTATGTACGACGATGAAGTGCTCAAGCCCACCAATTCCGGTCGGTTGATTGCTGATTTGATCCCGGATACCCATGCTTTTCTGTGGTCCAGAACCGAAGTCAATCCTGAGCTGCTGGCACTGCTTGATGACCCACAGTATCAACCCTATGTGGTTTTTCCCGGTGAATATGCCTTTGAAGGGCAGCAGGTAGTAGGCGGTGTGCCACCTGAAACCATTGCACCGGGAAAACGGCCGCTGTTTATCATGTTGGATGGACGTTGGCGTGAAGCGGTGAAGATGTTTCGCAAAAGTCCTTACTTACACCGTTTTCCCCTGCTGTCGTTTGAAGCCGGAGAGCTGGCCAGGTATGCGCTGCGCAAAGGTCAGCGCGAATTTCAGTTCGGTACGGCCGAAGTCGCCGTGATGGTTTTGGCTGCGATGGGAGAGCAGGCCAACGCCAATGTGCTGAATGCCTGGTTTGAGTTGTTTGTAGAGTCTTCACTGCTGGGGCGTAATCGCAGATCCAGCAGTGAGTTGTTACCCCGGGATGCCCTTGTTGCCAACTACCAGCAGGCTCTGATTGATGCGGGTGTAACCAGGAAATAGCACAGGCTAAATTGCCGAAGCAGCAAAGGGGCAGGCCATGACCCGGTTGCGGCCGGCGGAATTGACCTGATACAGCAGGTTATCAGCCGCCTTGGTCATCTCTTTCGGTGTCACAGTGAATAGGCTGTTACCAATAGCCCGATACTGATAGCTCGTTGATCTGCGGTCACATCAGTATGTTTAAGTTGAAAAAAGCGCCCAGCACAGCGCGCAATGCTGTTCACTTAGTATGTTTCCGTTACGTTTGAAAGAGAAAGATTGAACCACGAAGACCACGAAGAAAAGCTTTTCTTTGCTATCCCTTCGTGTCCTCTGTGTAGCGAGCGAAGTGAGCGCTCCGTGGTGAACTGCTTTTCAAAAACAAAAAGAGCCCTGCTTTAGCAGAGCTCTTTTTATATTCGCCTTAACTGAACGGTATTGCAGCACAGCGCGGGCATTTTATTGTTAATATTGAGCGACCGCTCAAGCGGATGTTCGGCGCATGTAATGGTAAATCACGAAAGGCAGACACACAGTCACCAGAAAACTGATCACCAGAATAGTCATGTATTCACTGGCGGCCCTCTCGCTGGACAGCTGAGAGGGCGGGATAAAGGAGATGCCCAGCGCCAGCACGGATATCACCAGACCAGACAGCGCCACCAACAGTTTGACAAAGTGCCCCCCCGGGATTTCAAATGCCCTAGGCAGATCCTGATGGCAGGTCACCACCTTGAAGTAGGCGACAAAAAAGATGATGTAGCCCACCACATAGATCACTACTGTTAGCGAGATAGCGGTGAAAAAGGACACATTGGCGCCACCGCCAAAGGTGAGCACTGCCGCCCAGACACTGACGATAAGCCCCTGTACAATCAGGAAATTAATTGGCACATCAGCACTGTTTGTTTCCGCCAGTTTAGCCGGTAACAGGCCAGCTTTGCCTGCTTCCAACATTCCCCAGGACGGGCCCACTACCCAGGCTGAGACCTCGGCGCATACCCCAAAGGCGATCAAGATGGCCATGATGCGCACTGCCCATTCAGTATGCTGCCAGAAATGACCAAACAGCCCTTCAAATCCCTGAATAACTCCTGTCGATAATCCCAGTGATGCTTCCGGGATCACGGCGCCAATGGCAATGCCACCTATGGTATTGAGCGCAATAGCCAGCAGTACCAGCAGTATGATGGCGATAGGATAGTCCCGTTTCACATTAGTCATTTCGTTGGCGTGGGGTGCAGAAGCCTCAATCCCCGCGTAGCCCAGAATAAATGACACAAATACCACCAGCGTATTTAACTGGGTGAAATCGGGGAGCATGGCATCGAGTGACAGGGTCATATCACTGATACCGCCAGTGACGAAGAAACCCAGCGTCAGGGCAAACAGGATAAGCGCCGGAATGGCGATGCCCACGACAAAACCAAATTTGGAAATTACAGCGGTCATCCGGGTTCCCCCAAACTGCGACAGGGTTAATCCCCAGAAGATAATCATGACACCGATAAACCTCACCAATGGGTCATTATTCAGTGCTGGCCAGTCCAGTACATAGGAGAGGGCGCCGAGAATAAAGTAGATCATGGTTACGAAGCCCACTGTGATTTGAAACCACTGGAAAAAAATGTTGGCAAAGCCCCACTCCTCTCCCAGTGACTTTCCCGACCAGGTATAGACGCCGCCCTTATCCCAACCTTCAATGGTCGCCATTTCCGCAGCACACAAAGCCACAGGCAGGAACCAGAAGATACCGGCCACGACCAGATAAAACACCAGTGAAATGCCGGATGAGGCAAAGGTAGGGTATTCATACACCGTCATCACCATAGTGGCGGTCAGCGCAAAAAAGCCGAACAGACTCAGATGCTTTGCTGATGTGACATTGGTATTCATTGCAATACTCCCGAAAACCTCAGGCTAGGTCAGATATTGACAGTTCACAGCGTTACCCATCAGCCATGGCTGAAACTGGGGCGCGAGGCTGGCGTATTTTTGAAAAACGCCAGGGCACTTTTAATATCCCGGATAAGCAGCGAAGCCAGGTCTTTGCTCAGGCCGTGGCGCACCATAATCCGCTGAATGACGGTGTGTTGTCTGCGCTCCGGCAAAGGGTAAGAGGCGATTTGCCAGCCCCGCATCCGCAATCTGTCTGACAGATCGTAAAGGCTGAATCCGTGATCGCCCTGCTTGAGGGTATAGCTCAGGGCGGGCAGGCCACCTTTGCCGTCATAAAACAGCTCAAAGGGCCCCATACCGGCTATCTCTTTGGCCATCCATTGGGCAGTATTCATACAGGACTGATGGATCTTGCGGTAACCTTCAAAACCGAGGCGGAGTAGCAGGAAGTACTGAGAGACAATTTGCCCTCCCGGACGGGAAAAATTCAGCGTGAAGGTGGGCATGTTGCCGCCGAGATAGTCGACGGTAAAAATCAGCTCTTCCGGCAGTTCTTCCTTAGAGCGCCAGACCACCCAGCCCACCCCCAGAGGTGCAAGCCCAAACTTGTGCCCGGACGCATTGATGGATTTGACACGCTCCAGGCGAAAATCCCATTCAATCTCAGGCTGAACGAAGGGCGCCACGAAACCACCTGAGGCACCGTCAACGTGAACGGGAATATCCCAGCCCCGGGCTTTCTGGATTTGATCTAGGGTTTCACATATGGCTTTAACCGGCTCGTAGACGCAGGTGTAGGTCACCCCTAGGGTGGCGACCACACCTATGGTGTTTTCATCGACATATTGTTGCAATTTGTCGGGGTTCATACCAACTTCATTGCCCTCCAGCTGCATCTCTCTAAGCTCTACATCGAAGTAGCGGGCAAATTTATGCCAGCAAATTTGCACCGGCCCGCACACAAGATTGGGCTTTTGAGCGTTCAGTCCGGCTGCTTCACGGGCTTTACGCCAGCGCCATTTCATTGCCAGTCCACCCAGCATGGCCGCCTCGGACGAGCCTGTAGTCGAGCAGCCGAGTGTCGTTCCGGCTTTGGGATTGTTCCACAGTGCTGCCAGCATGTGTACGCATCTGGCTTCCAGCTCCGCTGTCTGAGGATATTCATCCTTATCGATCATGTTCTTGTCGATGCACAGATCCATCAACTGGTGGATCTCCGGCTCAAGCCAGGTCGAGCAAAAGGTGGCGAAATTCTGCTTAGCGTTGCCATCGAGCATCAGCTCATCCGTTATCATCTGGGCAATAACATGGGGCGGGGTGCTGGTGGCGGGCATAATGAACTTGGACAGGTGGGCGACACTGATGGGGTCGTCATAGATATCTTCAGTGAGATCCTGAGCGGGTTTAATGGAATGCAAAGCCATATTGAGCCTCCTGACAGAGTTGGGTTCCGCAGTGTTTTTCCCAACATGATTGATCTGATCCAGTAGTTTTGGACATCCGACAAAGTGAGTAAAATCGCTTGTCGAGGTGAACAATGTTAACTAAGAAACAACGCAAAACCTATACTACCGAATTCAAACAGGAAGCACTCAAGCTTGCTGACAGAATCGGTGTCTCGGTTGCTGCCAAGGAACTTGGACTTTATGATTCTCAGCTCTACAACTGGCGCGTTGCCATGGGAAAAAGCCAATACCAGTCAGCGTGAAGCTGAGTTGCTCGCCGAAGTGGTAATTGACCATTGCTAACTGATACTGGAGGGGAAGGGGCTTTTAACATAGGCTTAGGGCAGGGTGCGAATAAGTCCCGTGCGTGCTCTGGCAGTGATGATAGCCCCTAGATGCGCGACGCAGCTCGAGGTTAATGGCCTGAGTCTTTCGCGAGAGTTGCAACCAAGCAGATAGGGCTGTCAGCCTCGCCCTTCGGGGCTTTCGGGCAAACACGATTGCTG
>JAJNAU010000126.1 GCA_021462625.1 Shewanella sp.
TGATCTCATCAGAGCCATGTCAGCCATTGGAGTACAAGCGAAATTGGTGACGGCATAGTGGTTCTCTGGCTAAACAATTTGGTGCCGTAATGGTGTGGCTGACAGGCTCCCGTAGGGCGACTTTTAAAGGCGTGCATACTGCCCAGAGCCCTCTTGATTTATCCCGATAGACCTTCGATTGCTCTGATTGTCTTCACACCTTTAAATTCTCGCTGAGTGACTAACCTCCTATGCGGATTGGTATAACGTCGAGCTGCGTCGCGCATCTCGGGGCTGTCATCACTCGCACAGCACGCACGGGACTTATTTGCACCTTCCCTAAGCAAGATGCGAACAAGTCCTTGCGGCCCCTTTGAGCCGCCGCTGGATGCTACTTTGTTTGTTTTTTCGTCATGCGACATTTTGCTTTCAAATACGAACAAAAATGACAGATTGAAGCTGAAAAATCGCGTATATATGCAAGTTTTGGTCAAATGTCGCCCAACGCTAATGTAGAATCCCGCCCTGCCCATGAAGGAGCTTTGTGTTGGGTAGGGGCAGGAAGTTGGGAACTGTCTCTATCAGCTTTTCTTGGTAGACAGATAGTTAATCAGCTCAATCATTTCGCCCAGATTGCGGATCTGGTTCAGATTAACCATGTATTTTTCATTGACGATGAAAGACGGCACGCTCTGAATGCGGAATTCGCGGGCCTGCTTGCGCCACAGGGCCAGCTTCTCATCGGTGATGTTGTTGTCTGCCAGCTCATCATATTTGGTTGTGGATACACCAAAGCCCATAAACAGCTTCTTGATGTCGTCACGGCTGTTGATCTTTGGCTCGTGGTTGTCGCCAGGCGCACCATGGTCGTGACCGTTGGCGACATCTTCACCCTGTATGGCAGTAAACATGGCGATTGACATCTCACCCTGTTTCTTGGTGTCGTCACCGGCAACCTGATGGATAACGGCCAGCGCGCGCATCACTTCGGTCATCATGTCACTGCGCTGAAATTCTACGTGCTTGGTTTCGAATTTGATGTCTTTATTCAGGTGTGGCTTGATGGCCGGCATGTACTGAGATTCAAAGGCGAAACAGTTGTGGCAGTAGAAAGAGAAAAACTCAGTCAGGCTAGGCTGAGCACTGGGCGCCTTGTCAGAGATTTCAGTATAATGCTTGCCCTCGTAGAAGGTGGCGGCATAGCTGCTCATGGAGGCAACGGTCAGGGTCAGGGCCAGTGCGGCTTTCTTAAACATAGTATCCTCGGAAATCGGTCGAAAACAGCGGGTATACGCCAGGCGTACATCCAATGGTTTCAGAGTAGGTTGACTGGCTTAATTATGTCTGAAAGGCGCTCAGGGTTCGCCCCCGGAAATGTGACCTTGTCCGGAGTTTCAGCAACATCTCTCAAAAATGGCATGAATATGCCCAGGCGGTGGCTGGGGAGAGGGCTATCCACAGTCGTTCGCAGTGGTGTGGTGACGGGTCGCCAGTACAGTCGCCCTAGTGCCGCAAAATATTTGAGGCACAGGAGAGGAGCTGTACCAGAATAGTGCCTGATACTGGTTGCAGAAGGATTGCGACATCTTGCGTACCAGATTGGCACAGGTGTCATAGTTGTCCCAGTTGAAGTTCTACTTCCTCAGGGCTATGTCTCTTACCAGCTCCTGGTGGCGTCAATTTACCCAAAGTTTGCTATTTGAGTATGAGTGAGCGGGGCCATAAAAGCCCCTGAGTGTATTTGATCACAGTTCGGTCAGTACCTGATCCTGTGGCAGGCGGGATTTGGGCAGAACAGCGTTGAAGTCATCGGCAGCGCGATAGCCCAGTGCAACCATCACGCAGGCGTGCAGCCCTTTCTCTTCCAATCCCAACACCTTATCCATTACCGCAGCATCAAAGCCTTCGATGGGGCAGGCATCAATGTCCAGTGCTGCAGCGCCCAGCAGCAGCGTACCCAACGCCAGGTACACCTGCTTTTCCATCCAGTCGTTGGCGTCGTTGAGAGTATCGGTATGCAGGCCAACAAAGAATTTGCGGGCACCCAAAATAGTGTTTTTCACTTCCTCGTTGGGAATACGGCCATCCAACTCTTCCTGAGTCAGCAGGGTATTAAGATAGGCATCGTCAATCGAGGTGCGACGGCACAATACCAGTACATGAGAGGCATTGAGCAGCTTCTGGGTGTTGAAGGCGAACTGCATGGTGGCCTCTGTCAGCTTCTGTTTGGCCTCGTTGGAGCTGGCCAGGATAAAGTGCCAGGGCTGAGAGTTAACCGATGAGGGGCTGTATCTGAGCAGGGTTTTAATCTGCTCCAGTTCATCCTCAGGAATGCGTTTGGTGGCATCGAATGTTTTGGTGGTGTACCGGCGTGTGGCCAGTGCTGCAATATCCATCTTTGATCCTCTGACTGCCGGTGCCGGCCTGAGTCCCCGGCTGGCGCGTTACTGATGACGTTAGCCCATATGGCCCGGGACCATTCTGGCGCAGCAATCAGAGTTTACGCAAGCGCGTCGGTCTGCAAAATTCGATGCGGCTGAGCTGCCAGGCTTTTGGGGGGATTTTCTGGCGATGTCGGCCAGGGGAATAGGCGCTGCCGTGGTGTCGTACGGTTTGTGGGGCTGTGGCAGCTCAGAAAAGGAAGCTTCAGTTTACGCCAGCTTTCTGCATGGCGTGGCCAGCGGCGACCCCCTGTATGATGCCGTGATCCTCTGGACCCAGACAACCCCGGTTCAACTAGGATTAGTGCTGGTGGTGCTGGCCGCCGATACCCACAATGCATGGGCCAATGATTAGCGGGATGTAAATGGCGATGTGGTGGGAGTGGAGTTTGCCACTGCCTCGGTGTTGTTTCCCGGGCTGGAAGAGTATCTGATCTTAAGCCCTCAGGAGATTGCTTTGACAGCGGCGGCAGTTGTGGGGCGGGTTGAAGATTTGAAAAACGCTAATATTGGGAACAGGGTTATATGACGGTGATCTATACCCCAGAGCAGATTACCAGTCAGTGGCGTTATGTCAGCAATATCAAGTCACGGGAGTACACAGAGCTGACAGACAGTGCCATGTCAGCATCTTCCATGGCAGGCAATTGGAGTAAGGGCAATTTGAGGGGCTCGTTTTGCCGTTTGCTGTCATTTTCGTTGTTAGTGAAGGAAGGGTGTCTTGTTGATATTGAGCAGGACGCCTTTTTCATGTTTTGTTGGCAGAGCCAGCTTTGAAGCTTGAGGTAACTTATTGGCCACCGGATGACGACAATTCGGCCAAGGTCTGACGCAGGGCATTGAGTGGTGCGACGGCGAAACCTTCATCATAGAAAAAGCGTACCTGTCCCTGGCTGTCGAGCAAAATGACCCTGGCATTATTGGGATTGATATTGCCGGTAAATTCCTGCACCCGCTCGCCGTCGTCAAAAATGGTAATGACGCCGCCCCACAGGGACTTGGGAATACCGGCGCGCATGCCGTCGTTTATCCGGGTTTCGAACATACGCGGCAGCATGCCGGCAATGGTGGGCAGTTCAAACACTTCTGTACGGGTTTGGGTCATATCCAGGCCAATAAGCCAGCGGTCGATATCAAACTGGGCATCCTGCACATAGCCAATCAGCAACACCACTGGCCGCCCGGAGAAATGCATCGGCAGGCTAACCCGCTGTTTGCTCAATGTGGTGCCCTGTACAGCCGGAAAAGCTTCATCCAGCGGCGTCTGATTGGGATAGCGAGTGGAGCAGGCCGTGAGGGTGATGAGAATGCCCAACAAACTCAGCTGCTTGAATAGTGATGACATGATGCTCTCCAGGTTGATTTCATGGCATTACGGATCGGCTGCCAAAGGCGATCACCCATACTGCGGGTCTGCGCCCTGCTATCTTACGGGATTGGTCCTTTCACCCGCCCCTAAAAACAGAGATAATGCGCGGCAATTCACATTATCTGCAGGTGTTATTGCCCTTTGTTTCCCCTTGTTGGGGGGCAGATTGCGGGCCAGTTGCGTGCAACCTGAGTAATCACATCCGTTCTTGGAACTCTCATTCGGAATAACTCCATGGAAATCAAAGTTAATTTTCTCGACAACCTGAGACTCGAAGCCAGGTTTGACGATTTTACCGTCGTGGCGGACCAGCCTATTCGTTACAAAGGCGATGGCACTGCGCCCAGTCCTTTCGACTACTTTCTGGTGTCATCGGCGCTGTGCGCGGCTTACTTCGTCAAGGTGTACTGTGTTTCCCGGGATATTCCGACTGAAGGTATCCGCTTGTCCCAAAACAATATTGTGGATCCTGAAGACAGATACAATCAGATTTTCCAAATCCATGTGGAGCTGCCTGACAGCATCTGTGACAAAGATCGTCAGGGGATTTTTCGCTCCATTGACCGCTGTACAGTCAAGAAAGTGGTGCAGACCGGCCCTGAGTTCAAAATCGAGACAGTGGAAAATCTGGATGAAGACGCTCAAACCATGTTGATGGTCAAACCTGCCGATGGCGACAGCACCTTCATTCTGGGTAAGGATCTGCCGCTGGAGCAGACCATCGCCAATATGACAGCACTGCTCAAAGATCTCGGCATGAAGATCGAGATCTCCTCCTGGCGCAACCTGGTGCCCAATGTCTGGTCGCTGCATATCCGTGATGCGGCTTCACCTATGTGCTTTACCAATGGTAAGGGTTCCACCAAGGAAAGCGCCCTGTGCTCGGCACTGGGCGAGTTTATCGAGCGTCTGAACTGCAACTTCTTCTACAACGATCAGTTCTTCGGCGAAGAGATTGCCAATGCTGAATTTGTGCATTATCCCCATGAACAGTGGTTCAAGCCAGGCCCGAACGATGAGCTGCCGGAAGGTATCCTGGATGAGTACACCCTGGAGATCTATAACCCGGATGGTGAGCTGGCGGGCTCAAATCTAATCGACACCAACTCAGGCAATAGCGATCGCGGCATCTGTGCCATTCCGTATAAGCGTTACAGTGACGGCCAGACGGTTTACATTCCATCCAACCTGATTGAAAACCTGTTCCTGTCCAACGGCATGAGCGCAGGTAACAACCTGGAAGAAGCCAAGGTGCAGTGTCTGTCTGAGATTTTCGAGCGCGCCGTTAAGCGGCGGATTATCGAAGAAGAGATCACCCTGCCGGAAGTTCCCAAACAAGTATTGGCCAAGTACCCCTCCATTCTGGCGGGCATTGAAGCGCTGGAAACTCAGGGCTTCCCATTGGTGATAAAAGACGCCTCCTTGGGTGGTCAGTTCCCTGTGATGTGCGTGACTTTGATGAATCCACGCACCGGTGGCGTATTTGCCTCCTTCGGTGCCCACCCAAGCCTGGAAGTGGCACTGGAGCGCAGTTTGACTGAACTTTTGCAGGGACGTAGCTTCGAGAGCCTGAACGATCTGCAGAAGCCGACCTTTAACAGCATGGCGGTGCAGGAGCCGGAAAACTTTGTCGAGCACTTTATCGACTCCACCGGTGTGATCTCCTGGCGATTCTTCAGTGACAAGGCTGACTATGAGTTTGTGGAATGGGATTTCTCTGGCACCAATCAGGAAGAGTGCGATGCCTTGTTCGGCATTCTGGAAGAGCTGGGGCTGGAAGCCTATGTGGCTGAGTTTACTGCCATTGGCAACGCCTGCCGCATTTTAGTACCAGGCTTCTCAGAGGTGTATCCTGTGACGGATCTGGTGTGGGATAACACCAACAAAGCACTGGACTACCGCGAGGATATCCTCAACCTGCACCGTCTGTCTGACAAACAACTGGGCGACCTGATTGAGCGTTTCGAAGACAGCGATCTGGATAATTACACCGACATTAAGACGCTGATCGGTATCGAGTTTGATGAGAATACCGTGTGGGGACAGCTGACTATTCTGGAGCTCAAGCTGCTGGGGTATCTGGCGCTGGGCGAGCTGGAAGCGGCATTTGAGCTGGTGGAAACCTTGCTGCAGTACAACGACAACACGGTTGAACGCAATCTCTTCTATCAGGCGGTGCAGGCGGTGCTGGAAATCGATCTGGATGATGAGCTGGTGCTGGATGACTTCATCTACAACCTGACCCGTATGTTCGGTAAAGAACGCATGAATGCTGTTGTTGGCTCGGTCAAAGGCACTGTGCGCTTTGCCGGATTGACGCCAACCAGCATGAAACTGGAAGGGCTGGACAGACACCAGCGTTTGATCGATAGCTACAAGAAGCTGCATCAGGCCCGTGCTCGCTTGGCGGATAAGTATCAGCTATAAGCGAGCCGCCTTCCCCCATTTCAAATTTGTTGCTATGGATGTCGGAATATGCAGCTTGTAGATTGCATATCAATTGGTTAAACGCAGATCCGGATAGAAATACCAACTCTGTGTTTCCTGTCTGAACCCAGTGACTGTTTTGTGATAAGCAGGGGAAAAGTTGGTGCAATAAGCGCAAGCAAAATCCTTCAAGGTGCAGTAGAATGCGCTCCCAATATCCGGCAGGCGCATTTCCCTGTGCCTTGATCTGGCGTTGGGGCTTTCTGGCGGAGACTATTGACAAGAATGAAGAGAATCGCACCATGACAGAAAAACGTTTTATTACTGCCCAGGAACTCCTCGAAGACTCCTTCCGCCTGGCCGCGCAGGTTTACGAGAGTGGCTTCCGCCCTCAGTTTATCGTGGGCATCTGGCGTGGTGGTGCTCCTATAGGTATTGCCGTGCAGGAATACTTCGATTTCAAAGAAGTAGACACCGACCATATCGCGGTACGCACCTCTTCTTACTATGGCATCGGCACTGACAAGCAGAGCAAAGAGATCAAGGTACACGGTCTGCACTACATCATCGAAAATGCCAACGCCGGAGATGATCTGCTGATCGTCGACGATGTGTTTGACTCTGGTCGCAGCGTTCACGCTCTGATGCAAGTACTGAAAGAGCAGATGCGCCTGAACCTGCCCAAGGATATTCGTATCGCTTGTCCATACTATAAGCCTGCCAACACACAGGTGCCGCTGAAGCCGGATTACTATATTCACAACTCTGATGAGTGGTTGGTATTCCCTCACGAGGTGTCTGGCTTGAGCGAGCAGGAGTTGGATGAGGGTAAGGGGGATCTAGTCAATATCCGCCACCTTTTTAAATAATACCCATCTTACTGAGCCACGACTCAGTCCCACTGGCTAAAATCGCCCAGTACTGCGTTGTGAAGCTCGACATTAGCGCTGCTAGTCTCGTCGCTTCACGCCTTGTTCTGAACGATTTTTTCGGCGTGGTTTGTGCGTCTTTGCTCAGTGCGATGGGTATAGAATCTCACTGGTTAAAATCCACTTGTTCCAGGCTTTATCAGCATCAACGTCTGCAGCATAAAAGGCTGCACCTTCATAGTTAAGTGCAGCTTTTAGTGGGGGAATGTTTATGCAGAGCATCACATACCGGATCAGAAGGTCACTGTAACCTGAGCGGCTGCACTGACGGCCTTGTCAACCGCCGCTTCTGTGGTGGCAGCGCGGGACAGCGCCACCCCCAGACGGCGGAGACCATCGATTTCAGGTTTGCCAAAGAGCCTCAGGGCCGTATCCGGCTGAGTAAGCGCCTCGGCCAGTCCGCCATAACCAATGTTGCTGGACTTGCCTTCCCGCAGGATCACTGCCGAGGCCGATGGACCGTGCTGCACAATGTTGTTGATTGGCAGTCCCAGAATTGCCCGCACATGCAGGGCAAATTCAGACAGATCTTGGCTGATCAGGGTCACCATGCCGGTATCGTGCGGGCGGGGAGATACTTCCGAGAAGTACACCTCTTGGCCTTTGATAAACAACTCAACGCCAAATAGGCCATAGCCGCCCAGCGCTTCTACCACGGCTTTGCCGATGTTCTGCGCCTTGGTCAGCACCTGGGCAGGCATAGCCTGTGGCTGCCAGGACTCACGATAGTCGCCATCCTCCTGACGGTGACCGATGGGTGCGCAGAAGTGAATGCCGTCAACGGCATTGATGGTCAGCAGGGTGATCTCGTAATCAAAAGCCACAAAGCCTTCGATGATAACCCGGTCCTGAGCTGCGCGGCCGCCCTGCTGGGCATAATCCCAGGCGGGGTTGATTTGTTCTGCAGAGCGGATCACGCTCTGTCCCTTGCCCGAGGAACTCATCACCGGCTTGACCACACAGGGTAGACCTATCTCAGCTACGGCTACTGCGAATTCTTCATGGGTATCGCAAAAGCGGTAGGGGGAGGTGGGCAGATTCAAGGTTTCGGCGGCCAGACGGCGGATGCCTTCTCTGTCCATGGTCAGGGCAGTAGCCCTTGCTGTAGGGACCACATTGAGCCCCTTGGCTTACAGATCCACCAAGGTGGCGGTTTCGATGGCTTCAATTTCCGGGATAACATAGTGGGGCTTTTCAGCCTCGCACAGCATCTTAAGCGCGTCGCCGTCCAGCATATTGATGACATGACTGCGATGGGCGACCTGCATGGCCGGGGCGTTGGGATAGCGATCCACGCCTATCACTTCGACGCCAAGGCGCTGCAATTCGATGGCGACTTCCTTGCCCAACTCGCCGCAGCCGAGCAACATGGCGCGGGTGGCGCCGGGAGTGTGAGGGGTGCCTGTCATGGTGAGGGTACCTTTTTATGTTCTGGAAGAATGGGGCGAGTGTACCCTGTCAGTACCCATAGCCCAGCGGCCAAAAGCGGGAATTAACTGCTTTTGTGCAACCGATCACCGGATTGTATTTTGATCAGAATTGAGAGATTTTCAGTGCAGAAAATCAGCCCACATTTGCGGGCTGTTGGGCCATTTTAAAGGTTATTACTGACTACTAGGGTCTGTTGACCTTTGAAGATGGTTTTTGCAGCACTTTGTCGTTGTTTTATACAAAGCAACGCGACTGTGGTGTAGTTGTTCTACA
>JAJNAU010000127.1 GCA_021462625.1 Shewanella sp.
CCGATGATGTTACGCTTCATAATGGTTCGCCTCTTTAAATTCTCACCTCCTAACCTAACGGTTTGGAGGTGAGGCGGACCATCTAATTAAGACCGTGCTATATGGCGCTCAGCAGGGCTCGGCTACCACATGCTCCAGTTGTACCTGTGACACTGAGCCTAGCGCTGCCACTGTAGCGTTGGCAAGTGAAATCTGCCCAGCCGAAGACTCCAGCAACACCACCCTTTCAATGGTGTCAAAACCCAGATTGTGACGAAGCAGTTCGCCAAGTGCCATCTGCAGCGGCATCATAGACGGGTTGAATGCCGCATTCTCCGCATAACGGCCTACAAATACCCTGCCATCGGCAGTTTTAATCGCCACGGCGGCATGGTTCCCTGTGTAAGGCGCATAACTCTGATTAGACTGATCCAGTGCTTCGATGAGCAGTGGGTCATCTGTTTCCAGCGCCAGTTCAATGTGCTGAGGAGCCAGTAGTGGCGCCGAGATGTTCAAATCTTTTGGACCAAAAGCATAGGGCAGGTAATGGACCAACGGCGCGGTTGGCTGTCCCGGCAGATGAATGCGCACCTGATCGCCTTTTACCAACTCATTGATAAACTGGCGACAGTGACCGCAGGGTGAGGCGTTGACAATGATATCCTCGATACTGGTCTCACCTTTGAGCCAGGCATGGCTGATAGCATTTTGCTCTGCATGGACAGCCTGCCCCAAGGCCTCACCGGGCAACTCCATGTTGGCGCCCATATAAATATCGCCGGATGCGCCAATTGCAATGGCGCCGACATGGAAATGGCTAATTGGCGGGCTGGCCAGCGCTGCAGCGATCGGTAGCAGCGCCAGCAGTATGGCTTGTTTATCTATTCTGGATTCAGTTTCCAGCATGGCAAGTTGTTCACGGTTTATATGCCCGGAAAAATGTTCGCCCATCAGTGGGATAAGTGGGGTTGCCAGCGATTTAGGTATAAGGCTGACTGACCCGATGAATCTGTCTTGCATTGCCCTTTTCCTTAAAAAGATTACTACAGGGATTGAAGATACTGCACCAGTGCACGCAACAGCTTTTGCTTATGCTCGTCATTAGCGCTCTCTTCCAACAGGTTTTCAAGTTTGATCACATAATCAGGATCCGATGTTAGTCTTTGCTGGCAGAATTCGCGCCAGCGCAGTGACTCCTGATGATCTAGGGTTTCGGGGTAGTTTCTGGCCCGGAAGCGGAACAACATCTCCTCGATACGGGGATCGTCAAACCGCAAATCCAGTGCTGCCAGATTCTGGGGCGCCGTGTTACGGATGATATCCATTTTGGCTTTGTCGGCATGACTGAAAAACCCCCCGGAATAAAGCATAAAATCCGGATCTGTTTCTTTGGATTCGTATCCCTCTTCAAACAGAGCTACCAGCTTTTGTCTCAGCTCAGGATGATGTTTCAACAACCGATACTGCTCTCTGGCAAAGGCCTTATCAAATCCGAGCCGCTCGGCATTTTCATCGGTTAATGATTTGGCTGTCGCCACGAATGGGCATTTATTTAAATGGACCAGCTTTACCGGAATTGGCAATTCATCATCGGCCAGATCTTTGCGTGAGGTATACATGCGCCGCCGTATGGCGTCCACATCCAGCTCAAGCAGTGACGAGAGGTCCATTGCCAGGTTAACGCAGATAATGGCGTTTTTGTTGTCCGGATGGTGTGCCACTGGGGCTATCAGGGTTGCACAGCCGTTAGCCGCGCTGATCTTGCTGCTGATATGCATTACAGGTTGCATATTCAGTACATCCAGATGTTTGGCAATTTCCTGCTTGCGGCGCAGGCCCAAATAGTAATCAAACAGCTTGGGTTGTTTCTCTTTGATGAGTTTGGCCATGGCTATCGTTGCATAGACATCTGACATGGCATCGTGGGCTTTTTCATGGGAAAGGTTATTGGCTGCCGTCAGGTGTTCAAGTTTGAATGACGGTGTGCCATCTTCCTTACTCGGCCAGTTGATACCTTCAGGACGCAGGGCATAGCAGGCGCGTACCAGGTCAATTAAATCCCAGCGTGAGTTGCCGTTCTGCCATTCGCGGGCATAGGGGTCTATAAAGTTCCGGTAAAAGCCGTAACGGCTGACTTCATCGTCAAAGCGTAAAGAGTTATAACTCACGACGCAGGTATTGGGCTCGCTGAACAGGCCATTGATCCTGCCCATAAACTCGCTTTCGGGCAGGCCTTTCATGTTGGTACGCTGTGGTGTAATGCCGGTAATAAGAATTGCTTCCGGCGAGGGCAGGTAATCCGGTGCCAGGCGGCAATAAAAGGTCTCTGCCTCCCCGATGATGTTTAAATCTTGGTCGGTGCGGATCCCGGCAAACTGCGACGGTCTGTCTTTAGCTGGGTTGGCACCGAATGTTTCGTAATCGTGCCAAAAGAATGTGGGTTGGGCGAGTGTTTTCATCAGTTGCCTATATCCTGGCCGGTCGCTCCGGCAGTATTTTACGGATAGCTGGCTTACCTTCCCTGAAATTGGTTTTGCAGCGGGACGGGCATCAACGCCATAGATGTCAGCAGCATAGCATGAAATCAAAGATTGAAGAGAGCAGTAGGTGGCTTGCGGCCATCCGGACGGTGCTAATCTGTACAATTGCTATGTTCGGGAAAAGTGTGCCGGGGATAAGGTGCCATCTTGGTGTATGATCCGGGGCGCTATCCCTATCTCAAGGAACCAGATGAGTTATATTTGCCCCATTTGTCGTACTGCATTGCACAGTGACGCCTCTGGACTTAGCTGCCGGGCTGGTCATCGATTTGACCGGGCCAAAGAGGGGTATGTCAATTTGCTGCCGGTCCAGAACAAAAAATCAAAAGATCCGGGTGACAACAAAGAGATGATGCTCGCCAGACGCAGTTTTCTGGATGCTGGTTATTATGAATTTTTAAGCCAGCGTGTGGGTGAACTGGCACTTGAGTATGTTCCCGATTGTCATCGTGTGCTGGATTTGGGATGTGGCGAAGGTTATTACACAGCGCGACTTCATCAAGCGCTGTCAGCCGTAGCGGGTGATGTCAGCATGTATGGTTTGGATATTTCCCGTGCTGCTTTGAAATATGCTGCGCGGCGCTACCAGAACATTCATTTTTGTGTGGCATCCAGTTACGACATGCCTTTTGAACATGATGCTTTTGATCTGATGCTGCGGATCTATGCGCCTTCAAAGGCCGAAGAATTGGCGCGGGTAATAAAGCCGGGTGGGGTGCTAATAACCGTCTCTCCCGGGAAGACGCACCATTATGGACTTAAGCAAATGATTTATGACCAGCCCAGATATCATGAGGCCAAAGAAGAGGTACTCGACGGTTTCGAGCCTGTTTATCAGGAAAACCTCACTACACTGTTACAATTGCCCCCCGGTGATATGGTACTGCATTTTCTGGAAATGACGCCCTATGCCTGGAAATTCAATAATGACGCAAAAAAAACGCTGGCGAAGGCTCCGCTGACCTGTGAGCTGGATTTCTTTATTCAAATCCATCGCAAGCAGATGTGAATGGTCTGCATGCTGGCAAGGTAAAGTGAATTTGTTGGATTTCAACAACATTGTTGGCGGTTTTTGTCAGCGGATCTCAGTGATTAAAAAAATACAGAAAAAAAAAGGAAAATTCCTCTTCCCACAGGGGCTATCCAGGTTGACTTACCGATAGAATAGTTTATAGTCATTAAGGCTAGAAAGTTGGGCTTATATTATGTCTTCATTACGACCAGTTTCGTCCTGTTAACATAAGTAATAACGGCAACTTCAGCTCTATCGCCGACTAAGGCTTGTGTTAAAAATTTGTAAGTTTGTAAGGATGATATTCATGTCTCAAGTAACTGGTACCGTAAAATGGTTTAACGCTGATAAAGGTTTCGGATTTATCGAGCAGCCAGGTGGCCCAGATGTATTCGTACACTTCCGCGCCATTCAAAATGACGGTTTCAAAACTCTTGACGAAGGCCAGAAGGTATCTTTCACTGTGACTCAAGGTCAGAAAGGTCCTCAGGCAGAGAACGTAACCGTAATCGGTTAATTCTTGCTTAGACTTCCTGATGGCGGTTAACCGCATCTAGAGGTCAGGAAGTTAAAGTATAAAAAGCTGCGATAAAGGCTTGTGTTAAAAATTTGTAAGTTTGTAAGTTTGTAAGTTTGTAAGGATGATATTCATGTCTCAAGTAACTGGTACCGTAAAATGGTTTAACGCTGATAAAGGTTTCGGATTTATCGAGCAGCCAGGTGGCCCAGATGTATTCGTACACTTCCGCGCCATTCAAAATGACGGTTTCAAAACTCTTGACGAAGGCCAGAAGGTATCTTTCACTGTGACTCAAGGTCAGAAAGGTCCTCAGGCAGAGAACGTAACCGTAATCGGTTAATTCTTGCTTAGACTTCCTGATGGCGGTTAACCGCATCTAGAGGTCAGGAAGTTAAAGTATAAAAAGCTGCGATATATCGCAGCTTTTTTGTTTCTGGTTCTGGAGTTTTCTCACTTCAAGGTTGTTGTTTGCATGTCGGCCCCCATAGTGGCTTTCAAAACCCAAGAACCGTTTTGCCCTGCTTGGGATGAATTTATTCAAACGGGTTTGGCTTTTCCCAATAGACTCATCGACAGCGTCTGTCCTGGGTCTGGCTGTTTAGGTGGCTGAAAATAATGAGTCCTCCAGGGTTCTGCCGTTAAGCAGTAGCCGGTATTGCCAGCCTTGTTCAGCAATAAGCGTCAGTATGGCAATTTCCAGTTGCGGGGAATGTCCTGACAAGGTATGCAGTATAAACTCGCCGGTATAAGCGGTTTCTACCCGGGTTATCCCTGTTAGTCCTGTTAACCTCTCTACAAGCTTTGCGTCATCACATTTTGCCATTTTTAGTGTCAAATAACCCTGCGTGGCACCGGAGGTGTCGACTGTTAGCGTTTTTTTCAGTTTCCCTTTGTCGATATAGAGCACCTGACTACAGAGCTTCTCCAATTCATCCAGATTGTGGGAACTGATCATAAACCGGGTTTGTCCTGATAAGCTTTTGATAAGATCCCTGATTGCCCGTGTATTGGCAGGATCCAGTCCGGCCGTTGGTTCATCCAGCAACACCAGCTCCGGCTTGCCCAGCAGTGCCTGGGCGATGCTGACACGCTTGTTCATACCGTGACTCAGTGCCCCGGGTAACTTGCTGGCAACATCGGTTAAATCTACCAGTGCCAGTACTCTTATGGCTTCTTCGCGGGCTTCTGTGTGACTCAGTCCCTGCAGACGGGCAAAGTAAGTCAGTTGTGCCTGAATGGTGAATCTGGCATCAAGTTTTGCATCCTGAGGCAAGGCTGCAACCCGACCTATCAAGGCCGAAGAACCTGGGTCATGCCCTAAAACTGAGATGTGGCCGCTGTCTGGTCTTTGGTAACCACACAGACAGCTGAACAGAGTGGTTTTGCCTGCGCCGTTGGGGCCAACCAGTGCGACAGGACCATTGTCATCCATCTGAAAGGACAGGCCCTCCAGCGCCCGTTGTGAGCCATAGTTAAGGCTGATACCATCACAGAAAATTATGCTCACAGTCTTTTCCCCGCAAAAATGTAGGTGCCGGCAGCCAACAGTAATATGGATTGCATGATGGGTGTCAGGGCGTGGCTAAGTACACCAAAGCCTTTGGTGTTGATCATTGCACTGAGCTGACTTCCCGGAATCGCGTCCGTCAGCAGTGGTAGCATGCCAAATTGATAAATGACTAATTGGATCAACAAACCGCCCAGCGTCAGAATAATCACTGCCCAGATGATGGATGTCCGGGGAGAGCGACACAGGATGGAAAGCAAGGCCATTAACGCCAGATAGGGCAATACATTGATAACCAGAGCCGGAAATACCCAGAATGCTTCAGATAATCCGGTAAGCAGATTTGAACTGTCCCGAAAAGATGCCATCAGCAGTGTTGCTGTCATTGCAAGCAGGATCAGAATGGATTGCAGTAGCAGGTGTCCGAGAATACGTCCCCAGAAGATTTCCTGGCGACTTGCTCGTTGCAGTACAAATCTTAAGGTGCCCATTTGCCTGTCAGTGGCAAACATATCTGCAGATACGGTCAGTACCGACAGGGGGAACAGATAAAGAGCAAACACCCAGAACATAGCCAGTTCCGGGACATGCCAGCTTAAAATGATATCCGCCTGCCCCTCAGAGAATGCCTGCACCATATCGACAAAGCCGGGTTGAGATAACCAATGGGCGGCGCTGCCAATGGGGTAAACCAAGAGCACCAGCCAGATCAGTAAAAAGGCACCCAAACCTATCATCCCCCGGGTGCCGCTGAAGGCTTTTTTCAGCTCAAAGCCGGCTACCTGCCTCAGAGCGTTGGGGCGCATCTGGTGAGTCATTCGCGGTTTCCTTTCAATAAGTTTATTCAAGTAATGCACGCAGTTGTGCAAGCTGGCTTTTGAGTTCGGAAACTTCTGACTCAAGATGAGCAACACGTTCAGCAAGTGCAGTATCTGTTTGCGATGCTGCTGGCTGTATTGCATTGACTGATCCGGCGGCTGGTAACTCATCTGCGCCTTCGCTGAACAACTCTGTGTAGCGGCTCTCGCGCTTGCCAGGCTCACGTGGCAGCATTTTAACAACAGGCGTTTCCCGTGATGCCAGGGCCGTCAGCGAACTTTCTACTTCGTCAATATCGGTAAAATCATGCAAACGTCCGGATCGGGTGCGAAGCTCCCCGGGCGTTTGTGGCCCCCGTAACAGCAGCAGGCAGACGATGGCAAATTCCGCTTTACTGAGTTGTAAGTCTGAAAACTCGGTATTGCAGAACCTGTGTTTATATTTTGTCACCCGACTGCCAAAGCCTGACTGCTCACTGATAAGCCGCTTTTTATTAAGGCAGTCCAATCCCACCTGTACATCTGTTTCTGACAGTGACATTACAGGCTCGCGACTGGTTTTCTGATTACAGGCCAGAGTGAGGGCATTGAGCGACAGAGGATACTGCTCGGGCGTGGTCACTTCCTTTTCCAGCAAACAACCTATGATGCGCCCTTCGATACTGTTCAATTGCATTTTTTATGTCTCTTACATGCGGGTCGTTGTCTTTGTTATAGCACTGCAATCGGGGCGCGACCATAGACAAGCTTATGATAATGGCCGGTAAAAGTTTAATTGGGCGGGAATCAAGCAGGCTGTGGGGCAGATTGTAGATATAAGCACAGCTACAGGGAATGGTATCAGGCTTGAATGACATAAGCCTGATGGTGTCTCTGATGCGGATTATTCCGTCAGTTGCAAACCGTCATCAGCGATGATCAGTCTCCCCTGTTTGTACAGGCCGCCAATGCTTTTTTTGAAGGCTTTCTTGCTCATGCCAAGCTCACGGTAGATCACATCGGCATCCGTTTTGTCTGTCAATGGCAGGAAGCCTCCGGCCTTTTGCAGCTTATTGAGGATCTGGGTTGAGAACTGATCCAGTTCGGCTTTTGAGCCACGTTGCAACTGCAGATCCACTTTTCCATCATGCCTTACCTGTTTGATTGAGGCTTTCAGACTCTGGCCGAACTTGAGCGGGCGGAATACTTCGTTGGTATAGATAACACCTGTGTGGCGGTTGTTGATAATCGCTTTGTAGCCCAGAGCTGTGGTGCCGGCGATGATAATGTCCACCTGCTGGCCTTGTTTGTAACGGGCAGGTGTCTTGTCCAGAAACTTATCGATTTTGGCCGAAGCCACAATGCGTTCATCAGCTCGGTTGGTGTGGACATAAACCAGCGCGTTGCGACCTTCTTCCGGTGGACGAACTTGCTCAGCGAAGGGCAGTAGCAGATCTTTATCCAGCCCCCAATCAAGGAAGGCGCCAACCCGGCTAACGGAGATGATTTTCATCAGGGCAAATTCACCCACCTGGGCTCGGGGTTTCTGGGTTGTGGCGATGACCATATCGTCAGAGTCCAGATATAGGAACACTTCAGCCTGCTGGCCTACTTCAAGATCTTTGGGGGCCAGTTTATTGGGCAGCAATACCTGACCCAGTTCGTGTGCATTGAGATAGAAGCCAAAATTGACCTGTTTGACCACGTCCAGAGTGTAGGTTTTACCGATTTGAATCATGAATTATCCGATTACTAAGCTAGATTTTAATACCGCGGCAATTATACCTGTTAAACGCACGCAGGGGCAGGGGCTGGGCACGGATTTCCACGGTATGACAGGGTATTCGTGAGGTAATTGGCCCAGGCCGGGCAGTTGATCCGATATTGCACCCGGAGCTTTGGCAGAACGGCTGATTTCGGCCGGCAAATTGCGGCAAGGGATATAAAGCTAACTTGTTGTAATAATATTGATTATTTACATATTTTTGGTGCTGATCAGATGTGCTGCACCTGACAGGGAACAAGTAATAAATCGGTTAAATTCTTTCTTGAAATTAGTGCAATTGCGGGGGGGAATTACGCCATTTTTTTAAGGCTTACATGCCTAACTTTCAAAAATTACGTGAGTAGTTAAAGTTCATATGATTAACAAGGTGTTAACCGTGTGTATGACAGCGACATTTACAGGGTGATATGGAGGATTAAAAGCACATGTTCCACTCCGCTCTTGCTGGTAGTGTTCATCAAAGTGCATCTGCGCGACTTTTGGGCACCGGTATTTTTTGACAATACACTCCGCAAGCATCTCACGTTAACTAACGGTTATTTATAAGTTATTAGGGTCTGTTGACCTTTAGTGGTTGAATTTTGCTCGTTCTAGAGGCGCTTTAATCGCGACGCAAGGTGTGCCGCCTAGGGGCCTAAGCAAATACCTTGCAACAAAGAGTA
>JAJNAU010000128.1 GCA_021462625.1 Shewanella sp.
ATAGCAAAGAAAAGCTTTTCTTCGTGGTCTTCGTGGTTCAATCTTTCTCTTTCAAACGTAACGGAAACATACTAAGTGAACAGCATTGCACAACTTAGTGGGGCTTTGTTTTAATGCAAGTTGGAGGCTTTCGGGCTGCTGTTCAAATGACCTCAGATCCCCCAAAACATATGGGCAATGGCGTACAACACCAGCATGCTGAGAATGTTCATTACCAGCCCTGCACGCATCATTTCGGACTGCTTGATATAACCGGAGCCGTAAACAATCGCGTTGGGTGGGGTGGCGACCGGCAGCATAAAGGCGCAGGACGCGGCGATACCAATTAATACCGACAGCATCACAGGAGACAGCCCCAGAGCTTCGGCGATGGCGGCAAATACCGGTACCAGCAGCGCAGCGCTGGCGGTGTTACTGGCAAATTCGGTCAGCATCACCACAAAGAAGATCACCACAAATACAAACAGCGCCATATGAGTGCTGCCGAAAATATCGCTCACCATATGGGCCAGGAACACAGAAGTCCCGGTGGTCTTCAGGACAGCACTCAGGGTCAGACCTCCGCCGAACAGGATAAGTACGCCCCAGTCTGTGGTCTTTTCAATCTTTTTCCATTCAACTAGATTCAGACCTGCCAGCAGCACCACTGCGCTCAGTGCCACAATGGTATCGAACTGGGGAATACCGCCCAGCGCCTTGGAGATGGATGCAGAGAAAATCCAGCTTAATACCGTTGCGATGAATATCAACAGAGTCAGCTTGCCACTCATTGAAAGGTGTGGATTTTCCTGGCTGACTTCGCAAACAATGGACAGATTAGGCTTGAAATAGAAATACAGAGCAGCAAGTATAACTGGCAACATAATGGCGACTGTTGTTAAACCAAATGACAGCCAATCAGCGAAAGTTAAGCCTGCCTGAGCCGCAGCAATGGCATTTGGCGGACTGCCTACCAAAGTACCGATGCCACCGATGTTGGCGGAATAGGCTATTCCCAATAGCATAAACAGATAGGTTTTGTTGTGTTTGTTGAAGTCCAGCTGCCTTAGGATCCCCAGCGCCAACGGTAACATCATGGCAGTGGTGGCCGTGTTACTGATCCACATAGACAGACCGGCCGTTACAGCAAACAACAGAATACAGGCAATAGAGAGCTTACCTTTGGAGGCCACCAGTACCTTTTGGGCGATCAGTTTGTCAATGCCCTGAGCATTGAGTGCTGCTGCCAATACGAATCCACCAAAGAACAGGTAGATGATGGGGTTAGCAAAATTACTCATGGCGGTCTTGGTATCAAGGACGCCAAAAATAACCGCAAGAATAGGAATAAGAATGGCGGTCACACTGATGTGGATAGCTTCAGTCAGCCAAAGAATGGCTGCAAATGCCAGTAGCGACAGGCCGACGTTAACGTTAGGGTCAAAGGGTAGCAGATACTGAAGAGCAAACAGCAACAGGATATCCGTTGCCAGAATGAACAAGTTGCGTTTCTGCATTCCTTTGCTCTGTGCAGGCTTTGGGGCGATATTCCCATTTTTAGGCATCGACATATGACTTCCTTTGTAATTGTTATAAGGCTGTAATGTAGGCCAATTCCGTAAGGTCGAAAAGTCAGCAAGTGTGATCTTCGGCTAACGAATTACTGACAGAGTTGATGTGATCGTGATCTGATTTATCGTGAAATCGCCTGATGGGTCAATAGATGATGTTGATGGAATTACACCAAATCCGCTGAAGCAGGATAACGGCTGAAGAAAAATGCGGCAGCTGAAAATAAATTAGCGTTCACAAACTGTGATCCTTGTCTCCCTGTGATGGTTTTTGCTTGTGATGCACGTTTCGGCTTGGCGCGTTTGGCAAAGCTGAACTAATGTTTTTGGGACACCTATCGCCGCGGAGTTTCGGCACTACTTACCAAGGAGGGATTATGAAATCCACATCAATGATTTGTTTGCTGGCCAGCTTGATTGCCTTTCCATTGGCTGTAACAGCCAAAGACAATAAAGCGCCAAGCGAACTTAAGCAGCAGGCAGTATCGCAAGGATACGCGATGCGCATTCAGTTAAACACCGCTTCGCTCGCACAATTGCAAGCGCTCAAAGGAATTGGTCAAGCCAAAGCCAGGGCTATCATTGAATACCGGGATAATAACGATGGTTTCAAGTCAGTTGATGAGCTGACCAAAGTGAAAGGCATTGGTCCCAAGGTGCTTGAAGACAACAAAGATCTTTTGAGTCTGTAAGTGTCAGAAGCACAAAAAGCCCACCATGTGTGGGCTTTTTTGTTTATTCTGTACGCAGTCAGCAGGTTGAAAATAGGGAATTGGGGTTTTTTCCTTGATCACTCATTGCCGTTGGGTAATAATGCCGCCGTTGTCAGCCAGCTGGCAAAACAATGGTGCCCCAGGGTCCCTCCGCAATGATAACCTGTGAACTCGGCCAGGCCCGGAAGGGAGCAACCGCAGCAGGCGACTCGTGTGCCGGAGTGCGGCTCTGGGGCATCTCCATTTCTAAGTTACTTCAACGGCTTATCTCTAAAATACTTTTTAAGGCTGCGCAAACCGTCCATCAGAAACTGCCGAGTTGGTGGTGGCAATTGCCTGTGTCAGCCATCAGGTGAACGGTTTCTCCGAGGTGGTGGGCGTTGCTACCGGCCTGGTTTTACGGATTTTTGCTTTTCCCCTTTATTGTCAATGTGATCCATCCTTCTGAACTGGTGAATTTATCCTATCCTTAATGGGGGTGAGCTGTCTTTGTGCGCATGGACACCAGGGAACCGGATCAGATTGAACTCGTTTAAGGCCAAACTAATAGCACTGCTGCTGGTTGCAATGTTGCCCACTGTTTATTTGTATTTTCAATACTCAGAGCACAAGGGCACCATAAAAACACACCTGCTCGAAGAGCTGCAGGGTAAGGCCATGCTGCTTGCATCTGTGGTCAGTAATATGGTGGTGGAACACTATGTCGATGTGCAGAGTCTGGGGATCCATGTCAACGGTCAGCACTATCCCAACCCACTGTCTGCCAATGATGCTCAGGGTCTGACCTACTACTTCAATAACCTGATTACTCTCTATCAGGATTATCACCGCATTTTGCTGCTCTCTCCGGATGGACGCCTGTTGGTCGCCAACGACAAGGGACCTGATGGCTCGACCATAGATGAACTGCGTGTTGATGCATTGCAGGTATCTACCTCACCCTGGTTTCTGGCTGCCAAGGATCTGCGGCAGTACGGCAGTCAAACCCAGGTGGTGATAGGCGGGCCATCGATGAATCCCCTTGGCTATGGGCAGGAACAAGTTGAACGACATTTCGATATTCTTTTCGCCGTGCCGATAATGGATGACCGGGGCAATTTGAGTGCTGTCTTGGTCACTCTGATGGACTTTCGGGTTGTAGAGCAGACATTGCGGGAGCTCCTGAGCAACATGGCCGCCCCCGGTTCGACCGGAGATAACTTGCTGATTTTAAGTAGTGAAGGGACAGTACTGCTGGATACTGGAGCGAAAGGAAGGGATACTCAGGTTGGTCGTAACTGGTTTGATAAGCCCGCGTTGGCTTCGGTGTTCAGGGGCTCTACCAACGGCGCGGCGCAGGTGCAGTTACCCGGCCTGCAGGAGCCTAAAATGCTGGGGTTTGCATCCACGGGAAAAAATAAGCTTGGGCTTGGATGGATTCTGGTCACGGTAAGGCCGTCATCAGCGGAGTCATTGTTTGCAGTGGCATATTACCGGCAGGTGATGTTCAGTCTGCTTGCCATCGTACTTTTCATGTTGTTGGCGAATGTGCTGGTGGGACGTCGTCTTTTACGTAGTATGAAGCAACTGTCCAGCACCGCCAGGTCGTTGTCGGAGCTGGATAATCTGCCTGAGCAGTCGTTGCCTGTAGAAGAAGCTGATGCAGCTATCCGTGATGGTATGGAGGCACTGGAGGGTCTCAGGCAGCAACTTATTCAGCAGAATAACTTAGTCACGCAAAACTCGTTACAGCGGTTTGAACTGCTGCTCAAGGATGCCGCCATTGAAGCAGCCACTACAGGTATTGTGGTGGCCGATGCGCAGCAAGACGATCTCCCTATTATTTATGCCAATAAGGCGTTTTACCGGACGACCGGTTACTCCGAGAAGGAAGTGCTGGGGCGCAACTGTCGTTTTCTGCAGGGAGATGACAGGGATCAACCGGCCATCAAGCGGTTGAAAGATGCGCTGGCAAAAGGGGAAGGCGTGGATGTCATTTTGCGTAACTACCGTAAAAATGGCGAGATGTTCTGGAACCGGTTGTACATTTCGCCGGTTCGCAATGAGCAGGGCACATTGACTCACTTTGTGGGGATTGAAACCGACGTTACCACGCTCAAAGCCTATGAGAAGAAGGTCCGGGAGCTCAACCTCTATCTGGAAAAGCGGGTGCAGTCCAGGACGCTGGAGTTACAGCAGGCTGAAAGTCAGCTCAGGGCGACCTTTGACACCATGACGGATGCTTTGGTGGTAGTGAACGCTAACGGCATTATTCAGCAGGCCAATCGCACCACTACGGCGATATTTGGCTATAAAGCGGAGGAGCTTATTGGGCTGGATCTGGCAATCCTGTTGTTCAAAATCGGCAACATAGGCGATGTCGAGCAGTGGTTCAGTGGGCTGCTGGTGGGTACGACCAAAAAAATGGGCGCGCTGGCAGAAACCTCTGGCATCAACAAAATGGGCAAAGTATTTCCGATTGAGCTGTCGGTAGCCGGTATGCGGATTGCCAACCAGCGGGAATATACCGTGGTTATGCGGGATATCAGCGAACGTAAAGCCAACGAAGTCCGTTTGAGAACTGCCTGTAATGAGGCGGAGCAAGCCAACCGCATCAAGTCGGAATTTTTGGGTAATATGAGCCACGAGCTGCGCACGCCCATGAATGCTGTGATCGGCATGACGGATTTGGTGCTGGACTCAGAGCTGACCCGGGAGCAAAGACACCATCTGACCATAGTGTCCAAATCTGCTCACTCCTTACTGTCGCTACTCAATGAAATCCTCGACTTAACCAAGCTAGAACGTGGCTCGATGGAGATTGAGCGACTGACCTTTGAGTTACGGCAAACCGTGCAATCGGCCATTTCCATGGTCGAGCTGCAAGCCCGCAAGAAGGGGCTGGGAATGAGTATCGAAATGGCATCCACGGTAGCCAAGCTGGTGGTGGGGGACTCGGCGAGACTGCGTCAGGTATTGATCAATCTGGTGGGCAATGCAGTGAAATTCACAGAGGAGGGAGAGGTCAAGCTCAGTGTGATGAATGCTGATGGGCGCGATGACTATCTGCACTTTGTGGTGGAAGACACTGGCATTGGCATTGAGGCTGAACGGATAGAACAGATTTTTAAGCCCTTTGTTCAGTCAGATGGTTCCATCTCCCGTCGCTATGGGGGAACCGGACTGGGCACCACTATCTCTCGTCAGCTGGTGGAGAAAATGGGCGGGGAAATTTGGGTGGAAAGTGAGCTGGGCAAAGGTTCAAAGTTTCACTTTACGCTTTGGTTACCTCAGGCCAGTGAGCAGGAGGTGGTCGACTATCAAGCGCAGTGTCAGGTGGTGAACTATCAGGTAAAACGGCCACTTAAAATTTTGTTGGCCGAAGATGTTGCAGTGAATGCCGAATTGGTGCAAACCCGCTTGGGGCGGGAAGGACACCAGATCACCTGGGCCGAAGATGGTGTTCAGGCGGTGAAAGCCTATGAAAGCGAGCAGGGGCGGTTTGACCTGGTGTTTATGGACATTCATATGCCAAATATGAATGGGTTTCAGGCGGCCGATGCGATTCGCAATTACAATCAAATGAACGGCATTACCACACCCATCATCGCGCTAACTGCTAGCGGCATGGGACAGGATATGGAAAAGTGCCGTCAGGCCGGGATGGATGGCTTTGTCATCAAACCGGTTGATTTTACGTTGCTGCGTGCAGAAATGTCCAGGGTATTGCCTGATGACTTTGAGCAGACTGATAGCCCGGCGCAGATCACGGAAATATCGGGTAAAGACAACAACCCTGCCGAGTTGTCTCCACTGGAAAATCTGCGCCAGTTTATTGATGTAGAAGGTGCGCTGGAGAATTGGGGCGACGAAGCGCTGTACACCAAAATGGTGCGTCAATTCCCGTCACAATGGAACAGTTTCTGCCGTGATGTGGCGGAGTTGGTTCACCGGCGTCAGTGGGAGCAAGTGCACGGTTTGGTTCACAAGTTGCGGGGTGTATCTGGCGGTCTGCGCATGACTTCTGTGTTTCAGGCCGCTCAGGATCTTGAGTCCGCCATCAAAGAGCAGGAACAGGAGGCCAAAATACTCGGCTTAAACAGCGAGCTGGATGATCATCTCAGCAGCCTGTTGCAGGCCATCGAAACCATGCCTATCGGCAATGTCAGGCAGATGGCAAAAGAAATTGCAGCTCAGACTTTCACTCTTGATGAACTGCTGGAAAAAATGCTGGCTCTGCGGGAGATGCTCGAGCGGGGTATGCCGGATGATGAACAGCTTGATCTGGTTCTCAAGGGATTGAAAAGTCAGGCAGTTGACAGCGATGTTGCCGCATTGGCCGAGTCTGTGGATGACTTTGATTTTGAGGGAGCAATCGGAATTATCGATCGCATTGCTGGGGAACTGAGTGGAATAGCGGACGAAGAGCATGGATAAAAAAGCGCGCATACTCGCTGTTGATGATGAACTGGCTAACCTTAAGTTGCTCAAAAGTATTTTGGGTACCAGCGAATATGATGTGGCCTTTGCGGTGAATGGCAAAGATGCCGTTAAGCGTCTGGAAACCGAAGTCTATGATGTGGTGTTGCTGGATATCATGATGCCTGATATGGACGGATACCGGGTGCTCGACAGACTGCGTAAGTGGGACAGGATCTGGCGTAACCGGGTTATCGTGCTGTCAGCGCTGGATGAAGTAGAAGATAAGCTCAGGGCGTTCGATTTGGGTGCCGTGGACTATGTGACTAAGCCATTTAACAAAAATGAGCTGTTGTCACGCATTGAAGCCCGCCTGTCCCAACCAACCATGCTGGAAACCGTGGGTGTGTCGATAAAGATGCTGACTATTGAGCTCAATCATATCAAAGAGGCCACCCAAAGCCTTACCAAGGCTCCACAGGATACCGCAAAGTTACTGAACGCGGCAGAAAGACGCATCAGTCAGCTGCTATTGTACTACCATTTAAAGAAAATTGACTTACGGCTGAATGCGGTAATGCTCAAACGGTATTTTGATGCCTTGTGTCAGGAAGTACACCCGACTTATAAGGTTGATGTGCATTTCAACTCTAAACCGGATCTCAGTATTGCCGGTGATACCAATCTGTTGGAGAAAATGTTCAGGGCAGTATTTGCGTTTAATGCCCAGCGACGGGAAAGCAACGAGTTGGTGGTGGAGGTGTTTGCTCAGGCCGATATGGTGCTAATGACCGTGACTGATATGGGAGAGCCGATGGCGGCCAATCAGCTTGCCGCCTTGTTTGACCCCTCTGCAATAGATGAGAGCAGTGATTTTGCCCACAACCTGGCGCTGGCGAATGCCGCAGTGATTGCCGACAAGCATGGTGGCCGCATCAGCTGTGTTTCCAAAGCGCTGGAAACCACTGTAACTATCAAACTTCCCAGACGGCACGGAGGCTAACCATGCCGGATTTAATCCTAGTAGTCGATGATGTCGCCACTAACCTAGCACTTTGTAAAAAAATACTGACTCAGGCAGGTTATAAAACCTGCTTTGCGCAATCCGGGCCCGAGGCGCTGGAGCGTGCCAAAGCTGAGCAACCTCAGCTTATCCTGCTGGATATTATGATGTCTGGCATGGATGGTTATCAGGTATGTCGGCTGTTGAAAAACGACCTCAAAACCCGGGATATTCCCGTGATATTTCTGACGGCTCGTGAAGATGAGACTGATGAAGCACAAGGATTTGCAGCCGGAGCCGTCGACTATATCCTCAAGCCGGTCTCTGCCCCTCGGTTACTGGCCAGGGTGCGTAACCAATTGAACCTGGTGCGGCTTGAGCAGTTGGAAAAAACGCAGCGACTGATCGTTGAAAAGTTGGGGCGGGCTGCGGAATATAAGGACAACGAAACCGGATTTCATGTGATCCGAATGAGCCACTATTGCCGCATTCTGGCGTTGGCTGCAGGGCTACCTGTGTGTCAGGCCGATCTGTTATTTCACGCCGCGCCCATGCATGACGTTGGTAAAATCGGTACACCGGATTACATCCTGCTTAAACAGGGTAAGCTCATTCCGGAAGAGTGGGAGGTGATGAAGCAACATCCGTTAATTGGCAGCGACATTATTGGTGATCACGACATTCCGCTGTTGCAGGCCGCAAGAGAAATCGCCCTGACTCACCATGAACGCTGGGACGGCAGTGGTTATCCGCTGGGAATAAAAGGCCACGATATTCCACTGTTTGGTCGCATCGTGGCGATTGCCGATGTGTTTGATGCCTTGGTGAGCCGTCGTCCCTACAAGCTGGGTTGGTCATTGAAAGATACCTGCGAGCGTATTCGAGAGGACGCTGGCAGTCATTTTGATCCTGAGTTGGTCGATGTATTCCTTCAACCCGAGACGTTTAAGAAGATTGAGGCCGTATACGCCCAATGGCCTGATGAATAAGTGGGCCAATCCAGGCTTTCCTTTGCTATTTCGCTTTCATATAGTAACTACGGCTGAGTTAGTCAAGCTTGTTGACACTGTATATAGTTACAGTGTCTGTATCTAACAGTCAT
>JAJNAU010000129.1 GCA_021462625.1 Shewanella sp.
TGTACTTTAGCAAGCAAAGGTTCGCTGTATGACTTGGATTGTTCACTTAATAAATCAGTTTATTTGTCCAACCAATGGGATCCAGCTCTAACCACCCAAAGAGACTTCATTGTTAGCGTCTTTATAAAGTTCAACGGCGGAAGCAGCTGGCGCTGCGGTAAGAGCTGCAACAGCAGCCGCGATGAGAGTTTTGTTCATCTATGTCTAACCTATTGTGTTAAATCCATGTAATACAGTCCGTTGTTTTGGTATCTCCATGATTCCACAGCAGATTAGCAAGACACTTTGAAGTCACCCAAGTTAGATTTAGCAGAAACTTGCGCTATCTATCACTTTTATAATGAAAATATCATTGGCAAGCAGCGCATTTAACTTCCTTAAAACACAACTAAAACGCAAGCCATGCATTTAATCACTAAATTAACCCCATGATCTGCAAAACCGGCTCTGCGACAGATTTCAATTGCCGTTGCAGGTAGTAGTCATAGTCAATGGCGGCACTGGTATACGCCACTGGCTGTGCACCCTGTACTGTCATCACATAACGTATTTTTGCACCAGGTCGTCTGTAGACTGGGTTGGCACTGCGTTGAGCCAGAATTTCCGCAGCTTTTACATGGGGGGCTGCCTTCGCAGTATAATCTGCGGTGTTTCGTTTCAATCGCTTACTGAAGATCAGCTGTTCATCCAACTTGCCGGCATACAGTTGATTGGCAATATCCTGTAAGTAGGCGACAGCTGACTGCCCAGAAAACAGGCGCTGATACAACTCCAGCTGCACCTTTTTAGCCAATGGTGTCCAGTCGCTGCGAACCTGCTCCATGCCTTTAAATACCAGAGTATCCTTGCCTTGTTCCTGCTTCAGCCCAACATAGCGTTTTTTACTGCCAAGTTCTGATCCCTTAAGGGTTGGCATAAAGAACTGACGGTAATGACATTCAAATTCCAGCTCCAACAAACTCTCCAGTTGAAACTCACTTTGCAGCCGCTCCCGCCACTGTTGATTAATTCTGTTGACCAGCTCAGGTCCCAGCTGATCCATGGGGAGCTTGGCATCCTTCACCCATACAAATGTCGAATCCGTATCGCCATAGATAACGGTAAAACCAGCCTCCTCAATCCAAGCTTTGGTCTGTTTCATAATTTCATGACCGCGCATAGTGATGGAGCTGGCCAAACGGACATCACGAAAAACACATCCTTTCGAGCCAAGCACCCCATAGAGAGAGTTCATAATGATTTTGACAGCCTGAGATAAGGGACCATTGCCTGCGGTTTTCGCCTGCTCACGCATTGCCGCCAGATCAGCGATAAGCTCCGGCAGAATGGGCGAAACCCGGCTGAAACGCGCACCGAGAAAACCGGGCACAGTGTCGCTTTCCTGCTGCTGCATGCCTTCAATTAAACCTTTGGGATCAATCAGAAAGGTCCGAATAATGGAGGGATACAGGCTTTTGAAATCCAGAACCAGCACGTCCTTATACAAACCTGGCAGGGGATCCATAACATATCCCCCTGGGCTCTCAAGTCCGTCAAACGGCGACATCTGAGGAGCCACATAACCGGCGCGGTGTAGATAAGGCAGATAAAGATGATTAAAGGCAGCAACCGACGCCCCCACCCGCCCCAGCTCCAATCCGGTCATACCCGAACGTGCCAGCGCAAATTCAAACAACTGTGTTTTTTTGAAGATATCCCATACCAAACGACAATCCATCAGATTGTAGTAAGCCAGTGCTGACTTGTTGTAAGCGAACAGACGCTCAATTTCACCACCCCGATCGTCAACCTTGTCAATGGCTTTACCTTCCCCCAGCAGCGCCCTGGATACATTCTCCAGCGAGTAGCTGTCAAACCGGTAGAATGCCGCTTTAAGCCAGTCGATGCCGTCCAATACTACCCGTCCGGGAAGATCCAGGGTTTCCGGCCTGAAGGTATCGGCGACCTTCCAACCCAGTGAGGTCTGTCCTCGTCCCAGTCGCAACGACATTCCATAATGCTTTGCCCTTCGATACAGCAGCGCCAGATCAAATGTCACTACAGCCCAGCCGATAATAAAATCGGGATCGTGTTTGATAAACCACTCCTCAATGCCTCTCAGCAGCGCGCGTTCATCGGCAAACCCGCTGACATCACAGCGAACGGATCCGCCGGCTTCATTAAATACTGAGTGAGCGGTCGCTCCTTCGCCCACCATTAACACGCTGGCATGGGCGTCAGAATAGAAACCTGCCGAGAACAGCTCTCCTGACGGACTGCACTCAAGATCAAATGAGACAGCAGAATGTTCAATCTGCAGTGTGCCGGCTTTGGCCCGAATTAACTGATAACAGGGCAAACCACCAAAATCGGCAGAGCGGATAACCTGCGCCTGCAAATCAAGATTTATGAACCGCTCAGTCAAATACCGGGTTTGAGGGCGGATATCACCTTCAAATAAAGCAATACCCGCATCCATGGCAATACGGGTCAGTTCCACCATGGCTCTGTGTTCACCGCAGTAAAGAGCAGCTACGGGCTGCAATGCAAAACTGCGTAAATTCAGGTTCTTGACCTGGTTGAACCGGGCGCCCAATGCCTGCAACCGATCAACATCGGATTGATGGCAGAAGGCCACATAATCGGCCTGCAGTACTTCCAACACCGCCGGACCACTGGGAGTTTGAACCATATACTGTAAGCACCAGGCATCAGCTCGCTGGATCCTGTGGCGGGTCAGCACTCTGGCGTGCAGTATTTGCATAAAAGCAGATTTCATCGGGGGCTCTGAAGCAGGTATTTGTGCTGAGTCTATCATGGCTCGCCCCATGAGCAGATAAGCTGACGCCGACTGATATGACTCCCCGCAAATAGGTTTCATAAGCGGCCAATCGGCAACAAGCCCTTATTGTCGACAATTTTCGTCAGCAGGGCATTTGGTTTAGGAGGGTGTGAATACGTCCCCGATATGAGATCATAACAACCGGAACTGAACTATGGGCAAGAGGATCCGATGAACCAGCAACTGACTTTCGCTGGCAGGGAATTTCCCGCAACACGCTGTTCCTTAGACGGATGGCTGTGACCAAATTCAAACTCCCTGAAAAAGAAAAATCTGATACTTGATTCAAACCAGGCTTTCCAAGATCTTAGGTAGACCCAAGATCAACCGATTGAGTCAATGCGCATACTCTCGTTTTCTCTGGCCGCCGTCACGGCGCTCATGCTACCCAGTTCACCGGCCCTTGCCTTTGATCCGTCCGGGACCATGGCTTCCATCTTCATTATTCTGGGATTGGGCAGCTTTACCCTGCTGAATCTGGTGCTGCAGCTGCTGTTCTATTTTACCGGTCCCTATGCCCGCTCGGATTTTTCACGCATTCATGCCGGGATCAGCATTCTGCTGCCGCTGGCAGCATTGGTGCTAGCGCTGAAAGACAACGCGGGCATAGCGGATTTAACCCTTAAGCTTGGCGGCATACTGATTGCTGCCGGTTTCGCCCTGCTGCCTTTGATGCTGCGTTCATCAGCCCGTCAGCCAAGTACAAACAGTGGACTATGGCTGGCACTGGGGGCACTGGTATTGATGCTGCCAGCCATGATTATTCCGCCGATTGGCATTATGGCATCATTCACTGCCGCAGTTGCCCTGCGTTATGCCAATGATTTGAAAGCCAGACTGCTGGCAATACTGGCGCTGATCCCGGCGCTCAGCATGCTCCTTTACTGGATCGTGCAGAAAACCGGCTTAATGATGACTGCAGGATAATAGCCTGTCATGAAAGGAGACAAGCTCTCATCAATGCTGGCGGATATTCGTGCATGCACCCTGTGCCAGCATGCGCTGCCCCTGCCAGCCCGGCCTATTCTGCAGGCCGGCAGTGGTGCCCGCATCTTGGTTGCCGGCCAAGCCCCCGGCAGCAAAACCCACGATAAAGGTCGCCCCTTCGATGATGCCAGTGGCGAGCGCCTGCGCAACTGGCTTGGGGTCGATAAAGAGACTTTCTACAACCCGGATTGTTTTGCCATCGTCCCCATGGGCTTTTGCTATCCCGGCACCTTTGAGAAAGGCGGCAAAAAGCGGGGTGACAAACCGCCCAGACCCGAATGTTGTGCCACCTGGCATCCACAATTACTGCCTCTACTGACGAACATTGAGCTAACGCTGGTCCTCGGCCAATACGCCATCGACTACCACCTTGCCGCTGCCGGTAAGTTAACCGTGACCCGGGCGGTACAGAGCTGGCAAGACTTCTGGCCAGATAAGATGGTGCTGCCCCACCCCAGCCCGCGTAACAATCTGTGGCTAAAACGTCACCCGAAATTTGAACAAACCCTGCTGCCGCTGCTTCAGGCCAGAGTCCAACAGTTGCTGGGTCACTGAAACGCTGAGCTGCTTTTTATCTACCAACTTGATGCCAAAATCGCCGGCATTCAACGGCATGCTGGGGCCCGAGCGGGCGCCGCCTTCTGGCTAAACTCCCACACATACCACCAGTAAACATGGCCTGCAAAATCAAGCTATCCCCGGCGCCCCAACCCAGGTTTCACTTTCGGTTTTATCTGGGGTTTCAGCTTAAGTAACAGCTGAGGGCTTATCTCATTCCCGCCAACGAAGTTTACTGTTATTCTATACAGCACTTTCCACCACCAATTGCCCCCATGCTGTCTGACAACGTCAAAACCCAAATCCGTACCATTTATAAAGCCATTGCTTCGGCCCTGCCAAATTTCTGTTCCCGGCGGGAGCAAAACTATATGGTGGCCGAAATTTCCAAAACACTGGCAGGGGAATATGACAAACACAGACGCATCATAGTCGTGGAAGCCGGTACCGGTATCGGCAAATCACTCTCCTATATTCTGGGCACCATCCCGCTGGCGCTGGCGAGTAAGAAGAAAGTGTGTATCGCAACCGCCACTGTGGCCCTGCAGGAGCAGTTGCTGCATAAAGATTTGCCCTTTTTTCTGCAACATTCCGGCCTTGATTTTAAGTTTGGGCTGGTTAAGGGGCGCCAGCGTTATGTCTGTCTGGCAAAACTAGAAATGTTGATCGGCTCTGACAACGGCATGCAAATGGCCATGTGGCAGACCAAGCCGGATCAAAGTCAGGTAGAGATGCTGCAGACGTTACTCAAGGATTACCATGAAGGTCGCTGGAGTGGCGAACTGGATACCCTAAAGACCCCCATACCGGATCATCTGTGGCAGCAAATCGCCTGTGATAAACACAGCTGCCATCGTCAAAATGCCAGTCACAGACAGTGTCCATTTCATAAAGCGCGGGAAGACGTAGACACCTGGGATGTACTGATTGCCAACCACAGTCTGCTGTTTGCCGATCTCGAACTGGGGGGCGGTATCATTCTGCCTGATCCGGAAGAGATGTATTACGTGATTGATGAAGCACATCACCTGCCCATCGTCGCCCGGGATTTTTCCAGCGCACAGGCGACACTGCGGGGGGCAACCGATTGGCTAGAGAAGATGGTCAAGCTGAGTGCTAAACTGCAGAATCAGCTCAAAACCACTCACATCATCTCACCGGTGCAGATGCTGCAGGACTATGCAGCGGATCTCACCACCTTGCTCAATCAAATGGCCAACTACTGCGACACCCAGGCCAGCCAATTTGCCAGCGGCGAGGGTCGGATACGATTTGAGCACGGTAAGTTACCAGAAGTCATCAAACCACTGACGGAAAATCTGGCCACCAGCTCCAATCTGGCGCTCAAACAATTCAACAAAATGCAGTCGGTACTGACGGAAGCCATCAAAGACGGTGAGTTGCCAAAACATCAGGCTGATACCTTGATGACAGAGTGCGGCTTTATGCTGCAGCGTCTGGAGAACCTGGCCAAACTTTGGAAAATGGTTGCCAGAGAAGATAGCAGCAAAGGCGCGCCGCTGGCACGTTGGGTGGAGCAACTGACCGGCGCAAAACAGCTTGACTACCTCTGGTGCGCCTCGCCGATAGAAGTCGGTTTTATGCTGGAATCCATGCTGTGGGAAAAAGCGACCGGTGTGGTGCTTTGCAGTGCAACCTTAAGAGCGCTCAATCGATTTGAGCATTTTGCCCATCAGGTCGGCTTGTCCTTAAATGACGGCAGTCGCTACCTGGCGCTGCAGTCACCCTTTGATTTTGAAAATAACGCCACCCTGTATCTGCCCAAAATGCGCACTGAGCCAACAGATGACCAGTATACGGTGGAGCTGGCGGAGCATATTCTCAGGCTGGTTGAGGATGAGACTGCTACGCTGGTGCTGTTTGCCTCCTATTGGCAGATGGAAAAAGTCGTTGAACTGCTTGAAGGAAAACTGAAGCAGCCACTGCTGGTTCAGGGATCAGCGCCAAGGCAACAACTATTGGAAAAACATAAACAAAGATGCGATGCGGGAAAAAGCTCCATCCTCTTTGGTACTGGCAGTTTTTCCGAAGGTCTTGACCTGCCCGGTGACTATTTGACCAATCTAATTGTCACCAAATTGCCTTTCGCTGTGCCGACCTCACCGGTTGAGCAAGCCCATGCCGAGTACATCAAGCTCAAGGGCGGAAATCCGTTCCTGCAACTGACGATCCCGGATGCGTCACGAAAGCTGGTACAAAGCTGCGGGAGATTACTGCGTAAAGAGCAAGATTATGGCCGCATCACTATCCTGGATCGGCGTCTGATCAGCAAAAGGTATGGCGCATCACTGATGGACGCGCTGCCGCCTTACCGCCGGGTGGTTGAGTAATCTACAGGACATAAGGAACTGATTTGGAACTGTTAAGTAACCCATCCAGCCTCGCCATACTGGCGCTGGCGGCGGTTGGCTTTATTGCCGGGTTTATCAATGCGGTTGTCAGTAGCGGTGGACTGTTATCGATTCCAGACTTACTGACTCTGGGGCTGCTAACTCATCTGACACTCGGCACCAATAAACCGGCATCCAGTTTCAGCTCCTACATGTCAGCCTGGACCTATTACCGCAAACACTTTATGACCCCGGAATTCCGGCTCCAAGCAAGTATTGCCAGCAAGCCCGATGCCTTTATCGGGGCTCGATTTGCCATCCTATTTGGTCTTCCATTTGTTAGGCCGCTGTTTACCACCATGGTGATTATGATAGTCGCCAGCCTTACCTGGAGAGCCTGACTTTGAAACAGGTTGAATTAATCCGTCGATTACGCACCCAACTGCGCAGTTTGGAGCAGGAGGTATTGCGCCACGACCAGAATCTACCGCCACAGGACAGCAAACTTCTGCAAAATGTTGAGCGCTTCAATCATGAACTGTTTATCCAAAGTGGTGGCCGCCTCCTACCCTGCATCGGGCAGATCGCCAAGCAAATAGACAATCTTGAGCGACAACTGAAACTTGGTCTTAGCACCGAGATGATCAGCCTGACCTGTGAGCGTATTCAGGATAAGTTTGTTGCACTGAAACGAGCATTGGGCACAACTCCACTGAACCTGAAAGATATATGCCAGACCCGGAACAGCAAAAGAGCCAATTATGTACGCAAACAGACCGGCAGACACCAGTCGTCAGGATTTGACTGGATAGCCGCCAGCGTGATGCAAAATAGTCACCAACTCTATGAAGAATTGAACAAACATTTGAACTGGGCCAAACGAATCGAGCAAAAAATCGAGGAACTCAATACAGGGCTTGATAATTGTGCCAATGCTGACAAAATCAAGCACCAACAGGAAATACTGGCGATGCATCGCCGCTTGGGAAAATGTCGTCAGGCCATCAGTTATATCGAAGATCGCATCCAGTTGCTGGAACGGCCTTTCCGAGATTACAACCGTTAAAGGAGCAAGAATGAAATCGTTACTGCCTGTGACCGCAATGCTGGCACTCTTTAGCCCGGCCTCCGCCTTAGCCGGCAATCTGACCATCCCCATGAGCTTTGAATATCTGGCCATGGATGGACAAACCATTGAGTCCAGTGTTTTCAATCACAAAGCGGAACTTGCTCTGGCCCCCGGAGAGCACAAAATCGCCATCCGCTACAACGAAATGGTCGAGGATGACTTCACTGACGGTCAGAGTTTTGTCAAATCAGCGCCCTTTATTGTAACTTTGATGGCAACACAAGACGGAGAATATCGCCTCAAGCCGGCAGGTGCTAATGAGGTCAAATATCCACAGAAGTTTGCCAAAGCCCCTCAGGTAGAAATCATTTCCGATAACAGTAGTAAAGTCGCTTACAGTGTGGAATACACCAATCTGGAACAGAGCAGCTTTTTCTCCCGCCTGCTGGGAGATAACACAGGCGTTAACCTGAACCACGCGGCGGTAGTGGCGACCTCGGCGGCTGTCGTAGCCCCTGCATCGCAGCCTGACCAAGGACAATACAGTCAGGTGAGCACAGCTGCTGCACCAGCCGACACTCAGGCAACAACGACTGACAGTGCTGCCCATGCCGAGCAAATGCTGCAATACTGGTGGCTGCAGGCAAGCGAAGAAACCCGTAAGCAGTTTATGAGCTGGGCCATCAAACAACTCTGATGCTCCCTCTGGTCTATCACGCCAGCCATTGTCAGCTGGCGTCGCCTCACAATCACGGATTTCCGGTATCCAAATATCAATACCTGCAGAACCTAATACCTAATCATGCATGAAAGCATAACCGTAGTTACGGCTAAGTTAGCGAGCTTTGTTGAAGCTGAGTGGTGACAAACATATCCGTCAAAAACTGCTCAATTGTTTGCTTTGACTTTTCCGTTTGCTCAAACCACCTTAACCAGCCTACATACTTGTGAAGAT